>JBIKXA010000124.1:0-11396 GCA_044356015.1 Roseomonas sp.
GCATCGGCAAAACCAGCAAGGGCGGGCGCAAGATCGAAACCGATACGGATTTCGCCATGGCGCTGCTCGAAGAAAAATATGTCGCGACCGTGCAGGGCACGGCCTATGGCATGTCTCCTTATCTGCGAATTTCCTATGCGACCAATACGGAAAACCTGCGTGAGGCCTGCGGCCGCATTCAGGAATTCTGCCGCGAATTGAGCTGAACGCGCCATGCTCCGCGCCGGGCGCGATTCCGATGCGTCGGGCTTCATTGCGCTGATCCGCAATTGCTGGGCGGAATATCCGGGCTGCGTTTTTGATCTGGATGGGGAAGTGCCGGAACTTCGCGCGCTCGCCAGCTATTTCGCTGCACAGGATGGCGCGCTGTGGGTGGCCGAAGTTGCGGGCGCGGTGGTCGGCATGGCCGCCGTGCATCCTTTGCCAGGCACGCCGGATTGGGAGATTTGCCGCGTCTATGTCGCGGCCAGCCAGCGTGGCACGGGCCTGGCCGTGGCGCTGATGGAAGCGGCGGAATCCCATGCGCGAGAAGCGGGCGCGGAGGTGATCCGGCTTTGGTCCGACACACGCTTCACCCGCGCGCATAGATTTTATACGAAGCGTGGTTATGTGCGGCAGGGACCGATCCGCGTTTTGAATGATCTTTCCAATTCGCTGGAATTTCCCTTCGTGAAGGCAGCGCGCGGCGTGGTTGTGCAAGCGCTGGATGCCTCGGCCGCCGAACATGCGGAACGGCCCTTGGCGGATATTCTGGTGGCTTGCGTTGCCGCCGGGGCTTCGGTTTCCTTCCTGCCGCCATTAAGCGCTGAGGCCGCGCAGGGATTTTGGCGGCGCAGCCTCGCCGATATTGCGCTTGACCGAAAGGCAATCTGGGTCGCCTGGGCGGATGGCGCGCTGGTGGGCACCGTCACGCTTGATCTGGCCACACCACCCAATCAGCCACACCGCGCGGAAGTGGCGAAACTTCTGGTGCATCCTGCCGCGCGGCGGCGCGGCGTGGGCCAGGCGCTGATGGGCGCCCTTGAAACGGACGCACTGCAGCGCGGGCGGCGCTTGCTGACCCTCGACACCCGCGCGGATGATGCCGGTGAGGCTTTGTATCGCGCGCTTGGTTGGCAGGAGGCAGGGCGCATTCCGGGCTTTGCGCTGAATGCTGATGGCAGCGCCTCGGCGACCGTATTCTTCTACAAGCAAATAGGTGCCGCATGATCTCGCCCGATTGGTGCCGCATGATGGCGGCCTATAACAGCGAAATGAATCGCCGACTTTACGCCGCCGCTGATGGGCTGGATGCAAGCGCTCGCGAAGCTGATGGCGGCGCCTTTTGGGGCAGTATTCAGGGCACGCTCTGCCATTTGCTGTGGGGCGATACCACCTGGATGAGCCGCTTTGATGGGTGGGAGAAGCCTTCCGTCGCCATGAAGCAAAGCCCTGTCATGATCACGGATTGGGCGGAGTTGAAATCCCGCCGCGTGGCTGCGGATGCCAAGATCGAAGCCTGGGCCGCGCGCCTTACGCCCGAACGCTTGGCGGCGCCGCTATCTTGGTACTCCGGCATTGTGGGGCGTGACGTGAGCATGCCGCTTTGGATCACGGTTGGACATTTCTTCAACCACCAGACACATCATCGCGGCCAGGCGCATGCGCTGCTGACGCGCGCGGGGGCGGCGACGGGGGATACGGATTTGCCTTGGGTGCTGGATTTGCCGGCCTTGGGGCTTAACTGAGTTTTGCGGCAGGCCTCGGCGCGCGCGCCGATAGCGCCGCCAGAAAGGCCCCCAGGCTGATCGCAACAGCGCCCATAATTTCAAACACACTCGGCACCTCGCCCAGGATGAAAAAGGCCAACAGGAAGCTTGCAACCGGCAGCAAGGCAAGGCTCATTGCCGCTGCCGGCGCGCCAAGCAGCATGGTCGAACGCCCAAGCGAAAAGATGGTGAGCGCCCCCATCAAGACACCCTGATAGAAGCCCTGAAACAACAGATCCGAGACGGGGATTTGCGTGAGTTTTGATGTTTCCCAAAAAAACCAGACAAAAAAAGGAAAATAGAGCAGCATGGAATAGACGCTGAGCAAGGCGGCACCTTGCAGCGCGGAAAGCCCCGAACGGCGCATGCGCAGCAGATAGACCGACCCCAACATGCCGGCGCCAACAAACAGGATATCGCCCTTCCAGTAATCAAGATGGATGCTGGCCGCGCTGACACCACCAATGGAGAGCGCGCCCAGCGTGATCAGCGCAAGGCCATATCCGCGCAGGCGAGAAATTGCCTCACCCAGAAAATAAAAACACAGCAGGCTGGTGAATAGCGGCATGAGGCCGGTGGAAAGCGTGAGATGTCCCGCCGGGGCAAGGGCCAGGCCCTGCGCCGTCAACATGGCCAAGGGCGCGCCTTGCAGCAGCGCGAACCACAGCCCTTCCAGCCAGGCATGGCGCGGCATGGAACCCGCCAGCCTCAGCAGCACCGGCAGCAGGATCAAGCCCCCAATGCCATAGCGCAGCAGGACAATATCAGCGGGGGTGACGGATTCAGTGACCGCCAGCCGTGTGAAGGCCGGCCAGGCTGACCAGACAATGACCGTGAGCGCGGCCCATAGGGTGCCGTATAGCTTGGTGTTTGTCATGGCTGCGGTCGTAGCGCCTTGGACATGGGCCGACACGCGATGCTTCAATCAGGCCTGAGACACAGGGCGATGCAAGGTTTCACCCCTTCGGCACGCCGGCCAGTTCCAGACCGCGTGCGTAGTTATCGCGGTCTTCCTGCCGGGCGAGGGGGTAGGTGCGCGTGAATTGCGCGATGGTGAAAAGCGGTTCCAGTTGCAGGAGTTTTTGGACGTAAGGCGCCGCTTCCTCACGCCGGCCAAGATGGCCGAGTGCTGCGATGAGGGGTTTGTAGCCGTTGGAGAAATCGGGATAGGCACGCACGGCCCGGCGGCCGAATTTGGATGCCGCATCAAAATCTGTCTTTATCAAATGCGCCAAGGTGTAGATCGTATCACCAAAATAAGCATTGGGCGCGAAACTGGTGAGCGTTGTGTAACGCTCCAGGTGCTGGAGCGCCATGGCGGGTTGCCCCATGTAGCAGTAGGTGGCAGCGCTCATTGCCCAAATGAAGGCGACATTGGGATTGAGCCTTAAGGCCACATCCAGATAGTGGCGCGCAGAGTCAAAATCCTTCTCGAGAAAAGAACAAACATGCCCGCAAATCGCGTGAGCTTCAGCGTTATCAGGGTCCTGCTTGATCGCTTCGAAAGCCAGTTGTTGCGCCTTTTCGAGACTCTGCTGCGGATTGGGTGACCAGCCTTGGCCAATATGAAATATGTGCCAATACGCCCCCCAGGCATTGGCTTTCGCATTATGCGGTTCTTTTACAAGCGCTTCGGTCAAAAGGCCTCCTGCCTTCTCAAACGGCGCACGCTGCATCGTTGACAGCATCGGAATGGCTTGCAGCACCAGGCTCGTAGCATCCGACCAGCGTGGCCTTGTTTGCTGTCCTTCAATGAACAGGATTGCCGGATCAATACGTGCAACCACAGGCGCCACAACACGGTCATGGAGTTGGTCCATCATCGACGTTTCAAGTTCAAACCGATCACTCCACGCCGGCCTGATATCCTGGCCAATATCCAAAAGCCGAATGCTGATGCTGATCTTGTCTGCCCCGCCGATCAGATTGCCTTCCACCGCGTAATGCCAGCCCTTGGCGCGGAGAAAGGCCTCATCCCATTGCGCCAACTGCGGCTGCGGCGTCAGCGCGGCGACCACATCAAACCAACGGAACCTGGCAAGGGCTGAGGCGATTTCCTGGCTGAGGGAAAAGGCCAGCTGCGCATTATCTTCAGTCGTTGCCTGGAAGGGAATGACCCCAATCCGCAGCCGCGACGCGGTGGGCGCTGAAACGGCAATGCTTGTGCGCGGCTCACCATTGGCCTGGGTTCCATGCCCAGCCTCAATCTTCGGGCGCATCGGCGCGGAACGCAGCTTTTCGTAAAGCGCCCTGGTCTCCGCCGCGGGTTCAACCTCCAACCGGCTCTGCATCGCCATGCGGCAGCGTTCAAATTCGCGGAGCGCTTGCGCCTTTTCCCCGAGTTCGGCCAGCGCCGTCATCAGGATGCGGCTGGCCCCTTCATGGGTTGGTTCGCAGGCAATGATGCGGCGCGCCAGGCCCGCGCGCCTTTCGGCGGGAACATCGGCCTGGGCGATCTGGTGCAATTCCTCGTCAAATACTGCAGTCACTTCAGTCGCGAAACGCGCGCGTTCCATCAGCAGCCATTCGTCAAAGGCTTCCGAGATGCCGTTCAAATCTTCCAGCAATTCACCTTCACAAAGCGCCGCCAGATCGGTCCTGAGCAGATTGGCAGGATGGGGGCCGGCCAGGATCGCCGCACTATCCACCCAGCAGACACGCTGGTTCAGGCGGACCATTTCGGCATCGGTTTCCAGCACCTCATCCGCCAAGGCACCGAAGGCCAGCAGCAATTCCCGCAGGGATTGGCGCAAGCTGGCGCGGGCCTGCTGGTCCGGCACCCGATCCCAGAGCAGGGCGGCCAATTTGGCCCTGGGCACCCGCTGCCCGGCATGCAAGCAAAGATAGCCCAGGATGGCGCGAGCCTTGCGGCCGCGGGGCACCAAATCCTCACCCAAATAGCTGATGGCGCGGAGCGCGCCGAGGAGATGGATGCGAACAACCGCCTGCCTGGCACCGACATCCAGCGCCACAAGGTTGTTCTGATTGGCATTTTGTTGTGCCAAAACCACCCCCGCGATTGTCCGAAACGGACGCTACACAACCAGCCTATAACCCAGGGTTGTGGTACGCAAGCATTATTTCACGCCTAAATGCGTTTTTTTAACGCTGCATTGATGTTGGCTTCACAGCGCCTTCACAGCAGGGCAGCAATCTACAAATTATCGAAGCAACACAACGGTTCTGCCTCAACCTCTGGTAGATTTAAGGCCGGACCCCAAACCCTAGGAGATGGTAAAATGCGTGAAATGGATATGCAACAACTTCCTTCCATGAAGCCGGTCTCCTTTGGTGGGGCCGCGACTGCCGATGCCGGCAAGGTCCGCGTTGGGGGCTGCGCGCCAAGCCTCCCGCCCGTGCGCATCTCCGCCACCGATGCCGGCAAGGTCCGCGTTGGGGGCTGCGCGCCAAGCCTCCCGCCCGTGCGCATCTCCGCCACCGATGCCGGCAAGGTCCGCGTTGGGGGCTGCGCGCCAAGCCTCCCGCCCGTGCGCATCTCCACCACCGATGTCGGCAAGGTCCGCGTTGGTGGCTGCGCGCCAAGCCTGCCGCCCGTGCGCATCTCCGCCACCGATGCTGGCAAGGTCCGCGTTGGTGGCTGCGCGCCAAGCCTGCCGCCCGTGCGCATCTCCACCGCCGATGCCGGCAAGGTCCGCGTTGGTGGGATGGCGCCCAGCCTGCCGCCCGTGCGCATCTCCGCCGACGCTACCGCCGATGCCGGCAAGGTCCGCGTTGGTGGCTGCGCGCCAAGCCTCCCGCCCGTGCGCATCTCCACCGTCGATGCCGGCAAGGTCCGCGTTGGTGGCTGCGCGCCAAGCTTGCCGCGTTGAAGCCTGGGTCAACGGCATCCTGGGCATCGCGCCCCGGTTGGCGGTTTTGGGGAAACCGAGGGAGAGTTTCACCTCGCTCGACCCCCAAACCACAGGATAGGCTGGAACGTGACTGAATCCCGCAAGGCGGCAGCGCCGCTTGCCACCTTCTATCGCATGATCCCATCGGCGCGCCCGCCCCAGCGCGCCGATCGCGCTGCAGCTGGCACCATGCCGACACGCGCTTTTCGTTTTTGTGAAGCAATGACCACCGCTTCTTCCTTCGGTTGGTATATCTTCCCGCCGATCGGCTTCAAGCTCATGTGGGATGGTTCGGATGTGATCTGGACCTATGATGGGGTGGAGGATTGGTTTCCCCTCACCAGCACACAATTTCCAAACTTCGCGCCACATTTTGATGATGCGGCACCTGAAGACATCAAGGGCTATTCACCGCCCTTTCTTAGCACCTTCATCGAACCTGGCCTGGTGCAGATTTGGAGCGGCCTTGCGATGCGCACCGCGCCCGGCTGGGCCGCGCTTATTCGCGCGCCGGCCAATTTCGTGCGCAATCGCGGCTATGAATGCTATGAAGGCATTGTTGAAACCAGCAGCTGGTTTGGCCCGCTTTTCATCAATGTGCGGCTTACGCGCACGCATCACCCGATCGAATTCGATCCGAATTTCCCCTTCCTGCAGGTGCAACCCCTCCCGCAGGAGGCCTATGGCGCCGCGGCGGAGAATTTCTCGATCATTGAGGATTTGTCCGGCTTTGGTGAGGCGGAATGGAATGATTTTCGCCACACCATTGTGCGCCCAAACAAGGACCCGCATCGCAAGCTTGGTGATTACGCTGTCGGGCTCCGCAAAACCCAACGCGCAAAAGAACGTGACGATCCTGCGAAAGGTTGAACCAGAAACCCCAATCAAGCCTTGACACTCGCCCTGATGGTGGGAACCCGAGTGGCCTTGAGAAGAATTGCTCTTTTTAATCAGAAAAAACCCTTATGCTGTCTACAGAAACTGACAAAAAAATGTTGTCTTGCATAAGATTTCGCCTAGACTGATGTTATTCCATGCAGAGGAAGCAACGCCATGCCACGCGACGGTGAAGACATTCTGGGCGAAATTCTCATTACGCCTGAGCTTGAATTGGCGATCCTGCGTCTTTGGGCGGCAGCGATGCATATGGAACGCAGTTTCAGTCGCCAGGAAATCGAAGCCATACCGGCATTGTCGCGCACTATTGCGGAGGCTCAATTATTGCCTTCAGCAATTGGCTGGGACGATATTATACCAGAACATTTTACCACCGTTTAAGTTGTGTAGCTTTTCCATCATCATTCAAAATCAGGGTAATTTTCCGCGCGCGATTTTAAAAGCTTTTGTTGAGCATTCAGTCAACCCTTTTCATCTTCCGCCTGCTGCGCGAGGCTCCGTACCAATGTCGTGATCGAACGTCTGACCTCGGGGTCCGAGATCAAGGAAAAAGCCCGTCCAACACTATAGGCATCACGCGCAGTCTCCCGCAGAGCCAAATCATCCAAGCCCGCGTTTTCCTGGCGGTGGGAGAAGCCTTCCTCATCAAGCAGGAAGGTGATGGGAACGCCAAGCGCTGTCGCCACCATCAATAACCTTCCGGCACCGATACGATTCTCCCCCCGCTCATATTTCTGCAATTGCTGGAAGGTGACGCCAAGCTTTTCCGCAAGTTTCTGTTGGCTCATGCCGATCATGGATCGATACAACCGAATGCGGTCCCCAACGAATCGATCAACATCATTGGTTTCCCGGCGTGCGGGTTTCCTCAAGGAGCAGGGAAGGTCCTGTTCGGTCCGCGTGACATCCGACATGGCAACCCTTTCTGCGAAACGCCGCCCAAAAAGGCCGGCTGCGTGGAACATTAAACAGCGTCATTTTGCAAAGACCCTGTATGCCTGCCGTGATATTGGCGCATGCTGGGCGTCAAATCGTGCAGCGCTCAGCGCAACAAGGGACGAAATGCCGTTAAGTTCGCGTTAAAACTGTGAAAAGCTTCAATCTGCGGTCGCGCCGGGGCCAAAAGACCGAATCGCGTGGAAACGGCAAAGCCTGGAAAGCCCTGCTCTGCCGCCTTCAGTGCACTGGGCAATTTCGGGGCGCGCTCGGCCCGCGCTACTGCAATCAAACCTACCCAGCCTCCACGGATCAACGGCAAGGCGGTCGGCAGGCTTGTACTGCCGATGGCCACGCCCTGCTGATGCAAAGCGCGCCACGACATCGCTGGCGCGCCAGGTGGAAAGGCCACAATGATGCGAATGGGCCGTTCCAGCCACGCGGCGCGGGCTAGCCGCGGCGGCGCCATAGGTGATTGGCCATGTTTGCTCCGGTTTTTCACGGCATTCTGTAGCTTTGCCCGCAGATCAACATCCGCAAAGCGCGAATCATCCGGAAATCTTGTGCAGGGGCTATGCCTATCTTGCGCGTCCCTATAGCCTTGCTCCACTCTATAGGCCTGAGGAAAAATGACCCCCTCACCCAGGGTGTCACAGGCAAGGCAAGGACGACAGGAACGCTCATGACGGATACTCGATATTTGGCGCCGCAGACGCTTGATGAAGCGGTCAGCGCCTTCGCCGCGGCCCAGGGCGCTGCGCGGATACTGGCAGGCGGGACGGATTTGCTGGTGCAGATGCGCGCCGGCGTCGCAAGCCCCGGCTTGATCGTGGATATCAAGAAAATCAGTGAAATGAACCGCATCACGGAAAATGCCGATGGCAGTTTCACCGTGGGTGCGGCCGTATCCGCGGCAGCGCTGGAAGATCATCCGCGCTTTGGCAAGGTTTGGCCGGGGGTTTTGGAAGCGGTGAACCTGATTGGATCAAAGCAGGTGCAGGGCCGCGCATCCCCCGGTGGCAACCTCTGCAATGGCTCCCCCGCCGGCGATAGCGTGCCGGCCATGGTCGCCGCCGGCGCGGTGCTGACCATCCAGGGGCCGAGTGGCCGCCGGCAAATGCCGGTGGAAGCCTTCCCGGCAGGCCCGGGCAAAACGAACCTCGCCCCCGGTGAAATCCTGGTCAGCTTCACCCTGCCGGCGCGCCCTGCAGGTTCGGGCGATGCCTATCTCCGCATGATTCCGCGCACGGAAATGGACATCGCCGTGGTGGGCTGCGGTGTCAGCCTGACCATGAAGGATGGCGTTTGCACCGCCGCGCGCGTTGGGCTTGGTGCCGTGGCACCGGTGGTGATGCTGGTGGAAGATGCCGGCAAGGCGCTGGTCGGCACCAGGCTGGAACCCGCCGCTATTGCCGCCGCTGCTGCCGCTTGCAGCGCTGCCTGCCGCCCCATCAATGACAAGCGCGGCACCATTGCCTATCGCACCAAGGTTGCCGGCGTGCTCTTGAAGCGCGCCGTTGCCATCGCCGCCGAACGCGCCAGCCGGAGCTGAACAATGTCCAAGATGCATGTTTCGACCACCATTAACGGGGAACCGATGGAGTTCCTGTGCGACGCGCATGACAGCATGCTGGATGCGCTGCGTGGCCCGCTTGGCCTGACCGGCGCGAAGGAAGGCTGCGGTACGGGCGATTGCGGTGCCTGCTCCATCACCGTGGATGGCCGGCTGGTTTGCGCCTGCCTGATGCTGGCGGTGGAATCCGAAGGCAAGTCACTCGGCACGATTGAAGGCATGTCGCAGGGCGGTGAACTGCACCCGCTGCAACGCAAATTCCTGGAAATGGCCGCGCTGCAATGCGGCATCTGCACGCCGGGCGTGTTGATTGCGGCGAAATCGCTGCTGGAAAAGAATCCGAATCCGACCGAAACCGAAGTGCGCTTCGGCCTGGCGGGCAATTTGTGCCGCTGCACGGGTTACGACAAGATTGTCCGCGCGGTCATGGAAACCGCCGCTGAAATGAGGGGGGCCGCCTGATGAACGATATGTCCAACAAATGGATCGGCAAGAACACCATCCGCCCCGATGGCGCGGAAAAGGTGACGGGCCGCGCTGCCTATGCCGCCGATACCAATATGCCCGGCATGATCTGGGGCAAGGTGCTGCGCAGCCCGCACCCGCATGCGCGCATCATTTCCATCAATACCGCCAAGGCGGAAGCACATCCCGGCGTGAAGGCCGTGGTGACGCATAAGGATGTGGTGGATTTCCCGATTGATAAATCGGTGATGCTCGGCATTCAGGATATGCGCTGGATGTGCCGCAACATCATGGCGCGCGAAAAGGCGCTGTTCCATGGCCACCCGATTGCCGCCATTGCCGCGATTTCCGAAAAAGTCGCCGCCGAAGCGCTGAAGCTGATCGAAGTGGAATATGAGGTTCTGCCATGGGTGATTGACGCGGAAGACGCGATCAAGCCCGATGCGCCGATCCTGCATGATTTCATCAAGTTTGATGGCAAGCCTTCCAATATCGCGGGCAAGCTGGAACACAAGCTTGGCGATATTGACAAGGGCTTCGCCGAAGCCGAAGTGGTGGTGGAACGCAGCTTCCGCACCGCGCCTGTGCATCAGGGTTATATCGAAACCCATGCCTGCCTGGTGAGCGTGGCCGATGGCAAGGCCACGATCTGGAGCTCCAGCCAGGGCCAATTCATGGTCCGCGCGATGTGTTCCTACCTGACTGGCCTGCCGCAAAGCGATATCCGCGCCATTCCGGCGGAAATCGGCGGCGGCTTTGGCGGCAAGACGATTGTCTATCTGGAACCGGTGGCGCTGCTGCTGGCGAAGAAATCTGGTCGTCCGGTGAAGATGGTGATGACGCGCGAAGAAGTGATGCGCGCGACCGGCCCCACTTCCGGTTCCTTCAGCACCGTCAAGATTGCTGCGAAGAAGGATGGCACCATCGTCGCCGCGCAGGGTACCTTCTACCTGCAAGCCGGCGCTTTGCCCGGTTCGCCCATTCGCGGCGCGGCGGGCTGCGCCTTCGCACCCTACAACATTCCTAATGTGCATTCGCTCGGCTTTGATGTGGTGTCCAACCGATCGAAGGTTGCGGCCTATCGCGCACCGGGCGCGCCGATTGGTGCTTACGGCGTGGAATGCGTGCTGGATGAAGTGGCCGAAAAGCTTGGCATGGACCCGCTTGCGCTGCGCCTGAAAAACGCCGCTGAGGAAGGCACCAAGGCCGCACATGGCCCGGTTTATCCGCGCATCGGTTTCAAGGAAACCATTGAAGCCGCCATGGCGCATCCGCATTACAGCGCGCCGCTTGGCCCCAATCAGGGCCGAGGTGTCGCCAGCGGCTTCTGGTTCAATGCGGGGGGCGAAAGCTCCGCGCAGGTGAACATCACGGAAGATGGCAATGTGGTGGTCACCACCGGGCATCCGGATATCGGCGGGTCCCGCGCTTCCATCGCCAATATCACGGCGGAATTGCTTGGCATTGATTACAAGCGCGTTTCCGTGCTGATCGGCGATACGGCGACCATTGGCTATTCCAACCTGACCGGCGGCAGCCGCGTGTTGTTCGCTTCCGCGATGGTGGTGACGCAATCTTCGGAAAAGGTCATCACGCAGCTCAAGGAACGTGCGGCGAAGATCTGGAAGATCGATCCCGAAGCGGTGATTTGGGACAATGGCGAAGCCCGCCCCGCAGGGGCCAATGCCGGCCAATTCCCGCCGCTTAGCCTCAAGGAAATCGCTGCCAAGGCAAGCGAAACGGGCGGGCCGATTGGCGCGGGCGTGCAGTTGAACACGACCGGCGCCGAAGGCGGTTTCGCGACCCATATCTGCGATGTGGAAGTGGACCCGGAACTCGGCACCGTGAAGGTGCTGCGCTACACATCCTTCCAGGATGTCGGGCGCGCGGTGCATCCGGCCTATGTTGAAGGCCAGATGCAGGGCG
>JBIKXA010000125.1:0-11374 GCA_044356015.1 Roseomonas sp.
GGCGGTGGGCTCAAGCTTGGTGGGATGATGATTTTGGAGCCGCGCCGCAGGGTCGGGTGAACATTACATAATTTTTAGAAAATCAACGCTCCACCCGCCGATCATCCATGCCGCGAAACACGATCAATTCACGTTTGGCGCGCGCGGCTTCCGGCAGGGCGAGGAAATGCAAAAACTCCTCCATCACGCGCGCGGTGATGGTTGCGACATTGTTCGCATGCGCCGCTTCCGGCGTGTACCAGCCAAGCTTTTCCAATTCGCCGGAACCCTGAATCTCACCGCTCACCGCTTCCGCCGGCGCCATCAGGAAGCGCGCATGAAAGCGAATGGGCCGACCTGTTGGCGTGATGGCGCGGCATAAATAATCAAGCGCCCCCAGCGCCGCCGCGATACCATCGCCGCGCTTTTCGCCTAAAACGAGTCCGGTTTCCTCAAACAATTCGCGCGCGGCCGCAATGCCAAGCGCCCGGGCGCGTGCGGGTGTTGCGCGGCGTTCCAAAAGGCGCTTGGGCGCCGCACGCAATTCACTGATCGCCGGGCCGCGATGATCATCGGGGTCAACGCGCCCGCCCGGAAACACCATCACATCCGGCATGAAACGAAGCCCGGCATGGCGCTTGCCCATCAGCAATTCGGGCCCCTTTCGGCTTTGGCGCCAGACAATCAGGCTGGCGGCATCACGCGGGCGGGCGGTGCGGGCGCGTGGGGCTCGCTTGCCTTCAACATCGGCGCCGCCGGGATTATCGGCGGTTGGGTCTTCGCGGCGCGGGTGTTCAGTCAAGCGCGAAGCCTCTGCTGCGCAGCCAGGCGCGGAAGCCGGCGCGCTCCGGCACCGATAATTGCCGCGCCGCGTTTTCAGACCAGGTGCAGCCTTCCGGCGCCGGACCATGAATTTCCGGATAGCGCGGCTTTTGGCGCGGGCGGAGCGCATCATAAGCCGCCATCGCCTCAGCCTCATGCGCGTTGGAATAGGCTTCGCGATGGATCACCACGGAAGGCGGCAGGCGCGGCGTGACTTCATTGCGCGCTGCCGGCCAGCCAAGCGAAAGCCCCGCCACCGGATAAACCCCCTTGGGCAGCGCAAACAACGGCGCGACCTTTTCGATATGGCTGCGCACATAGGAAATCGGGCAGGTGCCAAGCCCCGCCGCATCTGCCGCCGCAATCGCCGCGCCCAAAGCCAGCGCCGCATCCACCGCCGTATTCAGGAAGGTATCCATATTGTTGTTTGCGTGTTCGCGCCCATGCTGCGCGCAAGCCGCCTGGCCGCGCCGCATATCGCCGCAGAAAATCAGCAGCACCGGCGCATCCTTGATCCAAGGCATGGTGCCGATCCAATCCGCCACTTTCGCGATCTTCACCGGATCGCGCGTGACGATGATGGAATATTGCTGCAGATCGGATTTGGAGGGCGCGGATTGCGCCGCCGCCAATACCGTATCCAACAGCGCGTCAGTCACCGGCTCAGCGGCATAGCGCCGCGTGACACGGCGATCCAACAGCGCGGCCAGTGCGGGGGGAATGGCCTCGGGCGGGGTGAAGGGCAGGGCGCCGTAGCGGGCGCGGATCAGATCTTCAGGCTTCATGGTCGCAGACTGACACCTCGCACTATCAAGAGGAAGCCGGCACCACCCAGGCATCCGCCACCGTGACACCCTGGCCTTCGGCATGGATGATCAGCGGGTTGATTTCCGCCTCTGCCACGCCCGGCAGCGCGGCCAGGCGGGACGCCGCCACCACCGCGCGCGCCAGCGCATCCAAATCGCCGCGCGGCAGGCCGCGCCAACCGGCGAGTGGCTTCAGCCCCTTCACTTCCGCGATCATGGCGCGTGCCTCAGCCTCATCCACCGGGGCCAGGCGCAGCGCGGTATCGCGGTGCAATTCCGCCATGATGCCGCCGGCGCCAACCAGGATGATCGGGCCCGCTTCCGGGTCTCGGCGGAAGCCGATAATGGCCTCGGCCAGGCCCTTCACCATGGGCTGTACCAGAAAGCCAGTGATGCGCGCCGCCGGGGCGCGGGCAGTGACGCGCGCCAGCATGGCGGCGGCTTCGGCCTTCAGCGCCGCCGCATCGGCGATGTTCAAGGCAACGCCGCCCACTTCCGACTTATGCGCCAGATCGGGCGAGAGGATTTTCAGCGCCACCGGATAGCGCAGCCCCCCCGGCACGGCATCCGGCTTCGCCATCACGGCAAAAGGGCTATCAAGGCCGAAAGCCGCGAAAAGCCGACGCGCATCCGCTTCATCCGGCGCGGCTGGGATGGTGTGGCTGATGGCGGGCGCGGCGGCTTCAGCGCGTGGGGCGCGCCAATCGAAAAAGGCGCGGATAACATCGGCGCAGGATTCCGGCGTGCGGAAGGCGGGAATGCCGGCCTCGCCCAAAAGCCGCAGCGATGCATCCGCTTGCGGCACCAGAAAGGCCGCGATTGGTTTGCCAAGCCCCGCCTGCACCGCGCCGGTAATCCCCGCCACCGCATCATGCGGGCGGAATTGCGCGGAAGACCCCACCACGGATAGCACCATATCCGTGCCTGCATCGGCAGCGAGGGCTGAGAGCGCCGCCTGCACCTTATCCGCGCGGGTGCCGGCAAGCGTCACGTCAATCATCCGCCCATGATGCGGCAGGCCGGCGGCTTCCAGCCCTGCCACGGCAGCGGCATCCGGCGCGCAGGTTTCAATCCCAGCAACGCCGAGCGCATCCACCGCCATGGCACCACCGCCGCCCGTGGTCGTCATCACGGAAATAGTGCGGCGCGGATTGGCCAAGGGCTTCCGCCCAATGAACAAGGCCGGCGCTTCCAGCAGCGCTTCGATCATCGTCACCCGCGCAATGCCATTGGCACGGAAAAAGGCATCGGCGGCGGCATCAGACCCCGCCAGCGCGCCGGTATGGCTGCCGGCCAATTCCGCGCCGAAGCTGGAACGCCCAAGCTTGAAGGCAATGATCGGCTTGCCCAGCGCATGCGCACGGCGCGCGGCGGCGGCGAGTTTTTCCGGCGCGCGAATCGCTTCCAGAAACAGCAGCACCGCATCCACGTCAGGGTCTTCCACCAACATGCCGGCGATTTCACTCGCGGTCAGATCGGCTTCATTGCCGGTGCCGATCAGATGCGAAAACCCCATACCGCGCGGGGCACCGCGCGCCATGATGGCCCCCATCATGGAACCGGATTGCGAAACCAAGGCGATGCGCCCGGCGGGCAGGCTTTCGGCTTCCAGCGCCGCATTCACCGAACAGGCGGTGCGCGCATTGAGGTTCACGAGCCCCATGGAATTGGGCCCAAGCAACCGCACGCCGGCTGCTTTCGCTGTCGCCAACAGCCTTTCCTGCAAGGCGCGGCCTTCCGGCCCGGCCTCGGCAAAGCCATCGGCCAGAATGGCGGCGACCGGAATGCGCTTTTCCGCCACCGCCGCAATCTGGCCTTCCACATGCTGCGTGCCGAGCAGCAGATAGGCGAGGTCAACCTCACCGGGCACATCCGCCAGGCGCGGATAGGCGCGTTCGCCAAGAATCATCTCGGCGCTTGGATTGATCGGGAAAAGCTCTCCGGTGAAACCATGTTTGCGCAGATAGACCTGCGCGCGTGCGGTCAGGCGCTTCGGGTCTGACGATCCGCCAATAAGCGCAATGCGGCGCGGGTTGAGCAGGGCAGAGGCAAGGCGATCCATTCGTCTATTCCGTCAATTCATCGAAGGGGCCATGCAGCCCTCGGGTGGTGATGCAGGTGCTGCGACATGCAGCGCGAGAAAGGCGATTTCCTGCGCGGTATCCGGCAGGGTGTTCAATTCATGGTCATGCAGGCTGACGCGCCCGGCGGCAATCCTTTCGCGCACCGCATGGCGCGCCAGCAATTCCCGCGTGGGGCGGATCAGCACGGCGCGGTCGCCTTCCGGCACGCCATCCAGCCCGGCAAAGATCACCAATGCCGCCGGACGAGACCAAACAAGCCGCGCCGACAATGGCCCAAGATGCCGCGCATTGGCAGCAAAGGCACATTCCGCTGCCGCATCAATCGCTTCCAAAGCGCCGCTTGGCGCCAGGCGCTGTGCGGCGGCCAGCACTTCCGGCGCTGCGGCGGCTGCCTGCCCCGAGGCCAGGGCAAGCAGCGCCAGCGCGGCAAGGTTACGCGGCTTCAGACCGGGTCCCAGCAGAAGACATCGCCGGAACGCTCAAGCGGCGAAAAATCGGGCTTCAGCGCCGGCAGGGCGTATTCTTCGATCATTTCCGGTGTCCAGCCTTCGCTGCGATGAATGCCGCGGATCGGGCGGGATTGGCTGTAGACGAAGATTTCATTCATGCGGGGCGAGAAGATTTGCCCCGTCACATCCTTCGCCGCATCGGACGCCAGGAACACCGCCAGCGGCGCGTTCTTGTCCGGCGTCATGCGCATGATGCGTTCCACGCGGCGCTTTTGTTCCGGTGTTTCGGCGGGGATCGAGCCTGTCATGCGGCTCCAGGCGAAGGGGGCGATGCAGTTGGACCGCACGTTGAACCGCGCCATATCGAGCGCGATGGATTTGGACAGCGCCACAATGCCAAGCTTGGCCGCCGAGTAATTCGCCTGGCCGAAATTGCCGATCAGGCCCGAGGTGGACGACATATGCACATAAGCGCCCGATTGCTGGGCCCGGAAATGCGTTGCCGCCGCACGGGAGACATAGAAAGACCCGGAAAGATGCACGGCAATCACCGCATCCCATTCTTCCGGCGTCATGCGATGGAAAATCTGGTCGCGCAGAATGCCGGCATTATTCACCACGATATCAATGCGGCCGAAGTGATCCATCGCGGATTGGACGATTTTCTGCGCGCTGACCCAGGTAGCCACGCTATCGGTGCAGATTTCGGAAGTGCCGCCATTTTGGGCAATGATTGCCTTGGTCTGTTGCGCCGGCGTGGCATCCAAGCCTTCGCCCGACAGCGATGCGCCCACGTCATTGATGATCACCTTGGCCCCTTGGCCCGCCATCATAATGGCGATTTCCCGGCCAATCCCGTTACCGGCACCGGTGACAATGGCAACCTTACCTTCAAGCATATTCGGCATCTGGCATTCCTCCTGCTTCTAACCGCGTCGGAGACTAGACCCGGCTTGCCGGGCCGTGAAGCCGGGTTGCCGCTTTGGGCTCATGGGCCTAGAGGGGGCCTGAGACACAGGGGGCAGAATTGGCGTTGGTATCGCTACAGGGCGTGGGCAAGACATTTTCAGGCCGCACCGGCGCCTGGGAAGCCGTGCGCGATTTCTCCCTTGATTTGGCGGAGGGCGAGTTCTTCTGCCTGCTAGGCACCTCGGGCTGCGGCAAGACCACGGTGCTGAATATGGTGGCGGGGTTCGAGGCGCCGACGGCTGGCCGCATCCTGCTGGGCGGCGCGCCGGTGCAAGGGCCAGGGGCTGATCGCGGCGTGGTCTTTCAGGGCCATGACAGCCTGTATGATTGGCTGACGGCGCTCGACAATATCGGCTTTGGCTTGCGGCTGCGCGGCATGGGCAAGGCCGAACGCCGCGCCAAGGCGGAACATTTCCTGCGCATGGTGGGCCTGACAGGGCAGGGGGCAAAGCACCCTTCGGAGCTTTCGGGGGGGATGAAGCAACGCATTCAAATCGCCCGCGCTTTGGCCAATGACCCGCGCATGCTGCTGATGGATGAGCCCTTCGGCGCTTTGGATGCCATGACGCGGGCGGTGCTGCAGGGGGAGCTCAGCCGGATTTGGGCGGAAACCAAAAAGACCGTGCTGTTCATCACCCATGACATTGAAGAAGCCTGCGCGCTGGCCACACGTATCGGCGTGATGCGTCGCGGCCCGGGCGGCACGTTGAAGGCCATTGTGCCGGTTGATCTGCCCTTCCCGCGCGAACGCACATCCGATGATTTCATGCGCGTCTTCCGTGACGTGCATGGCCTTATTCATGATGAGATCCACGGTGCGCATTGATCGCCTGACCACCATTGGTGGCTATATCGCGGGCTTTGCCCTGCTGTTTCTGATCTGGCATCTGGCGGCCACCTATTGGGTGAAATCCACCCTATTTCCACCGCCCATGCCGGTGTTGGAACGCGGCTGGGTGCTGATTGAAGATGGCATTTTGCAGGAACAGATCATCGCGTCACTGAAGCGCATCGCGCAGGGCTTTCTGCTGGGCTCAGCCATTGGCATCCCGATCGGGCTTGCCATCGGGTCCTTCAAGCCGGTGCGCTGGCTGCTGGAACCCTGGACAGAATTCTTCCGTTTCATCCCGGCTGTCGCCATGATCACGGTTTCGGTGATCTGGTTCGGCATTGGTGAGGAAAGCAAGGTCTTCCTGATTGCCTATACCACCATCTTCGTGGTGATCATCTCAACCGCTGCCGGTGTGGGTGCCGTTGGGCGGGATAAGATCAGGGCCGCGCAATGCCTCGGCGCCAATCGCTGGCAGGTCTTTGGCCTGGTCGCGCTGCCGGCGACCGTGCCTTATATTCTGACAGGGATGCGGCTTGCCATGTCCAATGCCTTTGTCACCATCGTGGCGGCGGAGCTGATCGCTTCCAATGATGGGCTGGGCAAAATGCTTTGGGATGCCAGGCTTTTCATGCAGATCGAGGATATTTTTGTGGCACTCGTGGCGCTTGGGCTTTTGGGTTTTGCCACTGATCGCAGCTTTCGCTTTCTGATCCGCGCCTTTGCCGGGCGCTTCAACGCAACCGTCTAAGAAAAGGGAGATTTCACCATGCTTCGTCGTTCCTTGCTGAGCCTGCCCGCCGCTGCGGCGGGTGCCTATATCCTGCCCGCTTCCGCGCAGGCGCCGACCAAGATCACCATCGCGACCGGTGTTGATCCTTCCTTCGCGCAATTCTACGTGGCGAAGGAAGGCGGCGTCTTTGAACGCAATGGCCTGGATGTGACGGTGAATACCGGGCCATCCGGCAGCGCCATGATCGCGTTCTTGATCGGCAATCAGATCAATGCCGCTTATGGCGCCGAACAGGCTGGCGTTTCCGCCCATGTGCGTGATGCCAATGTGGTCGCCGTTGCGGAAGGTGTGGCGCTGATGCGCTGGCTTTCCGTAGTGGGGCGCGGCGTTGACTCAATGGAAGCGCTGAAGGGCAAGCGCGTAGGTGTTGCGCGCGGCACGGGCAGCGAAACCTTCTGGCTTTCCGTGGTGGCGAAGCTCGGCCTCAATCAGGCCGATTACACTATTGTGAATGTGGAAGCGCCTGAGATGGTCGCCGCCATGGAACGCGGCAATATTGATGCCTTCGTCGTGTGGGAACCCTGGCCGACGCGCGCGACACGCGCCATTTCCGGCAGCAAGATTCTGCTCAGCAATGACCAGATCGCGATTCAGAGCAATTACATCTATCTGAACAAGGGCTGGGCGGAAGCCAATCGCGCCACCACCGAAAGGCTGATGCGTTCCCTGGTGCAGGCGACAGATTTCATCGGCAGCAATCGTGACCAGGCGGTGCAGCAGGTGGCGCGTTTCCTGCGCCAGGATCGTGCCTTCATCGCGGAATTGATGGGCAAGGTGGAATACCGCATGAACCTGACCAATGACAGCGTCGCCTTCGTGCAGCGCGCCATTGATCAGCTGCGCGGCATGAACCGCCTGGATCGCCCCGTCACCACGGATCAGGTGATCTGGAAGGAACCGCTGCGCTGGGTCGCGCCGGATCGCGTGAAGATCTGAGGCATAGTGTGGCGCTGAATTTCAGACGCGCCACGCGGGCGGATTTGCCCGCCATCATCGCGCTTCTGGCCGATGACAAGCTGGGTCAGGGGCGCGAAGATGCCGCTGACCCACCCAACCCCGCCTATGTCGCTGCCTTCGCGGCAATTGAAGCGGATGCCAATCAATTGCTGGCGGTGGTGGAAGAAGAAGGCCGCGTGATTGGCTGCCTGCAACTCAGCTTCATTCCAGGGCTGTCGCGACTTGGCATGTGGCGCGGGCAGATAGAAAGCGTGCGCATTGCCGCAGACCGGCGCGGCGATGGGCTTGGCCGGCAGATGTTCGCCTGGGCCATTGCCGAATGCCGCGTCCGCGGCTGCGGGCTGGTGCAATTGACGACAGATAAGCAAAGGCCAGAGGCGCTGGGCTTTTACGAAAGCCTAGGGTTTGTGGCGAGCCATGAGGGCATGAAGCTGGCGCTTTAGGCGACGGTTATGCTGCGCGGAGATGCCCGGGGTTGAACAGGCCGCCGGGGTCCAAAGCTTCCTTCACCCGCGCGCCAATCTTGGCGAGTGGCGCTACCTCTTCGGGCAAGACTGGCACGGCAAGACGCAAGGATTCCGGTGCGCGGAATAGCATCGCTGCGCCCCCCTGCATGCGCGCTGCCTCGGAGATCAGCTTGTGGTTGGCGCTACTGGGGCTCGCCGCGATCCAAACCAGGCCGCCGCCCCAATCCAGCAATACGCGCCCGCCAATCGCATTCGCCGCCGCCGCAATCTGTGGCCCGGCGGAAGGGCGCACTGAAACCCGCCAGATCGCTTCATCTGGCATGGCCTGAAGCGGTTCCACTTCACGCACCCCGCGCCAGAAAGCGCGGCTTTCGCCATCTTCCATCACGCGCTGCACGCCAAAATTACCGAGCACGCCGCGCAGCTTTTCCATGCGATAAGCGACCGAGGCCGCGAAATCTTCAAGCCTGAGCGCGGCAAGAACGTGATCCTTCACCGGCAGAGCCGCTGCGCCGGAAACGCCGAAGGGGCTGCCAAGCCCTGCGGAAAGCGCGGCGATGGCGCTGGCCAAATCGGGCGTTTCAATCAGCAATGTCGCACTGGTTTCAGGCGCAGGCAGCACCTTCAGCGTCACTTCGGTGATCACGCCAAGTGTGCCGTAAGACCCCGACAACAGCTTGCATAAATCAAGCCCCGTCACGTTTTTCAGCACGCGTCCGCCGGAACGAATGGCCTCCCCCACGCCATTGATGAAGCGCAGCCCCATCACATGATCGCGCGTCGCCCCCCAGGTAATGCGCCGCGGGCCGGAGAGATTGGCCGCGACCACACCGCCGATGCTAGGCGGCGCGCTTGTGCCAAAAACCCCATTCAGATAGGGCGATTCAGCAATCAACTGCTGGCCCTTTTCCGCCAAGGCAGCTTCAATTTCGGCGAGCGGCGTGCCGGCACCCGCGCTGATGATGAGCTCAGCGGGGCGATACAGCGTCACCCCGGTGAGCCCACGCGTCGAAAGGCTACGCGCGGTCTGCACCGGGCGCAGCAAGCCGCGCTTTGATCCCTGACCTTCAATGGCAAGCGGTTCGCGCGCGGCGCGCGCTGCCTGCACTGCGGCGATAATGCCGGCCTCATCTGCCGGCGCGATCATCGTACTCATTCTGCGGCCAGCGCAGGGGTCAAAGCGCCTTGCAACGGGAATACCTTGGCGGGGTTCAGCAGCCAGGCGGGATCAAAGGCGCTTTTGATGGCACGTTGCTGTGCCAATTCATGCGGCTGGAATTGCACTGTCATCAGGTCGCGCTTTTCGACACCAACGCCATGCTCACCGGTCAGGCAGCCGCCAACCTCCACGCAAAGCTTCAAGATGTCTGCGCCAAAGGCTTCGGCGCGGCGGAAGCTATCCGCATCATTCGCATCAAACATGATCAGCGGATGCAGATTGCCATCGCCGGCATGAAACACATTGGCGACCTTGAGCCCGTATTGATCACTCATTTCGCCGATACGCTTCAGCACGCGGGGCAATTCGCTGGTTGGGATGGTGCCATCCATACAAAGGTAATCCGGGCTGATCCGCCCGACAGCACCGAAAGCGCCCTTGCGGCCTTTCCAGATTGCAAGGCTTTGTTCCGCCGTTTCCGCGACCTTCAGACTGATTGGGTCAAACCGCGCGCAGATGTCCTTGATGCGCGCGAGCAGCGCATCCTGTTCCGCGATGCTTCCTTCCACTTCAATGATCAGCATGGCTTCCGCATCCAACGGATAGCCGGCATGGGCGAAAGCCTCACAGGCATGGATGCAGGGCTTGTCCATGAATTCCAGCGCCACGGGGATGATGCCGCTGCCGATAATGGCATCCACCGCCGCCCCGGCGATTTCAATGGAATTGAAGGCGGCAAGCATGGCGCGCGCGCCTTCGGCACTGCGCAGGATGCGCACCGTGACTTCCGTAACAATACCCAATTGGCCTTCACTGCCCGTAATCAACCCAAGCCAATCATAACCCGCCGCATCCAAATAGGTGCCGCCAATATCCAGCACGTCACCTTCAATGGTCACGAATTTCACGCCCAGCAGATTATTCGCCGTCACACCATATTTCAGGCAATGCGCACCGCCGGAATTCATCATGACATTCCCGCCGATCATGCAGGCAAGCTGCGATGAAGGATCAGGCGCATAGAAAAACCCTTCGCCTTCCACCGCCTTGGTGATGCCGATATTCGTCACCCCCGCCCCCACCACGGCGTAGCGATCCGCGTAATTGATCTCATGAATGGCATTGAGCCGCATAAGGCCAATCACCACCGCATCCGCCAAAGGTAGCGCCCCACCCGAAAGGCTGGTCCCCGCACCGCGCGGCACCACGCGAATGCCCTGTTCATGGCAATAGCGCAGCACATCCGCCACCTGTTCGGTTGAGGAAGGCAAAACCACCGCCAGCGGCATTTGCCGATAGGCGGAAAGCCCATCGGTTTCATAGGGCTTCAGCCGAATACCCTCGGCAATTACGCCATCGCCACGCACAAGCGCTTGAAGCCCCGCGATGATTTCCGCGCGACGGGCAAGGATTTCAGGCTTTGGGGCGGGCAAGGGGATCATGGCTGTGTCCTGTAGCTTGCGCGAAAATGCACATCTGCCGGTCCATGGGCAAGGGCCATGCCCGATTCAGCAGGAAATACCCTTTTGGCGAAGCGCGGCAAGGACCTGCGCCGCGCAATCTTCGGCATTGGCAGCCTCGGTACTGAGACGAATATCGGGGGTCTCGGGCGCCTCATATGGGCTGCCAAGGCCGGTGAAATTCGGGATCAGCCCAGCCTTTGCCTTGGCGTAAAGCCCCTTCGGATCGCGCGCCATGCAGGTTTCAATCGATGCATCAATATGGATTTCCAGGAAATCCTCGGCACCCACCAATTCACGCAACATTTGCCGATCCGCCCGGAAGGGCGAAATGAAGGAAGCGAGTACGATAAGGCCGGCATCCATCATCAGCTTGGCGACTTCGCCGGCACGGCGAATATTCTCCACCCGATCAGCATCCGTAAAGCCCAGATCGCGGCAAAGCCCGTGGCGGAGATTATCTCCATCCAGGCTGTAGCAATGCCGCCCGGCAGCGAAGAGCGCCTGTTCCACCAGATTGGCAATGGTGGATTTGCCCGAACCGGAAAGCCCCGTGAACCACAAAAGCAAGGGCCGCTGCCCATTGCGTTCGGCCCGCGC
>JBIKXA010000265.1:0-3211 GCA_044356015.1 Roseomonas sp.
TAATGTCTGGCCAAAGACCGAGGATTTTCGCTTCACCCTTGCGGAAACCCATGTGCTGGCCGCGGATGACAAATCCATGGTGGTGGTCATCGCACCCTGGACCAGCACAGGTTTTCACCCGGATGGCACGCGCTTTGACCGCCCCGGCCGTGCCACCATGATTTTCCATGGCAAGCCTGATGCGTGGCTATGCGTTCATTCGCATATGTCGCTCAATCGCGGTGTGCCACAAGCAAGCCATGCCAATCGCCCGGTCAAGGCGCCCTAAATTCGCCGCTTTAGGCACGCAGACACGCATAGTCGCATTTGACGGAGCCAACCCCATGCGTCGCACCAGCCTCGCCCTTGCGCTGATCGCCCCCGCGGCGTTTGCAGCGGAAATGCCGATCCGTGGTGTCACGCTTTCCTCCGCCGGCATAGCGCAAATTGAACGCGCCGGCGAAGTCGCGGCGAATGCGCCTGTGGTGTTTCGCGCCCCGCTTGGTGATGTGGATGATCTGCTGCGATCCCTGCTTATTCTCGATCCTGCCGGGCGTGTTGAAGGCCTCAGCCTGCCGGCGCGGGATTTGCTGAATGAGGCGTTTCGCGGCCTGCCGCTCCGTCCTGCGGATTTCGAAAATCGCGCGAGCCTGTTGAATGCTTTGCGCGGTCAGGAAGCCGAAGCCGCTGGTGCGCGCGGGCGCATTGCCGCAGCCGCTGAAACCGATGTTGGTCTTCACCTTTCGCTGATCGGGCCGCGCGGGTTGCTTTCTGTCCTGCTGAAATCGGGTGATGAGGTTACGCTGACCGATCCCGCATTGGCTGCCCGCGTCGCGCGCGCGGCAGAAGCGCTTGCGGCGGCGCGCAGTGATGATGAACGGCGCATCGAAATCCGCCTGAGGGCAGATCGCGCGCGGCAGGTGGCGGTGATCTATATTGCCGGTGCGCCGCTGTGGAAGCCTTCCTATCGGCTGTTGGCGCCACCGCTTGGCACAACGGGCGGGCAGGCGCGGCTGATGGGCTGGGCCGTCGTGGAAAATGCCTCAGGCAGTGATTGGGAAGGTGTGCGGATTTCTCTCGTATCAGATGAAGCAGCTGCCTTTCATCAGCCGATCTTTGAACCCATCACAGTGCCGCGGCCTGAATTGCCGGTGCGCATTGCCGAAGCCATTCGTGTGACCCCCGATACGGGGCCTCAGCCCATGGCGGCGGCAGCAGCGCCCATGATGGCACCGCCACCTTCCCCCTCAGCGCGCCCCGCCATGCGTGCCGAAGCTGCGCCCGCGCCGCTCGCGGTGAATGTCGCGGCGGAAGCCGCCGCCGGGCGCGTGGCTTTCACGCTGGAACAACCCGTCACCATCCGCAATGGCCAAACCGCGAACCTGCCCTTTCTTGATTTGAATCTGCCCGCCGAAAGGCTGTGGTGGGTGCAGGATCTGGGGGCGACGCGCCCCTTGCAGGCTTTACGTTTCCGCAACACGTCCAACCATGTGCTGCCGGATGGGCTGGTCACGGTTTTTGGTGGGCCGGATACGCCAAGCTTTCTGGGTGATGCGGAATTGCGTGCGCTATCGCCGGGTGATCAGCGCCTGATCGCTTTCGCGCGTGATCGCGATCTGCGTATTTCAAGCCAAAGCAGCAACCGTGATGACATTACCCGCATCACGCCAAGGCGCGGCTTCGTCACGATTGAGTCAAAACGCATCGAGGAAACCGCGCTGGCGATTGATCCGCGCGGCGCGCGTGGTGTGATGGTGATTGACCTGCCGCGCCGCCCTGGCGCCGCGCCGCGTTTTCCGGTGGCGGCAGAAGGCGAATTCGGCCTACGCCACGAAACGCAATTGGAAGCCGCGCCCAAGACCATAAGGCTCGGCTTTGAACGCGATCAGCGCCAGGACGTAGCTCTCTGGGATCAGGGGCTGGGCGATCCGCTGCTGCTACAACCGGCACAGTTCGATCTGGAAGCTTCGCTGCGGCGCCTCCCCGGCGGGCCGGGTTCGGTAGAACGCTTGCAAGAAATCCTGAGCCGCACCGGCGCCGATGTGCCGGGGCGAGATGTGCTGGCCTCTACCATCACAGCACTTCAGGAATTGCGCGTCCTGTTGGATACGGCGCGGCTTGCAGCGCGGGAAGCTCGCTCAGCCGATCAGGCGCTGACCCGTGCCCGTCAGGCTGTGGAAGATCGCACCGGCGGGGAACAGCAGGCCGCGCGCCAAAATCTGAATGCTGCGAGCCGAGAGGCGGAAGCGAAAGGCGCCGCATCCAGCCGCGCCTTTGAAGCCTGGCAGCGCGCGGTGATCGCGCTTCTGCAACAGGGCGGGTGAGCGTTTGTGGATGTAGATAGCGTCATGTGGAGCGATAGTTTTTTCGAGTGCACCAATGGAGCGTCAAGGCAATCGGTGAAAGATAACTGACAAATTATTAGCGGGCATCACTTCCACCACCGGCGCGGCGAAACCCGCTGCGCTGGCGGTGCGCGCCACCGCTTCCAGATCACGCACGCCCCAGCGTGCATCCTGGCTGCGCAGGCTGTCATCGAATGTCGCATTGCTGGGCGCGGTGTGCGCGCCACCCTGCTTGAAGGGGCCATAGAGGAACAGCTTTCCATCCGGCGGCAAAATGCGCGCGGCGCCCCGCATCAGCGCTGCTGTCGCTTCCCAGGGCGCGATATGGATCATGTTGATACAGAGCACTGCATCAGCCGTCTGTATCGGCCAGGCATCGGCCATCACATCCAGCATCAAGGGTGGCAAAAGGTTAGGCAGCCGTGCCTCCTCCCGCCAGGCGGCAATGCTCGCAAGGGCAGCAGCATCAGGATCACTTGGCTGAAAACTCAGTGCCGGGAAATGCGCTGCAAAATGTAGCGCGTGTTCGCCCGAACCACTTGCGATTTCGAGCACCAAGCCCGTTGGAGGCAGATGGCGTGCCAGAACCTCCGTGATGGGCGCCTTGTTGCGCGCGACTGCGGGTGCGAAACGGCGAGCGTCTTCAGACACAAATCACGCTGCGCGCGCACGAAACCGCGCCAGCGTCCCGCCGCGCAGCACCGCGCTTGGCAGGCGCCGATCCAGGATGCGTTCCGCAAGCCTGCCCGCTTCCACCAGAGCTTCCAGATCAATGCCGGTTTCGATGCCAAGCTCCGCACAGAGCAGCGCCAATTCCTCGGTCGCGATATTGCCGGGCGCACCTGGCTGGCCGGCAAAGGGGCAACCGCCAAGCCCACCCACTGCGG
>JBIKXA010000013.1:0-34959 GCA_044356015.1 Roseomonas sp.
AAGATGGCGCCGCAGCCGATGGCGATGACAAGCCAGGTGGCCCGCAGCAGCGCCGCGAAGTGCCGCAGGTGGATGACACCACGCGCTACCACGCCTTCACCACGCAATTCGATGAAGTGGTGGCCGCAGATGATTTGTGCGACCCCGAAGAACTGACCAGGCTGCGCCAACAATTGGACCAGCAGCTTTCCCATTTGCAGGGCGTGGTTTCCAAACTCGCCAACCGTCTGCAACGCCGCTTGCTGGCGCAGCAACAGCGCGCCTGGGATTTCGATCTGGAAGAAGGCATTCTGGATGTCGCGCGGCTGGCGCGCATTGTCGCCAACCCAACCCATTCGCTATCCTATAAGCGCGAACGAGAGACGGATTTCCGCGATACGGTTGTCACGTTGCTGATTGACAATTCAGGTTCCATGCGCGGGCGCCCGATCACGGTTGCTGCCATGTGCAGCGATATTCTGGCGCGCACCTTGGAACGCTGCGCTGTCAAAACCGAAATCCTTGGCTTCACCACGCGCGCCTGGAAGGGCGGGCAAAGCCGCGAACGCTGGGTGGCGGAAGGCAAATCCCGCAATCCGGGCCGGCTGAATGATCTGCGCCATGTGATCTACAAGCCCGCCGATGCGCCCTGGCGGCGCGCGCGCAAGAACCTTGGCCTCATGCTGCGCGAAGGCTTGCTCAAGGAAAACATTGATGGCGAGGCTTTGGAATGGGCCTATAAGCGCCTGCTCGCGCGGCCTGAACATCGCCGCATTCTGATGGTGATTTCAGACGGCGCGCCGGTGGATGACAGCACGCTTTCCGTCAACCCCGGCAATTACCTGGAACGGCATTTGCGGAAAGTAATCGGCGAGATTGAAGGCCGCGGCGCGGTGGAATTGGTTGCCATCGGCATTGGCCATGATGTGACACGCTATTACCGCCGCGCGGTGACGATTGTGGATGCCGAGGAATTGGGCGGCACCATGATGAAGAAGCTGGCCGAACTTTTTGATGAGGATGCGGCGGAAGCCTGGCAACGGAGTGCCGCCGAACGATCCTCCATGGTGGCCTGACGCAGCACGGCGACATGGCGCTGGAACCAGGTGTTTCGCGCCGCGCTTTCCTCGCCGCGCTTGGCGCGATTGGCGCCGCATCGGCCAAGGCACAGAATGCGGCGCAGCCCTTTGCGCTGCCCGATCTCCCTGGGCCTTTGCGCCCGCTCGGCGGATTGGTGATTGATGCGGCGGCATTGGGCGGCGGCGGGTTTTCCGGGGTGCATCTGGCGCCGGATTTGACGCTGACCATGATCAGTGATCGCGGCAATTGGGCGGAAGCGCGGCTGCTGCTGGATGGGCTGACGCCTGTGGGCCTCACCCCTCTGCGCCACGGGCCTTTGCGTGATGAGGCCGGGCGGCCCCTGCCGCGCGGTTTCGCCGCGGATGCTGAGGCACTGGCGCGCCGGCCAGACGGCACCTGGCTGGTCGCTTTTGAACGCCGCCACCGCATCCGCGCCTATCGCCGCCTGGATGGGCCGGGCCTTTATGTCGCGGCACCGCCGGGGCTTGAGGCCGCGCCTGCCAATGGCGGGCTGGAAAGCCTGGCCGTGCTGCAAGATGGCCAGGTTTTCGCCATTGCCGAGACCTTCGCCCCGCCCGAGCGCCCCGATCTGCGCCATGCCTGGCTTGGCCAACCCGGCGCCTGGATGCCGCTTTACTGGCAAGCGAGCGCGGGCTTTCACCCAACCGATGCGGCCATTCTGCCCAATGGCAGCGCTCTGGTGCTGGAACGGCGCTTCAGCCTGCTGGGCGGTTTTGCCGCGCGGCTGTTGCTGACCCCACCGCAAGCACTGCGATCGGCCCGCAAAGGCGCGGTGTTGTCAGGGAAGACGATCCTGACTTTGGTTGACGCGTCCTTGCCGGCCGAGAATTGGGAAGGCATCGCCGTGACGCGTTTCGCGGATGAGACCTTGGTGCTGCTGATATCCGATAACAATGAAAGCGCCCTGCAGCGGAGCCTTTTGCTGCTGTTCGCTTACCCAAGCGCAAACCACACAAACCTCAACCCACAAACCCCGCGATACGCAACACAAAACCGGAATAGCGGTTCGGTAGTGAAGCAGCGTCAGCAATTTGGCTCAGCACAAAATGGAGGCAGAGAATCAACCACACGCAGGGGATCGTGAATAATGCGGGTTAGCTTGGTTGACTGGATGTTGACGCCTGAGGCCCAAGGATGGTCTGCCGATAGGCGCCCCCAAAAAGTCCGATTATCCGATCATATTGATGCACCATCGGACATATACTCCCATCCTTATTGAGTAAGCGCCCAAGGTGATCAAAGCAGAAGCGCTTTTGATGAAACAAGGTTTGGACCAGCCCTTCGCCTGATTTGTGAAAGCTGCAATCGGCAAAGCGGCCATCATAGGCTAGAAAATTATGTACTGCTTGGTCGCAACCCCAAAATGGACTAAGCCCATTCTGGCTCATGCGATCAAATTCAGCCGCCATTAGACTGAAACAGCTCCGCATGGCGTTGGCGGTTTCTCTTGCTGTGCCAACACAGCAGATTTCATTGTTGATAAACGGAGCGATGGCTTCGACGCCATAGATTTGCGTGAGCCAGTTGGAATTCATGGGGCAATGCAAGATCCGCCAGGGCTCCAAGTATATTTCAAGGGATGTGCTGGGACTGAGAGAAAAAGGTGATTGTTGAAAGATAACATCGCGTATATCGGTGAAAATACTTAACTGACACCGCTCTCTGCCGCCAAAAATCCGATGCCCATTAAAAACGATCAATGGCTGGACCAAATCGTTTCCGCTGGTCACGCACAACCCTTATTCCGTAAGTGGCCACAAGCGTATCGAGAATTTCAGGTGGGATGTCCGAAAAAACAACATCCTCTTCCTTAAAATACAACCGAAGCGAATGAAGGAACGGTTTCATTTGCTCTGCGCGGTAGTTGAAAGCGCAAGTCATGATCACCGCGCCGCCCATAAGCCTTTTCTCCTGCTTAAGTAATCTGAATCTCATGAATCGTCACGGGCGTGCGTTGCTTCGCCAAGCGTTCAGCGATCTATCCCCTCGAAAACGCCACATCCCGGCTTGCGGCCAGGGCTTCATAGGCCGCGCGAACCTGTGCGGCACCATGCACGCGTTCCAAACGCCGCAGCGTGAAGTGCCCGCGCGCCACAGTGCGGAAATGCTCAAGAAATGCGAGATTGATCACCGCCCCCGCTGCTGCACCAATCAGGGGCGCGGCCTGGGCGGAAAGCTTCAGGCCCACCGGCCCCACGAAACGTGACGCAATGGCCGCGATGAACCCGGGCAGGATGGTTGCGCCAATGCTGCCCTTCAGCGCCTCGGCCAGGGCAATGCGCAGCGCGAAATAGCCGGATTCGGCGGCATCATCAGCGCGCCCGCGCCCGCCAAGCGCGAAGATTTTCAGGCATTCGGCGGAAATATCAGGCCGCGCCAAATCCTCGCCCTCCTCCGCCGCGATGGTGGCGATCTGTCGCAGCAAAACCGTCGTGGAAAAAGGCAATTCCGCCAGCGTGCCAGCCAGCCCAAAGGCACCACCCGCGGCGCCCGTTGCCGCCGCCAGGCCACGATGCAGCCAGGATGAGGGAAGAACCGCAGGCGTCGCAGCGGGGGAGGACCGCAGCGCCGCCACCATGGCTGTGGTCAGCGCCGCGCGCACCGCACCATTCAGCCCACCTCGCAAGGAGTCTGGCAGGCGCGCGGTCAATGCCTCGATCGGGGTGCCCACCGTCGCCGAAAGCCGTGCGGCAAGGGAGGGGTTCTCCAAAGCGTCAAAGGCCGCGCGCAATTCGGCCTCGGCCCGGGGGGTGAGAGGCGGCGGGGTTGCGCTGACCGTCAGGCTCATTGCTACAGGATATAGCGCGAAAGATCGGCGCTGGCTGCAAGGGGGGCCACGCGATCACGCACCATGGCGGCATCCACGGCAATGGTTTCTCCGGGGCGGTCGGTGGCGGTAAAAGAAACCTCCTCAAGCAGCCGTTCCAACACGGTCGCCAAACGCCGCGCCCCGATATTCTCCACACTCGCATTGATCTCGGCTGCCAGATCAGCAATCGCCTCAACCGCATCGGCACTAAAATCCAATGCGACCGATTCCGTGCCCAGCAGCGCAGTGTATTGCTTCAAAAGGGAATGCTCCGGCTCGGTCAGGATGCGGCGAAAATCATCGCGCGACAGCGCCTTCAATTCCACACGGATCGGCAAGCGGCCCTGCAATTCCGGCAGCAAATCCGAAGGCTTGGCCAAATGAAACGCGCCCGAGGCGATGAACAGCACATGATCCGTCTTCACCGGCCCGTGCTTGGTGGTGACGGTGGTGCCTTCAATCAAGGGCAGCAAATCACGCTGCACCCCTTCGCGGGAGACATCGCCACCACGAAAGCCGCTTTCGCTTGTGCGCGCACAGACCTTGTCAATCTCATCCAGAAAGACAATGCCATTGGCTTCGACATTCAACAGCGCATCGCGCACCACCGCATCCTGATCCAGAAGCTTGTCGGCTTCATCCTTCAGCAGCGCGGTGCGGGCTTCGGCCACCGTCATCTTGCGGGATTTGCTGCGCCCGCCGAACATCTTGCCGAACATATCCTGCAAATTCTGCATCTGCGGCGGCTGGCCACCGGGCAGATCCATGATGCCAATCGGCATGGCGGGACCGGAATCAGCCAACTGCACCTCAATTTCTCGGCTTTCCAATTGGCCTTCGCGCAGCATGCGACGAAACTTCATTCGTGTTTCACCTGATGCACCTTCGCCCACCAGCGCGGTCAGCAGGGTTTCCTCGGCCGCCAATTCCGCCTTGGCCTGCACGCCCTTGCGCGCAGCGTCGCGGCCGAGGGTGATGGCAACTTCCACCAGATCGCGGATGATGCTTTCCACATCGCGCCCAACATAGCCAACTTCGGTGAATTTCGTCGCTTCCACCTTCAGGAAGGGCGCATTTGCCAAGCGTGCGAGACGACGCGCGATTTCCGTCTTGCCGCAGCCTGTCGGCCCGATCATCAGGATGTTTTTCGGCACCACTTCTTCACGCAGCCCCGGCGCCAATTGCTGGCGCCGCCAACGGTTGCGCAAGGCGATGGCCACCGCGCGCTTGGCTTCCTGCTGGCCGACAATGTGGCGGTCAAGCTCCGAGACAATCTCACGCGGGGAAAGGTTCACGGTTTCGGTCATGGCGCGTCTCCCGCGCTGGCGGCTAGTGTTTCCAGGATGATATTGCCGTTGGTATAGACGCAGATATCGCCCGCAATCTTCATAGCACGCCGGCAAATCTCCTCGGCTTCCACGCCTTGCACGGGCAGCAGCGCGCGCGCGGCGGAAAGCGCGTAATTGCCGCCGGAGCCAATGCCGATGATGGCATCTTCCGGTTCCAGCACATCGCCCTGCCCGGTCACGAGCAAGGATCGTTTGTGGTCCGCCACCGCCAGCAAGGCTTCCAGGCGCCGCAAATAGCGATCCGTCCGCCAATCCTTGGCCAAATCCACACAGGCCCGTTCCAATTGATCCGGGAAGCGTTCCAGCTTGGCTTCCAGCCGTTCCAACAGGGTGAAGGCATCTGCCGTGGCGCCGGCGAAGCCCGCCAGCACCTTCCCGCCGGCGATGCGGCGGATTTTGCGCGCATTGCCCTTCACCACCGTCTGCCCGAGGGAAACCTGGCCATCACCCGCCATCGCCACCTGCCCGCCCTTGCGGACGCAAAGAATGGTGGTGCCGTGCCAGCCCAGGGGGTCGTATTGTGTCTGTGTCATGGGCCAGAAATGGCGCGGCTTGGGCGCCGAGACAACCGCCCCCCGCTTTCGGTTGCATCCCCCCCGCCGTGGGGCGTAGTTAAGCGCCATGAAAACCACCCCGCCCTGGAACCGCCGCGCGGAGATCAGCCGCGAGACCTCGGAAACCGCGATCATGGTCGCCCTTGGCCTGGACGGCGAAGGGCGCGCGGATATCGCCACCGGCATTGGTTTTCTGGACCATATGCTGACCGCCCTCGCCCGCCATGGCCTGTTTGACCTGAAGGTGCAGGCCAAGGGTGACCTGCACATTGATTTCCATCACACCACGGAAGATGTCGGCATTGTCATCGGCCAATGCCTGCGCCAGGCCCTGGGCGACAAGCGCGGCATTCGCCGTTACGGCGCCGCCGTGATCCCGATGGATGAGGCCCTGGCCGAAGCGGCGGTGGATATCTCTGGCCGGCCCTTCCTTGCCTGGTCGGTCAGCTTTGCCCAGCCGAAAATCGGTGAGATGGATACGGAATTGTTCGAGGAATTCTTCCGCGCGCTCGCCTTCAATGCCGGCATTACGCTGCATGTGACGCAAAAATCCGGCACCAATGCCCATCACGTGGCGGAAGCCTGCTTCAAGGCGCTGGCGCGGGCTTTGCGGGAAGCGGTGGAACCGGACCCGCGCGCCATTGGCGCCATTCCTTCGACCAAGGGTGTGCTGGAAGCCTGACATGCGGGTTTGGACCGTCCATCACCGCCCGACTATTGCGGATAAACCCGCGCGGACGGTCATGGTGCGCGAAGGCTTTTCCTGGTGGGCGGCGCTGTTTCCGCTGTTTTGGTTCCTGGCCAAGCGGCTTTGGCTGGTGGCGGCGCTGTATTTCGCGCTCGCCACATTCATGGGCTTTGTGCTGCCTTCCAGCATTTCTCCCTGGGCGATGATCGCCTTGCAAATCCTGACAGGGTTTGAGGCGCGGAACCTTCAGCGCTGGACGCTTGAACGGGGTGGCTTTCGCCTGATGGGGGTGGTGCAGGGGCGCGATGAGGAAGGGGCGGTCTTGAACCTGGCGGATCGTCGCGCCGATCTGGCCCGCGGGCTGACATGAAGCTGGTCATCATTGATCCGGGTTCGGGCAACCTCGCTTCCGTGCTGCGGGCCTTCCAAAAGGTTGCGACGGAAGGTGGGGTCGCGGCGGACATCAGCGTGACTCGCGATGCGGCAGAGATTCTGGCAGCAGACCGTGTCGTGCTGCCTGGTCAGGGGGCCTTCGCCGCCTGCCGGCGCGGCTTGGATGCTTTGCCGGGCGCGGTCGCGGCCCTTGAACACCGTGTGCGCGGGGATGGCATACCGTTTCTTGGCATTTGTGTCGGCATGCAGTTGATGGCCTCTCGCGGCCTGGAACATGGCCCGACCCCAGGCCTCGATTGGCTGCCGGGCGAGGTAGCGCTGATGGACCCGAGGGGCGCCGATGGCCGACCCCTGCCGCTGCCGCAAATGGGCTGGAATGGGCTGACCTTCCGCCCCGGCTGCCATCCCTTGTTGACCGGCATCACGCCAGGGGATCAGGTCTATTTCGTGCATTCTTATGCTTTTAGGGCCGCGCAGGCGGGGGATGTTATCGCCACCACCGATTATGGCGGGCCGGTAACAGCCGCCATTGCCCGCCATAATCTTGCCGGGCTTCAGTTCCATGTGGAAAAAAGCGGTCCGGTGGGCTTGCGTATCCTCGCCAATTTCCTGCAATGGGTGCCATGAATAGCGCAATGACCATGAGCTTCACCCATGATCTGGGGGTGGAACTCGCGAAACAGATATCGGATGCGGATATGGCCGATCTCTGTGAAGCGACGGATGCCGCCATCATTGAAGGCGGCGGCTTTGGCTGGCTGGAACCCCAGGGGCGAGAAGCGCTGGCGCGGCATTTTCGCGGCACTTTGCTGGTCCCGGAACGCGAATTATTCATCGCCCGCCTTGATGGCCATGTGGTGGGATCGGCCCAATTGGTGCGTCCGCCGCGCCATAATGAAGCGCAATCCTTCGGCGCCACGCTGACCCATGCCTATCTGGCGCCCTATGCGCGCGGCCATGGTCTGGCGCGCATGTTGGTGACACGCGTGGAAGAACGCGCCGCAGCCCTTGGCCATCGCGTGCTGAACCTGGACGTGCGGGAGACGCAAACAACCGCCATCGCGCTGTTCGAAGCGCTGGGTTACGTGCATTGGGGCACACATCCCTTTTATGCGCGGGTCAATGGCCAGACGGTGGCTGGGCGCTATTACTTCAAGCCGCTGGAACCAGGCCGAGGCCGCGCCACGGGCGCTTTGCTCGACCCCACGCAGTAATGGGCTTTTCGCTTTATCCCGCCATTGATTTGAAGGGCGGGCAGGTAGTGCGCCTGAAACGTGGGGAGATGGATCAGGCTACCATCTATGCCGATGATCCGGCGGCGCAGGCGCGGCGCTTCATCGAAGCGGGATTTTCCTGGGTGCATATGGTGGATCTGGACGGTGCCTTTGCGGGCAAGCCGGCCAATGCGTCAGCGGTGCGCGCGATTATCGCTGCCGTGCCGGGGGCGAAGCTGCAATTAGGTGGCGGTATCCGCACCATGGAGACTGCTGAAGCCTGGTTGGCCGCAGGCGTCAACCGCATCATTCTGGGCTCGGCTGCTGTTAAGGACCCCGATTTTGCCCGCGCTGCCTGCCGCGCCTTTCCGGGCCGCGTTGCGCTTGGGATTGATGCGCGTGATGGCATGGTGGCGACCGAAGGCTGGGCTGAGACCAGCGATGTAAGCGCGACCGATCTCGCCCGCCGCTTTGAGGATTCCGGCGCGGCGGCGGTGATTTATACGGATATCGCCCGTGATGGCATGTTGAGCGGCGTGAATGTCGCGGCAACGGCGGCTCTCGCCCGTGCGGTGCGCTTGCCGGTGATTGCCTCGGGCGGGGTTGCGGGGGTTGAGGATATTGTGGCGCTCCGGGCTGAGGGCGCCGGGATTGAGGGCGCGATTTTGGGGCGCGCGCTTTATGATGGCCGGATTGAACCCAAGGTGGCCTTGGCGGCGGCGGCATAGGCCGGTTGTTCTCGCGGATTTCCCCTTTTTTCTGGTGGGGGTGGCACTGCAAATAATTCTCGAATGTGATTTTTCGCGGAAACTTCCCTTATAGATTCGGCCTTTTCCTCATTCCCAGCCGAAGGAACCCGCAGCCTGCGTATTACCGCCTGCGTCGCCCACAACCTCCTTAAATTCTAAGATGCAACGGCATGAACAAGGAATACATGCTGGTACATCTTGGCGATCCTCAGCAGAACTGATTGGAGGCCACGCTTAGACAGGCTATCAGGCCAGGTCCTGTTCAGACGGAATCATCGAAACGGGTGAGATTCCCAAAAAACAAAGATTTAGCGCGGCTTGTGTGATTCTACGTTTCGATAAAACGCCTCAGGTGTTCGGTCGAGTTGCGGGCTGATCCAGGTGATAGTTGTATCTTTGCCACAGTGAGTGGCCAATGCGACACTCCAGTGACCTTGTGTCCATTTGATCCTCCCATCTGAGCCGAAAAATGCTAACGGAGATGCTTAGGAGTTTGGCTCCGGCCCTATTCCTGGGTTGGTCCAATGTTTTAGCGATGAGGAAAGAAAATGAGCTTTAAAAAGACCCTTCTGGCCGCTGCGGCGGTGGTAGCGCTGCCGGTGCTGGCGCAAGCCCAGCCGGTGAGCGGGCTTTACCTTGGCGCGGGTATCGGTGGGAACTACCTGGACAAGACCGACCTGTCGGGGCCCGCTACTGCAGGCGCTTCGGTTGATTTCTCCTGGGGCTATGTCGGTGTTCTCAGCCTTGGCTGGGGTTTCGGTAATGGTCTGCGCGCTGAAATTGAAGGCAACTACCGTTCCAATGACGTTTCTGATCTCAAGCTAAGCGGCACAGTTTCCCCAGGCGGAAGGGGAACGGCCACCAGCTATGGTGCGATGGCGAACCTGCTCTATGATATTGACCTCGGTGGCGCTTTGGGCGGTGTCACACCTTATGTTGGTGTTGGTGGGGGTTACGTCTGGCATGACTATGACGGCGTAGGCAACTCGGTCAACACGCTGTCGGGTGACAATGGCAATTGGGGTGGTCAGGCAATTGCCGGCCTTTCCCTGCCCATCGCCGCTGTGCCCGGTTTAGCTGTGACCGCCGAGTACCGCTATATGATGACTGCGGGGCATGACATTTCTTCCACGGTTGTTCCTGGTGGCGGTACTGCCAAGTTTGAAGTGGACAACGTGAACCACTCCCTGCTCGTCGGCCTGCGCTATGCTTTCAACGCCGCGCCGGCGGTTGCCGCCGCTGCGCCGGTGGCTGCGGCCCGCACCTTCCTGGTCTTCTTTGACTGGAGCAAGGCGGACCTGACGGATCGCGCCCGCCAGATCATTGGCGAAGCGGCTTCTGCCCGCGGCGCTGGTGTGACCCGCATTGAAGTGAACGGCTTCACGGACCGTTCGGGTTCTGACCGTTTCAACCAGGGCTTGTCTGAGCGTCGTGCGAATGCCGTTGCCGCTGAGCTGGTGCGCCGTGGCGTGCCGCGTAACGAAATCGTGACCCGCGGCTTCGGTGAGGCGAACAACCTGGTGCCGACCGCCGATGGCGTGCGTGAACCGCAGAACCGCCGCGTGGAAATCATCCTGAAGTAATTCAGGAAGATCCCATTCGGGAAAAGATCAGGGGCGCCGCGAGGCGCCCCTTTTTTGTTGAGCAATGCGCTGAAAAACTCAGCCGGAGAGTTTGATGCCGGTCAGTTCCACTAACGCCTTCCAACGCGCCAGTTCTGCCTTTTGAAACGCAGCAAAGGGCGCCGCCGCCATGGGGGCTGCCACAAAGCCCTGGCCTTGCAGCCTTTCACGCATCGCGGGCTCGGCCAGAATACGCAGCAGCATATCGGAAAGCCGCGTGACGATCTCGGGCGCGGTGCGCGCCGGGGCCCAAAGCCCGAACCAGGCATCCACGGCCAGATCAGAGGCATTTAATTCCGCGAAGGTCGGCACATCCGGCGCTTCGGTCAGCCGTGCCGGGGCGCCAATGCCAAGGGCGCGTAGCCGGCCTTCCCGCACCAGGGAAACCACTTGCGGCCAGGTGGAGACAAAGAAATCCACCGTGCCGGCGATGGTATCCGTGGTGGCTGGCGCGCCACCGCGATAGGGCACATGGGTCGCATCCAACCGTTCCCGCCGGGCGAAGGTCTCGGCAATTACATGGCTCGCGGAACCGGCACCGGAAGACGCGTAGGAGACCTTGCCGCCATTGCGGCCCTTGGCGGCCAATTCAGCCAGTGTCTTGGCACCGCTGATGGGCACCACAAGCGCATGATGCACCGTGGCAAGCCTGGCGATGGGCGCGAAATCGGCAATCGGGTCGAAGGGGAGCGAAGGCAGCATGGCCGCATTCGCCGCATGGGTCTGATTATTGCCAAGCGCCAGCGTATAGCCATCCGCCGCTGCCTGAGCCACCGCATGGGTTCCAACCACCGCCGCCCCGCCGGGCCTATTTTCCACCACAAAGGCGCTGCCGGGGATGGCTTCCTGAAGCGCGGCAGCAAGGGTGCGCGCCAGCACATCGGTGGACCCTCCCGGTGGGTAGGCCAGCACAATGCGCACAGGCCGCGATGGCCAGGATTGCGCGCTGGCCAGCGCCGGCACAGCGAGCCATGGCGCTGCAAGGATGGCGCGACGTTGGATCATTGGTGTTTCCTCCCGTTTCTTGGTGACGCTACTTCACCCTTCGCGCTGCGCCCGCGCCCGCTTGGCCGCCGGGCGTTCCAGGCAGCGCGCTAGCCATGCCTTCACCATTGGAAAGGCTGTGAAATCATAGCCATTCATGGCGGGCGGGTAGAGCACTGCAGCGACGTTGAGGTCCGCAATGGTGAAGCCATTGCCAATCAGCAGGTCTCCTTTGCTCAGTTCGGCTTCTAAAACCGCCAAACGCTGGTCAAGCGCCTCCTTGCTCTGGGCCGCCTCGGCAGGGTTATGTACGGCAGGTGGCGGATAGTATGAATTATAGGCCCAGCGCATTACATGCGATTCAATCTCGGTCGCCGCCCAAAGCGTCCATTGCAGCACGCGCGATGCGTCATTGCCGGCAGGCATCAAGGGCGCACCCACCTTGCCTGCTATGTGCAGATTGATTGCCAGGCTTTCGAACAGCACCAGATCACCATCTTCCAAAGCGGGGATCTTGTTGTTCGGGTTGATCGGAAGCGGGCGTTCCAGCTTGGAGCCGGGTACGACGCCAATAGGGATTACTTCATATGCAAGCCCGGCTTCTTCGGCGGCCCAGATGCAGCGAAAGGCGCGGGAGCGGGCGATGCCGTGGATTTTGAGCATAAGATTTTTCCTGTCCTGTTCTGGCGTTTTCACATGCCGCCAATGTAATTCGGCCCGCCGCTACCTTCCGGCGTGCACCAATCAATATTCTGCGTTGGGTCCTTGATGTCGCAGGTTTTGCAATGCACGCAATTCTGCGCATTGATCACCAAACGCGGCTTGCCTTCTTCCACGCCCACAGCCTCATAAACCCCGGCGGGGCAATAGCGGCTTTCGGGGCTGGCAAATGTTTCCCAATTCACGCCCTGCCAGCGCGCAGGATCACGCAGCTTCAGATGCGCGGGCTGGTCTTCTTCGTGATTGGTATTCGCCAGGAACACGGAAGACAGCCGATCGAAGGAATAAACGCCATCCGGCTTTGGATAGGTAATCTTCGGTGCTTCCGAACCCTTTTTCAGCACCGCGTGATCTTCGTGATGCGTGAGTGTCCAGGGCGATTTGCCGCGCGTGATATAGGTTTCAATCGCGGCATTGATCATGCCGCCCCAGAAGCCGAATTTCGCAAAGCCGGGGCGGATGTTCCGTACTGCTTCCAATTCCGGCCAAATCCAGGAATGGCGCAGCATTTCCGGATAGGCATTCAGGACCGGCGCGCGATTTTCCGTGGCACAAGCGGCGGCGAGCGCTTCCGCCGCGATCATGCCAGATTTCATCGCCGTATGCGTGCCCTTGATTTTCGGCACATTCAGGAAACCCGCTGAATCACCAATGATTGCTCCGCCGGGGAAAACAAGCTTCGGAATCGCCTGATAGCCACCCTCATTCAACGCCCGCGCGCCATAGGCAATGCGCTTGCCGCCTTCCAGCATGGCGCGCACGGTGGGGTGCTGCTTGAAGCGCTGAAATTCCTCGAAAGGGGAAAGCCAGGGATTTTGGTAGTCAAGTCCAACAACAAAGCCGATGCTCACCAGATTATCGCCCAGCATGTACAGCCAGGAACCGCCATAGGTGTCCGTCTTCAACGGCCAGCCCACACTATGCCAAATCAAACCCGGCTGATGCTTTTCCTTGGGAATTTCCCACAATTCCTTGATGCCAAGCCCGAAGGTTTGCGGTGCGGCGCCATCGCGCAGATTGAAGGTCTCGAAAAGCTTTTTCGTGAGCGACCCACGGCAGCCTTCGGCAAACAGCGTGTAGCTCGCCCGCAATTCCATGCCGGGTTGGTAATTTCCGCCCTTTTCGCCATCCTTCGTAATGCCCATCACGCCGGCCACCACGCCGCGCACTTGGCCATCTTCTATAATCGTCTCGGATGCCGCGAAGCCCGGATAAATCTCAACGCCAAGCGCTTCCGCCTTGGCGCCCAACCAACGGCAGACATTGCCCAAGGAGACAATGTAATTGCCGTGATTATTCATGGCCGGCGGTGTTGGCAGCTTGAAGGCCTTGGTTTCCGTCAGGAACATGAAACGGTCATCACCAGCGGGGGTCGCCAATGCAGGCGGATCATCGCGCCAATCGGGAAGCAGCTCATCCAAGGCGCGCGGTTCCATGACGGCGCCGGAGAGGATATGCGCGCCGATCTCACTGCCCTTTTCGATCAGGCAGACGCCAAGATCGGGCGCGAGTTGTTTCAGGCGGATGGCAGCGGCCAGGCCTGAAGGCCCACCGCCCACGATCAGCACATCGAATTCCATCGCTTCCCGTTCTTCGGACATCACGAACTGCCTTTCCTCATGGCCGGAACATGACCCGTATTCACGGATCATGATCCGGCCTGATTTGAGCGACTGATTCACCGCTTCGGTGATGCCACCTACGCGGATCAGGCGCTAATTGCCCCATGTAGCGAAGGCGCGGGTTGCACGGAACCCCGCTCCGGCCCGATATGTGGGGCATGGAGCAGGAGAAATCCGCCCTGGCCGCCGCCCTGGCGCTGCAAAGCGATTGGGGCGCGGATGAGGCGCTGATGGAAAGCCCCGCGGATCGCCTGGCGCTGCGGGAGGCCCCCGCGCGCGCGCCGGAACCGAGCCCGCGCCCGATCCGCGCCGCCCCGGTCGCCCTGGCCCCCGTGCCCCCTGCCCATACGCGGGCCGAAGCCCTGGCCGCAGCCGCGCCTGATCTGGCCGCGCTGAAGGCGGCCATTGCCGGTTTTGATGCCTCGCCCCTTAAAGAGACCGCAACCAACCTGGTCTTTGGCGAAGGCATCACCGGTTCCGGCCTGATGCTGATTGGCGAGGCACCAGGGGCGGATGAAGACCGCGCCGGGCGGCCCTTTGTCGGTGCTTCCGGCCAATTGCTGGATCGGATGTTTGCGTCTGTCGGCCTCTCGCGGGAGAGCAATTTCTACATCACCAATATCCTGCCCTGGAGGCCACCGGGGAATCGCACCCCAACCGATGGGGAAGTGGCGCTTTTCCTGCCCTTCCTCCGCCGTCAGGTGGCGCTGATCCGCCCGAAGCGGCTGGTGCTGGTGGGCGGTGTCGCGGCCAAGGGGTTGATTGGCGGGAAGGAAGGCATCACCCGGCTGCGTGGCCGCTGGCATGAGGTGGAGATCGCGGGGCTTGGCCGCATCCCCGCGCTGCCCACACTCCATCCCGCCTATTTGCTGCGCAGCCCGGCTTCCAAGCGCGAAGCCTGGGCGGATTTGCTGCTGCTGCGGCGCACGCTGGATCAGGCATCGGCATAGCCTTCCATGGCGGAATTCCTCGCCAATTGCCTGCATGGGCTGGAAGCGCTTGGCCCGGGCGGGCTTTGGGCGGTGATGGGCGCGCTGTTTCTGGCCGGCTTGGCGGGTGGGGCGACCCATTGCGCTGCCATGTGTGGGCCCTTTGTGTTGGCCCAAGCCGCCGCCATGGCGGATCGCACGGCCATTGGGGGCTGGTTGCAGCGGCTCTCTGGTGCGGCTTTGGCGCCGTATCATTTGGGCCGCGCGCTTGGCTATGGGGTGCTTGGCGCGCTGGCTGGCGGGGTGGTGGGCGCGGTCAGCCTGGGCACTGGGTGGCGGGTGGTGCTGGCGGGGATGCTGGCGCTGGCTTCCCTGCTGATGTTCGCGCAGGCTTCAACGCGCATTGCGGCGCTATTGCCGCGCCTGACGACGCCGCGGTTGCCCTCGGTCTTGGAGGCGCGGCTTGGCGCGTTGCTGGCGGCACCCAATGGGCTGCGCGGTGTGGCGCTGGGCCTGCTGCTCTCGGCGCTGCCCTGTGGCTTGCTGTATGGCGCCCTGGCCGGTGCGGCGGCGACCGGCAGCGCCCTTGGGGGTGCCTTGGCGATGCTGAGCTTCGTGGCCGGCACCATCCCCGCCTTGATCGGCGTTGCGCTGCTCGGGCGGTTTTTCGGCAAAAGCCATGGCCGCGGCATGGCCTGGGCGCGGGCGGCGCTGTTCACGCTGAATGGGGTGGTGCTGGCGGGGATGGCGGTGCGGATGCTGGGGTGATCAGCGCCGCCGCGCCCTTCGTGCTGGTGGCGCTGAGGTATTTTGGAAAAGCCGGTCATCCCACCATACCGGCTGATGAAGCCCATGCGTCACGCGGGAAAATTCCGGATGTGCATCATTGATCAGGATGTTGTTTTCAATCCGCGCGACAAGGGAAGGAACAATCAGAATTAATGATCGCTTGGCCCGCTGCCATGCTTCGCCATAGGCCTTCGCCACCAGGCAATCCGCCGCTTCCCAGCCCGGATGATGGGCAGTCGAAAACACCTCATAGGACACCCCGGCGGGGAGGGTGATTTCGATCCAATGCTGATGGGGCGGTATCCGGCCATTACCATGGGCCAGCTTTTCCAGCATCGCGGTGCTGTAATGGGCGCTGGCGTAAATGACAGGGCTGGCGGCGGTATTCCAGCGTCCCGGAAAAAGCCGTGCGCCGGTGGAATCGAAAATCGGAAAGGCGCCGGCGGGATCGCCGATGCGAAAGGCTGTAAGGGTGCGGTCCAGCTTCTGCGGCGTCACGCCGCGCTGCCATAGATCAGGCGCCCGAGGATAGCTTCCACCACCGGGCGGCCCAATTCGCTTTCCAGCACAACATCAATGGGCGCGCGGCCTTCCAGCATGGGATGGGATTCAAACATGAAGCGCCGCGCTTCGGCTTCCGCCCCCCAGGCTTCCAAAGCCAGACCCCAAACCGCCGCAAGCCGCGCGAGTCTGGCCCCTTCGTTGGCCGAAAGCCGCGCTTCTGCGCTGCGCTTGGCGCTGGCATGGGCGCGCCGCCGCCGCATTAGCGTAGGGCGCGAGACCAGCCGATAAACGAAGCTTCTATCCCCCGGCGCCACGCTATCTGCCACGCGATCCAAAGCCGCGAGTGACAATCCCGTTTCCACCGCTGCCATCAAGGGCATTGGCCCGGCGGCGCCAAGGCCCAGCAGGCGAGAGAGGGTCTGCGCCTGACTGAGTGGCGCAGGTGGCGAGATGGCGTTCATGTGAGACAGAAATTAGGCTCAGCTGAACAAAAGCGCAAGGAAAATCGCCCTCTCATTCCACCGGCGCCGGCGGTTCAGCTGCCGCGCGCGGCAGGGGCGGCGGCGGCACCCAGGGCCGCTCACCGCGCCAGGCACGATCGGACATCACATGCGCGCCTGAAGGCAAAAGCCAAACGGCATGCGCCCCATCGCGCCAGACGGAAAAACGATCAATCAGAATGCTCTGCCGGCAGCGTTGCCGGATGGGCTCGGCGGAGATGATCACCGCCACCGCGCCGCATCGCGCCCGGATATCGCCGCGACGGACGAAAAAGGCGCCCGCGCCCGCATCAAACAGGCAACCCTCGGCGGCGCAGCTGAGCTTGCCATCCGGGCTTGCGCCTTCTGCGGGCAATGCCTTGGCCGCATCCTGCCCATAAAGCCTGAGCCAGGAATCGCGCGTCAGGTTGGATGCGCCCTGTTGGCGTTGGATGAACAACGTATCGGTCGCGAAAAACCCGACCAACCGCGCATCCTGTGACACCAGGATATGGGGCGGCTGCACCAAACCCGCGCTGGCAAGGCCAAGGATCATGGGCAGCACGCCCAAGGCGCGCCACCAGCGCCGCCATAGGCACAGCCAGCAAAGGCCAAAGGCAAAGACGGCCAAGCCCCAGCCGGGGATCGGCATGGCGGTTTCCGTCGCCCCCGGCCAGGCGGCAACGATGCGCGCCACCCAGAGCACGCCCTCCACCCCAAGGCCCATCACCCAAAGCGCCGGCGCTTCCAGGCCAAGCGGCATCAATAGCGCCGCCAACATCCCCGCCGGCATGATGATGAAGGAAGTCAGCGGCACCGCCAGCGCATTCGCCGCCACGCCATACCATTGCAGCCGCCCGAAATGCGCGAGGCCAAAGGGCGCTGTCGCCGCACCCGCCAATACCGAGGTCATCATCAGGCCAAGCACGCCAAAGCCAAGCCGCCATGCCCAGCCCTTCTGGCCGCGCAGCCCGGCAAGGCGCGGCTGCAAAGCCTCCCACCCCGCAATCAGGGCCAGCACCGCCGCGAAGGACATTTGGAAAGACGGGCCAAGCAGCGCAGCCGGATCGAAGATCATCACCACCGCCGCAGCCCAGGCCAGCCCACGCAGCGAAATCGCCTTCCGCCCCGCCAGAATGGCCAGCGTCACCAGACACGCCATGGCGAAGCTTCGCTGCATCGGCACCTGCGCGCCGGTCAGCAGCATGTAAAAGCCCCCCGCCAGCAAGGCGCCGCATCCCGCCAGCAATTTGCCCGGCACCCTGAGCGCCAAGGGACGATAGAGCGCGGCCAGCAGGCGCGTCACCCAGAAGGAAACGCTCATCACAATCGCGATATGCAGGCCGGAGACCGAGAGAATATGCGCCAAGCCCGAATCGCGCATCGCATCCAAATCAGCCCTTGGAATGACGCTTTGGCTGCCCGTGAGCAGCGCGGCTGAAATCGCCCCGGCCGAGCCTGGTATCACGGTCAGAACGCGTGCTTCCAGTTCACGGCGCAGGCCGGCGAAGGGCGGGGCCTCGTCGGCGCCTGGTGTCACCTCTGCCGCGCCAATGGCAAAGCCAACACCGCCCTGACCGCTGAAAAAAGCCGCGCGTTGGAAATCCCAAGCACCCGGATAGGCCGGCGCCGCCGGGGCGCGAATCAGCGCGCGGACGCTCAGCACATCGCCAGGCGCTGGCCGCGCGGGGTCATCATTGCGGAGCCGAATGCGCAGGCTGCGTTCAAGCGGTGGCGTTTCCGGGCCGAATTGCGCCTGCACGAGCGTGACCCTGAGGCCCTGCGGCAAGGCCTGCACATTCTGCACAATGCCCTGGATCACGAGTGCCCGCGGCGGAGGGGAGATCGGCGGCGGCGCCCTTTGCGCATGCCAAAGCGTGATGGCGAAGCCAAAGCTGCCTGCCGCCGCAAGCGCACAAAGCCAGCCGCAAAAGGACCATCGGCGTGCCAGGAGCAGCGCGCCGATGATCAGGCCAGGGGCAAGCCAGATCAGCCTTGCATCCGGTTCGCTCCGCAGGCTGAAGTAAAGCAGGATACCCGCCCCCATGGCGACCGGCAGCCAAAGCGCCTGCTGCTGACGTTCAATGGCAAAAGCCTCGACGGCCCTGGCGCGCCATGAGCCCGACGATGCGATGAGGCTTTGGCCTTGGGACAGGGAAGGGGTCAAAACGGACACAACCATAGGTTTATATGAACCGTGTCCGACAACCAAACGGGAAATTCATCGCCTGTCCCGCCAAAGCTCAGATTTCCCCGGCGCGGCATGTGGTTTAAAGGCTGCGCATCAGGAGAATGATGACCACGCCATGACGGTTCGCACGCGCTTCGCCCCTTCCCCCACCGGCTATCTGCATATCGGCGGGGCCCGCACTGCCTTGTTCAATTGGCTTTTCGCGCGCCACCATGGCGGGGAATACCTGCTGCGGATTGAAGATACGGATCGCGAACGTTCCACCCGGCAAGCGGTGGATCAGATCCTGGACAGTCTTGAGTGGCTTGGCCTTTCGCCTGATGAACCGCCAGTGTTTCAGGCGGCCCGAGAATCTCGGCACCGCGAAATCGCCGAAGCGCTGCTCGCCATGGGCAAGGCCTATCGCTGCTGGGCGACACCAGAAGAATTGGCCGAAATGCGCGAAAAGGCTGCCGCCGAGGGTCGCCCGCCGCGGTATGACCGCCGCTGGCGGGATAAGGACCCCGGACCGGAACAGGCGGGCAAGCCCTTCGCCATCCGCATCAAGGCGCCGCTGGAAGGCGAGACTGTGGTTGCGGATTTGGTGCAGGGTGAAGTGCGTGTCGCCAATAGCGAATTGGACGATATGATCATCCTGCGGAGCGACGGCACGCCCACCTATCTGCATGCCGTTGTGGTGGATGATCACGATATGCGCATCACCCATGTGATTCGTGGCGATGACCATCTGACCAATACCTTCCGCCAATGCATGGTTTATGACGCGATGGGCTGGACCCGCCCGCATTTCGCCCATGTGCCGCTGATCCATGGCGCGGATGGCGCCAAGCTTTCCAAGCGCCATGGCGCGGTTTCCGTGCTCGATTTTCGTGAGCAGGGCTTCTTGCCTGATGCCGTCTGCAATTATCTGCTACGGCTTGGCTGGGGCCATGGTGATGAGGAATTCATCCCGCGCGACAGGGCCGTGACACTATTCGACATCAAGGATGTCGGGCGCGCGGCGGCGCGGATGGATTATGCCAAGCTCACGCATTTGAATGGGCAATATCTGCGCCTGGCCGATGATGATTCGCTGACGCGTGATGTGCTGGAACGCCTCGCGAAACGCACGGTGCTGTTTGGGCCTGATGGTGCCAAGCGCGTGCGGATGCTGATGCCCTTCCTGAAGGAAAGGGCCAAGACGCTGGAAGAATTGACCGGCGCTTCGGCCTTCGCGGTGCAGGATGGCGCGCCGATCATGGAAGCCAAGGCCGAGGCATTGCTGACGCCAGAGGCCAAGGCGCGACTGGCCGATCTGGCGGCATTTTTGCAGACAGCACCTTGGGAAAAGCAGGATTTGGACCAATGGCTGCGCGACTATGCCGAGGTAAAGGGCATCAAGCTTGGCCAGGTGGCGCAGCCCTTGCGCGCGGCGCTGAGCGGCAGCACGACCAGCCCGCCGATTGATGCCGTGCTTTGGGCGCTGGGGCGGGAGGAGGCGACCATGCGCATCCTTGCCGCGGCTAGTTAGGGTTTGCTGATGAAACCGGATTTCGTTCCACTTTGATCACGGGATCCGCTCTGAACAATTGTTCGATCGCATTTCCCGATCCGCCAAGTGGTTTCACTTGGCTTGAAAATGCTCTTGGCCCTGTTTACGAAATGACGTGACCCAGGCTCTTGCGTATTAAGGCGATGTGGAGGGCGTCGAGGAACGAACTGGCGCGTTTGACGTATCGTGTCGCGACTGCAAGGTTGATCTTCAGATGGCCGATCTGCGCTCGATACGGTTTCGTTCAAGATAGACGCTTCGATCCCTGCGGATTGGCGTGAACCGGTTGGAGCGCGGCAGAATGAAGGGGTGAATACCACGCTTACGGAGATCGTCGCGGATGGCATCGCCTGAAGCGCTGGTATACGGTCATCCACTTTCCGTATTTTTCTGGCACGTCTCGCCACGGGGCAACCATCCGTATCCGTCAGAGAAAGCCGTTGATCATGGGCCAATTATCCGATGCTGGGCGGTTTTTCCGGCCACGCTCGGGCGGCAAGAGACCCCTCATTATGCGCCATTCCGCTTCGCTCAGACCGCCTCGGCTCAAGACCGCTTCCTCTCCAAAGAGAAATTTTGGATCAAGGTTCGATTCAGGCGTCAAGAACTTTGTAAACAGGGCTAAGGGGCTGAGCAAATCGATGCTGACAGCGGCCAATGATCATCTGAAATCCAAAGGCATCAAGATTGAAACGGGGATGATCATGGACGCGACGCTGATTTCTGCCCCGTCCCCTGTCGCGCAGGACATGATCCGCCGCAGAGGATCGCGCGGCCACCCCTTGTCAGATGGAGAGCGCGCGAAGAACGCCACTGAATCGCGCGTGCGGGCGAAGGGTGAGCATCCGTCTCTGGTGATCAAGCGGATTTTTGGCTTTACCCATGTCCGCTATCGGGGCCTCGCGAAGAACGGCACGCGCTTTGAGGTTCTCTATGCGCTTGCCAATCTCTATCTCAAGCGGCGTGTCTTGATGCGCTTCTGTCACGCCTGACAGGGGAATTGCGCCTTCAAGGGGTCAAGGCGCGCGTTTCGTCCCCGAAATTAGAACGCGAAGCCATCAGCAATGGCTGACATCAGGCCGGGGTCGCCGTGACCAAAAAAACAATATGCTTGCGCACTTAATCAGAGGCTCCTTAGGTAGGTCATGCGTCGTCCCGTTGTGATCATCTTCGCCCGTGCGCCACGGCTTGGCACGGTCAAGCGCCGCTTGGCCGCAGGCATCGGCGCGCGCGGTGCGCTCTGCTTCTACCGCGCCATGCTGGCAGCGACCGCTTGGCCAATTGCCCGCGACAGGCGGTGGCGGACCATCCTTGCCATCACACCAGCCAGGGCGCGGGCGGATTGGGGGCGCTTGGCACCGCGCGGCACGCTGCGCAGGGACCAGGCTTCCGGCGATTTGGGGCAGCTCATGGAAAGGGCGCTGGCCCCCTTCCCGCGCGCCATCCTGATCGGAAGCGATATTCCTGGGCTTGGCCCGGCCGATATCGCCGCCGGGTTTCGTGCCCTGGGCCGCGCTGATGCGGTCTTTGGCCCTGCCTTGGATGGCGGCTATTGGCTGGTTGGGTTTGGCCCAAGGCGCCCGCATCGCCCCTTCGCCAAGGTGCGCTGGTCAGGCCCGCATGCGCTGGCCGATACCTTGGTTCATTTCCACCGCCATCGCGTGGCGCTGCTGCCGCCCAAGCGCGATGTGGATAGCGCCGAGGATTTGCTGGCGACAGCAAAGCACCGCAGAGCCTTTCGCGCCGAGTGATTTCCGATTACGGTTCGCATCGTCAAAAAATAGGAAAGCATTGTGCCAAGCGTGATCCCCGACCGCATGACAGCCCGCATCGAAGGCGACTTCGTTGTCTTCCTGATTGGCATGCGCGTGAACAAGCCATGGAAGATCCATCGCTGGTATCCGGTGGCCAGCGCCATGCCGCGCATGCTGCGCGAAGTGGCGGCAGGCGCGCCACAAAACGGGTTCCTTGGCTTCACGCAGCTTGGGCTTTTTGCACTCGTCCAATATTGGCGCGATTTCGCATCGCTGGAAGCCTATGCGCAGGATCGGAACCACTTGCATCAGCCGGCCTGGGCTGCATTCAATCGCGCAGCGCGCGACGCGCGGGGCGATGTCGGCATTTGGCATGAAACCTATCTGGTGAAGGCCGGGCAATATGAAAGCATCTATTCCGGCATGCCCCCCATGGGGCTTGGCATCGCCGGAGAATTGCTGCCGGCAAGCGGCCATCGTGAAGCAGCGCGCGGGCGGCTTTCGCACAGCGCCGATGCGCCATGAAACCACCGTCGCCGGCGCGATCATTGGTGCAGATCTCCGCCACCATGGCCGCACTTCTGGCGACCCATGCGGTGTTGTCATTTACCGAGCATCCCTGGTTATTGCCTTCGCTCGGCGGATCCTGCGTGATCCTGCTGGGTATGCCGCGCGGCATCATGGCGCAGCCGCGATCCTTCTTCGGTGGGCACGTGCTGGCAACTTGCATGGGCCTTCTTTGCCGCCTTGGCCATGAAAGCCTTGGTGGCCCGGTTGCCTTCTGGGTGGCGCTTGCGGTCGGGCTGGCGCTGGCCGGCATGGCAATCACGCGGTGCATCCATTCACCCGCCGGCGCGAACCCGGTGGTGGTTTTCGCTGAAGAAGCCGGATTGGGCTTTATCCTCTCACCACTGCTGCCCGGTTTGGTCACGGTCTTCCTGTTCGCCTTACTGGCGAATAACCTGCCCCGCCCCTGGGGCGCCGGCCCCTGGCCACGCTTGATGCAGGCGCGCTTCAGCCGCAACTGACAGGCGATTTCGCGCGGCGATTTGACGGAAACTTAAGACTAGAAGGCTAAGCTCGTCGTTGGAGGTAGCCCATGGAACCCGCAAGTGCCGTAACCGACGACACATCCCGCGAATGTCGCCAACGCGTCGCCGCCCATTTACAGGATTTGCACCGCATCCACCTTGCCCTGGCCGAAGACAGCCGCGCCTTGAAGCGCTTCACCACCGAAGGCAATGCGCGGGTGGAATTGGAATTGGCCGCCGAAATGCTGGAGCTTTACATGGCATCCAGTTCAGCGTTCCTGGAAAATATGCGTGGACGGTTCGAAGCGCGGTTACCACTGCTGCGCCGGGGCGAACCCGCTTTCGGCCAGCACCCGGAACGCGCGCCTGAACATGGCGCCTTTTGGCTCAGTTTCTCGCGCCTTTGCGCGGTACTCCGCCGCGCCACCAAGCAGGTAGAAGCTTAAGCCTTCACCAAACGCTGGGCCAGGCTTTGGAACAAGGGCAGGCCATCCTCGCCATCCATAAGCGGGTCCACCAAATCTTCCGGATGCGGCATCAGCCCGCAGACGCGGAGATTGGGTGAGAATACACCCGCGATATTACGCGCGCTGCCATTCCGGTTTGCCGCAGCCGTCGCCTCTCCAGCTTCATCAACATAGCGGAAAGCGACCAGCCCTTCGCCTTCCAGACGATCGAGCGTTGCTTCATCGGCAAAGTAATTGCCATCGCCATGGGCCATCGGCGCGCGGAAGCAATCGCCCTGCTGCCAATGCGCGGTAAAGGCCGTACCTGCGCGCTCCACCCGCAAGCGGCAATCCATGGAAAGAAAGCGCAGCGTAGCATTACGCAACAGGCCACCTGGCAATAGACCGGCTTCGATCATGATCTGAAAGCCGTTGCACACACCAAGCACATGCCCGCCCGCCGCGGCGAAATGCTTTACCGCCCGCATGATGGGCGACTGCGCCGCCATGGCCCCGCAGCGCAGGTAATCGCCATAGGAAAACCCGCCCGGCAGCACCACCAGATCAAGCCCTGCGGGTAGCGCCGCTTCACGATGAAACAGCATGGCAGGTTCGCGGCCCGATGCGCGCTTCAGCGCAAGCCGCATATCCCGCTCCCGGTTGGTGCCGGGAAATACAATAATCGCAGCCTTCATGGCCTTCAGGTCCTGATCAGGCGCAGCCAATGCAGCCCGCCCATGAATACCATTGTTACCAGCGCGGCGAGTGCCGCCGCCGTCACCCAGCGATTGATCGTCCGCTTGCCGCGCGCCACGATATTGCCCCGCGCCACCACCGGCGCGCGTTGTTCGCGCCAACGCAGCCCCATAGCGATGAGCACGGTCAGCACCAGCATCGCGATCAGGCTGGCCTTGACCACCTCAGACGATCTCCACCCGGAAGCTTTCGATCACCGTATTGGCGAGCAGCTTGCGCGCCATATCTTCGGCGGCCTGTTTGGCGCGGGCGGGATCAGTTTCCGCGAGGTCAAGTTCAATCACCTTACCCGCGCGTACATCGCGCACGCCGCCAAAGCCCAGGCCTTCCAGTGCATGACCAATGGCCTTGCCCTGCGGGTCTAAAACGCCTGTTTTGGGCATGACATAGACGCGGGCTTTCATTGGATGGCCTCCGGCCCCTTCATGTCACGCACACCGGCTTCGGGCAAAATGCCCAGGCGCCTTGCCACTTCCTGATAACCTTCTTCCACCTTGCCAAGGTCTCGGCGGAAGCGGTCCTTGTCCATTTTCTCGCCGGTCTTGGCATCCCAAAGGCGGCAATTATCCGGGCTGATCTCATCGGCCAGCACGATGCGCATTTCCTCATTTTCCCAGAGGCGCCCGAATTCCAGCTTGAAATCCACCAGCGTAATGCCGACGCCAAGCAAAAGCCCGGTCAGGAAATCATTGATGCGCAGCGTCAGCGCAATCATGTCATCCAGATCATGGGTGGAGGCCCAGCCGAAGCAGGTGATGTGTTCTTCCGCCACCATAGGGTCATTCAGCGCATCATTCTTGAAGTAATATTCAATGATCGAACGCGGCAGGCGCTGGCCTTCGGGAATCCCCAGACGTTGGGCCAGCGACCCGGCGGCGACATTGCGCACCACAACCTCAAGCGGGATGATCTCAACCTCGCGGATCAATTGCTCGCGCATATTGAGCCGGCGAATGAAATGCGTCGGGATGCCGATCTCGGTCAGGCGCATCATCAGATATTCGCTGATGCGGTTATTCAGCACCCCCTTGCCGGTGATGGTGCCCTTTTTCTTGGCATTGAAGGCGGTGGCGTCATCCTTGAAATATTGCACCAGGGTGCCGGGTTCCGGCCCCTCGAACAGGATTTTTGCTTTACCTTCATAGAGTTGGCGGCGACGAGCCATGGGTCAGTCATCCTCTGGCCCACCATCCAAGGGCGGAAGGCGGAGCATCTGACTAGTCTATAGCAGTCCTAAGCCGGGGTCGTCATGTCACGCCCCGAGTCGTGGCCTATCGCCAGGAAGTTCAAGCTGCTTGAACGCGCCATCACCAGGTGGGGCGGGGCAAAAACGCCAGAGCCTTTCGCCAGCCGCGCCGAATCCCAAAAGACTGGCCGAAACCGTCCCATACCCCCTAAGCAGCGGCACTTTCAGCGTCGCGGCCAGATCACCCTCATGGCTGTCATCGGCCAGGCGCTCTTCCCAGGCGCGCCAATCGCCCTGCGTGGGATCGGGTGCCCCGGCCGCGCGAAAGCGTGGCAAATGGCGCCGCGTGCGGGGGTGGCTTTCATCATTGGGCGGATGGGATGTCACCATTGAAAGCCCTGGCGTCAGGACCATTGCCTGAGGGCGCCCTTCGCCCAAGGCTTCAATGTAAAATGCGCTGCGCCGATCCGCGATAACCAGGTTGAAGGGCCGCCAGGCGCCGGCATCTAGCCGGGTAATGGCATCAGCCGCCGCTTCAGCTGTCTCTGCATTGGCGGCCATCAATGGCAATTCGCCGCGGCTTCGCTTGCCAGCCGCCGGCCCAAGGCTGCCGGGGCGGTTCAAGGCCGCCGCCAGCACTCCCTTGGGGCCAAGCGCCATCCAGGTGCCGCCCGCGCTGCGGTCTCGCCCCCCGATCACGCCGGGATAATCGGACCACCAGGCCGCCGGGGCATCCCAGGCGCGATCCACCCTTTCATCCCGATTCGCGGCAATCAGCATCGGCCATTCATGATCAGGCCGGTTGAGCAAAATCAGCGTACACATTATGCGCGGAACCTGCGCCGCTTGGGATCGGCACGCAAGTCAGGATCAAAAGCGGAAGTTGAACGAAACGCCAGGCCGCCCGTAATGCCCATAACGCGGATAGGGCGCCGGCACGTGATAGGCGGGCGGCGGGGCGTAATAATAGGGCGGTGGCGGCGCGTAATAGACGGGCGGCGGGGCGTAATAGATGGGCGGCGGCGCGTAGCGCACCGGGGGCTGAATGATAATGACTTCCCCATGGCCGCGCGGGGAGTGATGCGGCCTGGGCTGATAGCCATAACCATATTGCGGATGCGCGATTGCCGCAGCTCCCGATAACGCCAAACCAGCAAAACCCAAGGCCAGCACAGCAAGATGACGGAGCTTCAAGGTCATGGCGACAACTCCTTTGACTTTGCCTTTATGCGCCCACCAAGCGGCAGAAAAAAGGCATTATCACAAATCCAGCATCATCGGTTCCAGCGCATCGCCTAGCGCGATATTTCCGCCTTCCAACACTTCCGCATAAACCCCCAAATCCGCATGGCCGAAATGCCGGCGCAAATCGCGCGGCGGGTTGGCATCGCGCGCCGCCGTTTCCGGGTTCACCTCGGTCGCCGCGCAGCGCACAATGCGCTTCACCACTTTCAGCCGTACCTGGCCGATCTGAATTTCTTGCCCGATCCAATCAAATTCTGCCCAGGGCCGCCCGCCAGAGAAATAGAAATTCGCGCGAAAGCGGATGGGGTCCAGCACCATGCCGGCCTCGGCTTCCAGCGCATGCAAGCTGGAAAGCCCAATGATGGAAACCACCTTCATCGCCACATCCGAAAAGCGATGGCCGGGGGCTTCGATAAAGCGCGGCTCACCACGCGCTTCGGGGCCAAGAAAGGCGGTCAGATAGGCGGCGATGGCGGCCTTGCCTTCTTCCGTGCGGGTATCGCCCAGAAAGGGCGCGGCGCCGGGTGCGCGGATGGCCAAGCTGCCATCATGCGGGTCAAAGGCCGTGTGCAGCAGGGCAAGCCGTTCATTGGCCATCAGGCAGCCGAAATTGCGCTTGGAAAGCCAGCGCGGCGCGGCCACATCAAAGGGCGCATCGCCTTGCGCCAGGGCGAAGCGCCGGTCATGCGCCAGCATCTCGCCTGGCGTCAGGGCCACGGCCTCCAAAGCCTCGGCTGACAGGCCCTTTACCGGGTAGCGGTAGATCTTTTCGATACGCATCGGGCACCCCCCTTGAAGCAGATCAAGGCCAGATACCACATATCAAACATTCTGGTGTCATTCGTTGCCCATTCGGGGGCGAGGGGCATCGTCCGCTCAGGAGAGGGACCACATGGATATCGAAAAATTTACCGACCGCGCCCGCGGTTTTCTGCAAGCGGCGCAAACCATTGCGATCCGCGAATTCCACCAGCAGGTGACGCCCACGCATTTGCTGAAGGCGCTTCTGGATGACCCGGAAGGCGCGGCCAGCGGCCTGATCCGCGCCGCCGGGGGAGACCCGATTCGCGCCAAGAATGCCGTGGAAAACTTCATGACGCGCCTGCCGAAAGTGACCGGCGGCGGCGCTTCCGCGCAACCGAGCTTCACCGCCGATATCGTGCGCATCCTGAGCATTGCCCAGGAACAGGCGAATCGCGCCGGTGATGCCTTTGTGGCGCAGGATCGCGTGCTGGTGGCCTTGGCCGGCAGTGAAGGCGATGCCGGGCGCGCGCTGCGCCTGGCGGGCGCCGAGCCCGACAAGCTGGAAAAGGCCATTGCGCAAATCCGCAAGGGCCGGACGGTGAATAGCCAAAACGCCGAAGACAGTTTTGATGCGCTGAAAAAATACGCGCGCGACATCACGGAGGTGGCGCGTGAGGGCAAGCTTGACCCGGTGATTGGCCGTGATGAGGAAATCCGCCGCGCCATTCAGGTGCTGGCGCGCCGCACCAAGAACAACCCGGTGCTGATTGGCGAACCAGGCGTGGGCAAAACCGCGATTGTCGAAGGCTTGGCGCTGCGCATCGTCAATGGCGATGTGCCGGAAGCGCTGAAAACGAAGCGCGTGATGGCGCTTGACCTTGGCGCCATGGTCGCCGGCGCCAAATATCGCGGCGAGTTTGAGGAACGCCTGAAGGCCGTGTTGGCGGAAACCCAGCAGGCGGAAGGCGAGATTATCCTGTTCATTGATGAAATGCACACGCTGGTCGGCGCGGGCAAGGCGGATGGCGCCATGGATGCGTCCAACCTGCTGAAGCCGGCCTTGGCGCGCGGCGAATTGCACTGCATCGGCGCCACCACCTTGGATGAATATCGCAAGCATGTGGAAAAGGATGCCGCACTCGCGCGGCGCTTCCAGCCTGTGTTTGTGGGTGAGCCGAGCGTGGAGGACACCATTTCCATCCTCCGTGGCATCAAGGAAAAATACGAACTCCATCACGGCGTGCGCATCGCCGATGGCGCGCTGGTGGCGGCGGCGACCCTTTCCAACCGCTACATCACGGATCGCTTCCTGCCCGACAAAGCCATTGATTTGGTGGATGAGGCTTCATCGCGGCTGCGCATGCAGGTGGATAGCAAGCCCGAGGAATTGGACGCGATTGACCGCGACCTCATGCGCCTCAAGATCGAACGCGAAGCGCTGAAGAAGGAAGATGACGCGGCTTCGCGTGATCGCCTTGCCAAGCTTGAAAAGGAATTGGCGGAGCTTGAGGAAAGCTCCTCAGCCATGACCGCGCGTTGGGAAGCGGAAAAGGGCAAGGTGGTTGAAAGCCAAAAGCTCAAGGAAGAATTGGACAAGGCGCGGACGGAAGTTGAACTCGCGCAGCGTCGTGGCGATCTGACCAAGGCTTCCGAATTGCTCTATGGTGTCATTCCGGACATCGAAAGGAAACTCGCCGATGCCGGCAATGGCGATGCCAAGCTGGTGAATGAGGCGGTGACGGAAGAAGGCATTGCCGCGGTAGTCAGCCGCTGGACCGGTATTCCGGTTGAAAAAATGCTGGAAGGCGAACGCGCCAAGCTGCTGCGGATGGAAGACCAGTTGCGCAAGCGCGTGGTGGGTCAGGAAGAAGCTTTGGAGGCTGTTTCAAAGGCGGTGCGCCGTGCGCGTGCCGGCTTGCAGGACCCAAATCGCCCGATTGGCAGCTTCCTGTTCCTGGGCCCCACCGGTGTTGGCAAGACGGAATTGGTGAAGTCACTCGCGTCCTTCCTGTTCGATGATGAACGCGCCATGACGCGCATTGACATGTCCGAATACATGGAAAAGCACGCGGTATCGCGCCTGATTGGCGCACCGCCTGGCTATGTCGGGTATGAGGAAGGTGGTGCGCTGACGGAAGCGGTGCGGCGGCGGCCCTACCAAGTCATATTGTTTGATGAGGTCGAAAAGGCGCATGATGATGTCTTCAATGTGCTGTTGCAGGTGCTGGATGATGGGCGGCTGACGGATGGCCAGGGGCGGACGGTTGATTTCCGCAACACCATCATTGTGCTGACCAGCAATCTCGGTGCCCATGCCATCGCGGAATTGCCGGAAAGCGCCGATATTGAAGCGGCGCGGCCTGCGGTGATGCGGAGCGTGCGCGAACGCTTCCGCCCGGAATTTTTGAACCGGTTGGATGAGATTGTGCTGTTCCGGCGCCTCGCGCGCGGGGATATGGCTTCGATTGTGGATATCCAGCTGCGCGGCCTGCGCCGGTTGCTGGAGGATCGCAAAATCACGCTCACGCTTGACGAAGCTGCGCGGGAATGGCTGGCGGAGGCGGGCTATGATCCTGTCTATGGTGCGCGGCCCTTGAAGCGCGTCATTCAGCGGAACCTGCAGGACAAGCTTGCGGGGCTGCTGCTGGAAGGCAGTGTGAAGGATGGCGAAAGCCTGACCGTCACGGCCAGCCCCGATGGGCTGGAAGTGCGCCAGGCCCAACCGGAAGCCGCACAAGCCGAAGCCGCCTGAACGGGCTTGATCACGCGCCGCATTCGGGCAAGCTTCCGCCAGTTCAACGGAGGCAAAACGGATGCGGCGCAGGATTTTTCTGGGAACAGGGGCGGCGATGCTGGCAGGCACGGCTTCTGCCCAGCATCACGGGCATCACGGGGCGAATATCCCCGCCGATCAAATGTCCGCCTTGCGCGGGCCCAATCCGCAAGCGCTGACGCCGGAGCAGTTGGCGCAGCGTGTGGTGACAAGCCCCGCGCCGGCAGGCGTGCCGGGGCGCTGGGTGTCTCGTGCGCCGCTGCCCTTGCCGCGCAGTGAAATGGCCTGGGCCACGGCCTGGGTCGGTAGGCTGCATGTGATTGGCGGTTATGCGCAGGGTCAGGTGGATAAGCCCTATCACCATGTCTATGACCCTGCGGCGGATCGCTGGCAGGAAGCGGCACCTTTGCCGCGCGGCGCCAATCATGTCGGCGTGGTGGCAGATGCCGGGCGGATTTATGCTTTGGGTGGTTTTACCGAACAGAACCGCGCATCGGACACCAGGGCCTTTGTCTATGATGTCGCCGCCGATCGGTGGTCTGCCATTGCGCCCATGCCGCGCCCGCGCGGCGCCGGGGCGGTGGCCGCCGTTGGTGGCAAGATTTACCATATCGGTGGCGCAACAGACCCCGCCCCCGAACGCGCGAGCATCTCCTGGAATGAGGTCTATGATCCGCAAACGGATAAATGGACTCTGCTCCGCCCGCTGCCTGCCGGGCGCGATCATGCCGGCGTGGTGGTGTGGGAAGGCCGCATTCATGTCGCCGGCGGGCGCTTCAACACATTCGAGAATAATACCGGCCTGCATCATGTTTATGATCCGGCGAGCGACACTTGGCGGATGCGTGCGCCCATCCCCACACCGCGTTCCGGCCATGGCATGGCGGTGCTGCACGGGCGCTTCTGGTGCATGGGTGGCGAGGAACGGTTGTATGACGCGCAAAACCGCCCGATTGATCGCGTGATCGGCACGGTGGAATCCTATGATCCCGCGACCGATAGCTGGCAGCATCACGCACCCATGCCCACACCTCGGCATGGTTTGGGCGCGGCGTTGATTGGGGATACGATCTATGTCGCGGGTGGCGGGCCGATTGTGGGCGGCGGCATCCAAACTGCGGTGCATGAGGCCTTCATTCCGGGCTGAAGCGCGCGGCGTCAAAACCCCGCGAATTTCAGCACCAACCCCGCAAGCGCGGTGAAGCCAAGGCTGCGCGTCAGGCCTTGCTTCATCGGAAACAGCAGCACGGCAGCAAAAACCGCGAGCGCCAGCGCTGCCGGGTAAAGGCTGGTCAGCACCGGCAGATCAAGCCTGATTGGCCCGAAGCTGCTGACCTGCACATCGCGGAAAATCACGCGCAAGCCGAACCAAAGCGCGAGGTTCGCAATCACGCCAACCACCGCCGCCGTCACTGCGCCCAGGGCGCCTTTCAAGCGCGGCGCGGCGTGAAGTTTCTCGACGAAAGGCGCGCCCAGAAAAATCCAGGCGAAACACGGCGCGAATGTCACCCACAGCGTCAGCGCACTGCCCGCGACACCGCCCAGCACGCCATCGGCGCGATAACCCGCGAGGAAGCCCACAAATTGCAGCACCAGAATCAACGGCCCTGGCGTGGTTTCTGCCAAGCCCAACCCCGCCAGCATTTCGGGCGCTGAGAGCCATTGGTAATGCTCCACCGCTTCCTGAGCGGCATAGGCCAGCACCGCATAAGCGCCGCCGAAGGTCACGACCGCCAGCTTGGAGAAAAACCAGGCAATATCGCCATAAACGCCGGAACCCATCAGCAGCACCACAGGCCAAAGCCATAGCGCGAGTGCAATCAAACCCGCGCGCCGCGCCGCCCCTGCCATGCGCGGGATGCGCTGCGGATCGGCAGCGATGGCGGCATCCAATAGCGCGGGCGGGCCATCCTTGGCCGCGCCATGGCCGCCGCCGCTGAAGGCTTCGGGGAAGGCAAAGCCAATCGCCAAGGCGCCCAGCACGACCAAAGGAAATGGCACATTGAACAGCGCGAGTGCGGCGAAAGCCGCGATAGCCAGCGCCACCGGCACGGCACCCTTCAGCGCACGCTTCGCCACGCGCAAAAGCGCTTCCACCACCAGGACCAGCACAGCGCATTTCAGGCCAAAGAAAAGCGCGGCCACAATCGGCACGTCGCCCAAGGTTGCATAGATGATGGAAAGCGCCAGCATCACCGCCGCACCGGGCAGAATGAACAGCAACCCCGCCACCAGCCCGCCGCGCACGCCATGCATCAGCCAGCCAAGATATGTGGCCAATTGCTGCGCCTCTGGCCCCGGCAGCAACATGCAGAAATTCAGCGCATGCAGAAAACGCGTATCGGATACCCAATGGCGCTGTTCCACCACTTCGCGGTGCATCACCGCGATTTGCGCCGCCGGGCCGCCGAAAGACAGCAAACCGATGCGGAGCCAAACGCGCAGCGCCTCAGCAAAGGTGGGGAAATTCTGCGCCATGCGCTACTCCGCCGCGACTGGTGTCAGCAGGCTTTCGCCCGGCTTCAGGCGAGAGAAGGAAACCGGCTGCCAATCCAGCGCCACGCGCCCCGCTTCCAACCGCACGCATGTTGCCGCCAAACCCACCGCATCATCGCGCGCTTCGGGGAAATCCTCGCGCCAATGGGCACCGCGTGATTCCTCGCGCGCCTCAGATGCCACCACAATCGCGCGGCTCACCAGCAAAAGCGATTTCAGATTGAGCCAATCATGCCAGGTCATGTTGAAGGCGCGATTGGTGCCATCAACGCCGGAAGCATCCAATTCGGCTTCCAAAGCATCCAGCCCGCTTGCCGCTTCAGCCAGCCCCGCCGCGTCACGCAGAATGCCGGCCTTGTCCCACATCAATTCCTGCAGCGCATCGCGCAGTGGCGAAAGATTGCGCGCGGGCCGCGCGAAGGGCGCTTCCAGCGCGGCAATGGCGGCTTCCAGCGCGGCGCCATCCGGTTCCACCAAGGCGCCTTCACGCGGCACCCAGGCCGCCATGGTATCGCCGGCAATGCCGCCAAACACCGTGGAATTGGCAACACCATTGCCGCCGAGGCGATTGGCGCCATGCACGCCGCCCGTATCCTCTCCGGCAGCGAAAAGCCCGGGCAGCGCGGTGCTGCCATCCGGGCGAAACACCAGCCCGCCCATCATGTAATGCGCGGTCGGCACCACCGGCACGCGCCCCGCCGCCAGATCAAACCCCATATCGGCGCAGCGTTCCACCATGCCCTTGAATTCGCGCCGCACGCGATCAGGGCCCAGATGCCCCATTTCAATCCAAAGCCCGCCCGCATCATTCACATTGCCGGCGAGGATTTCGCGCTGCATGGATCGGCTGACGATATCGCGCGTGGCACGTTCAGCGCGCTTGTCGTATTTCGCCATGAAGCGCTTGCCATCGCCACCGAGCAGATATCCCCCCGCGCCGCGCAAGCCTTCTTCAATGATGGTGCCCGTCATGCGCGTGCCGGGACCCGCCAAAACACCGGTCGGGTGGAATTGCACCATTTCCATATCACGCAGCGTCAAGCCCGCGCGGAGCGCCAGCGCCATCCCATCGCAGGATTTATCGCCCGAAGGTGTGTGGTATTTATACATGGTGGGCCCGCCACCGGTGCCAAGCATCACGGCTTTCGCCTGCACAAACACTAGGCCGCCCGTTCGCATATCAATCAGCAGCACGCCGGCAAGACGCGCGCCATCCGCGCTTGGGATCAGCGCCACCGCGCGATGTTCTTCCAGGCGCTGAATACCGCGCGCCCAAACCTGTTCCGCCAGGCGATTGACAATCTCAATGCCTGTCAGATCGCCCTTATGCACGGTGCGATCAAACGTCTGCCCGGCAAAGGCTTTTTGGTGAATCGTACCATCGGCATTGCGATCAAAAAAACAGCCCCAGCGGTTTTCCAATTCGCGAATGCGCCGCTGCGCGCCCACAACCAGGGTCCAGGCCAAATCCTGATCATTCAGCCATTTGCCGCCATCAAGCGTGTCCATGAAATGGCGTTCGGCGGAATCACCTTCCGCAATCGCGACGTTATAGCCGCCCTGGACCATGCGCGTGCAGCCACATTTGCCAAGCAGCCCCTTCACCGCAATGGTGACTTCCAGCCCTGGATTGCCAGCCTTGGCATGCAGCGCGGCCAGCAACCCCGCACCGCCCGCGCCTAGCACCAGAATATCGGTGCTGCGCCGCGTGATCTGGGCTGACATCACGCTGCCCCCAATTTTTCAAGCACCGCTTGGCGCCGGCGCGCCGCTTCATCATTCACCTTGGCGAACAGGCTACCGCCATGGCTATCCATCGCCACCAGCAGCGGGCCGAAGCCTTTTATCCGAAATTTGTAGAGGCTTTCGGGATTGAGATCATCCATATCCACATCCTCCACCGCCTCAATCCAGGTGGTCTCCAAAGCTGCCGCACCACCCACCACGGCAAGATAAGCGCCGCCCAAATCGCGGAAGGCTTGCAGCGACCCATCACGCAGCCCGCCCTTGCCGATGATGATCCGCACACCTTCGCGTTCCATCAGCGGGCGGGTGAAGCGTTCCATGCGGTCTGACGTGGTGGTGCCCACGCACACCGCCTCATAACCCGAATGATTATTGCCAACGCGTTCCACCTTTCGGAGATTGGGCGCGGTGTGGATCACGGCATGGCCTTGCAGATTGAATTTTGTGCGCCGCCCATGATCAAACATATGGATCTGCGTGGCATCCCTGATGCCATAGAGCGTTTCTTCCAAAGTCACGGTATCGCCCACGCGCAAGGCGCGCACCTGGTCTTCCGTGATCGGCATGGGCAGGAT
>JBIKXA010000266.1:0-3181 GCA_044356015.1 Roseomonas sp.
CCCACCACATCGCCCACGTGATCGGATGGCGTGGTCACTTCCACATCCATGATCGGTTCCAGGATCACCGGGCCGGCCTTCTTCATGCCTTCGCGGAAGCAGGCCTTGGCGGCGATTTCAAACGCCAGCGCGCTTGAATCAACGTCGTGATACTTGCCATCCACCAGGCTGTATTTGAAGTCCACCGTCGGGAAGCCGGCCAGCACGCCGGTATCGGCCTGCACCTTGATGCCCTTTTCAACGGCCGGGATGTATTCGCGCGGCACGGAACCACCAACAACGCCGTTGACGAATTCGATACCCGCGTTCCGTTCCTTCGGCTCAAAGATGATCTTCACTTCAGCGTATTGGCCCGAACCGCCCGACTGCTTCTTGTGGGTATAGGTTTCGGTATGTGCGCGGCTGATGGTCTCACGATACGCCACCTGCGGCGCGCCGATATTCGCATCCACACCATATTCGCGCTTCAGGCGGTCAATGATGATTTCCAGATGCAATTCGCCCATGCCGGAAAGGATGGTCTGGCCGCTTTCCTGATCGGTCCGCAGACGGAGAGATGGATCTTCCCCGGCCAGCTTCTGCAAGCCAAGGGTCATCTTCTCGACCCCTTCCTTGGTTTTTGGCTCGACCGAGATGTCAATCACGGGCACGGGGAAGGCCATGCGTTCCAGCACAACGGCATCTTCCTGCGCGGCCAGGGTATCACCCGTGCCGGTATCCTTCAGGCCCACGAAAGCCGCGATATCGCCCGCGAAGACTTCCTTGATTTCTTCGCGCTTATCGGCGTGCATCTGGAACATGCGGCCCACGCGTTCCTTGTGGCCCTTGGTGGTGTTCAGCACCTGGTCGCCCGAACGCAGCACGCCGCGATAGACGCGCACAAAGGTCAGGTTGCCGTATTTATCATTGATGATCTTGAAGGCGAGGCCCGCGAAAGGCTCATTTTCATTGGCGGGGATCACGCGGCGATCGGCCGTTTCATCCTGGCCTTCTTCGGGCGCAACCTTGATGCCTTCACGATCAATCGGGGAAGGCAGATATTCAATCACCGCATCCAGCAAAGGCTGCACGCCCTTGTTCTTGAAGGCCGTGCCGCAGAGCACCGGGCGGAATTCGCCAGTGATGGTGCCGCGCTTGATGCAGCGCTTCAGGGTTTCGATGCTGACATCGCCCTTGTCGAAATATTCTTCCATGGCGGCTTCATCAATGCCGACAACGGTATCAAGCAGCTTCTGGCGATACTCGGCGGCCTTGTCTGCCAAGTCAGCCGGGATCGGCGCTTCGTGATACTTGGCGCCAAGCTCATCACCTTCCCAGATCAGCGCCTTCATCTCCACCAGGTCAACAATGCCCTGGAAGGTATCTTCAATGCCGATCGGCAATTGCAGCGCCACCCAATTGATGCCGAGCTTTTCAGTGAGCGTTTCGGCTGCGCGATAGAAATCGGCGCCGGTGCGGTCAAGCTTGTTGATGAAGATGATGCGCGGCACATTGTAGCGGTCAGCCAGGCGCCAATTGGTTTCTGACTGCGGCTGCACGCCGGCGACACCTTCAATGATGAAGATCGCGCCATCCAGCACGCGCAAGGACCGGTTCACTTCAATGTTGAAGTCGATATGGCCGGGCGTGTCGATGATGTTGATGCGGTGGTCGTTCCACACGGCAGTCACGGCGGCGGAGGTGATGGTAATGCCGCGCTCACGCTCCTGGTCCATGTAATCGGTGGTGGTATTGCCTTCATGCACTTCACCGATCTTGTGGGACTTGCCGGTGTAATACAGGATGCGTTCCGTCGTGGTGGTCTTGCCCGCGTCAATATGCGCGGTGATGCCGATATTGCGGATGCGATCAAGCGGGGTACGCGCCACGGTGGGCCTCCATAAGCAAAAGCCGGACGCCCGCCCCGGCTTTCGCCGCGCGCCGCCCGCCATAAGGGTTCAGGGTTTAGTCCTCGATGGGCGCTATCTGCGATGTTCGGGCGCGGTTTGCAAGCGCAAAGCGGCAGGGGCGCGGCATTATTCGCCCAAAAGGGTGGCTGGAACACAAGCTCAATCCAGCCTGATGGCCTCAGCCGCAATCAGGTCGCGCATTTCGGCGCGCTCGGTCGCGAGGAAACGGGCAAAAGCCTCAGGCCCTTCCGCCGCCGGGGTCAGGCCAAGCGCTTCCAGGCGCGGCTGCAGCGCAGGCTGTTCCACCGCGTCCTTTGCGGCGGCGGCAAGGCGCGTGATCATCGGGGCAGGGGTGGCGGCGGGCGCCAGCAGGCCGAGCCAATCACCCATCTGAAACCCAGCAAAACCCTGTTCGCTAATGGTCGGCAGCGCCGGGAAGGCCGGATGGCGGGCCGGGGCGGAAAGCCCAAGGGCGCGCGCCTTGCCATCGCGGATCAGCGGCGTGGCCAGGGCGAGTGAGGTAAAGCCGAAAGGCACATCACCGCGGAGCAACCCTGCCATCTGATCCGCCCCGCCGCGATAGGGGACATGTTCGCCCCTGATCCCGGCGCGGCGCAGCAGGCTCGCCGCTGCCAAATGGGTCCGTGATCCCACCCCCACACTGCCATAGCGCGCCTCGACCGGATTGGCGCGAAGCCGCGCGAGCAGCGCAGGCAAATCCGCCACGCCATATTCGGCGGGGGTGATCAGGATCAGCGGCAGGGTCGCAAGCAGCGTGATCGGCGCAAGATCCCGCACGTAATCAAAGGCAAGGCCGCGCATCAGGAAGGGATTGACCGATTGCCCACCGGAATCGATCAGTATGGTGGCCCCATCCGGCGCGGCCTGCGCGACAAAGCCTGCCCCCACCGCGCCCGAGGCGCCGGAGCGGTTTTCAGGTGTAACCAGACCGCCCAGTAACTCGCCCATGCGGGGCGCGATCAGGCGCGCCAGGATATCGGTGCTGCCACCGGGCGGGAAGGCGATGACAAGGCGGAGCGAACGCTCAGGCGTTTGCGCCATGGCGGGGGCGGCCAGCAGGCTGGCAAGGATCGAACGACGAAGCATGCCTCGGTAAAACCGCGCAAGCCGCGCCAAGGTCAAGTGACAGAATTAAGAAAGGCCGTTCAAGGCGCCAGCCGCACGCTTTGGCGCTTGCGGCCCCAGTTCCCCGGCTTTTCCTCAAACACGCCGGGAAGGGGCGTGCCGCAATCCGGGCATCCGCCATCCGGGCCAAGGCGCCATTCCAGAAT
>JBIKXA010000126.1:0-11228 GCA_044356015.1 Roseomonas sp.
CGCACGGCATAGGCGAATTGGCCCATGATTTCGGGCTTTTCCGGATTGCCGAAATTCATATTGTCCGTGATGGCCAAGGGCAGCGCACCAACGGCGGTAATGTTGCGCCAGGCCTCCGCCACCGCCTGCTTGCCGCCTTCTTCCGGGTCCGCCAGGCAATAGCGCGGCGTGCAATCCGTGGTCATGGCAAGCGCGCGGTCATGATCTTCAATTCTGACCACGGCAGCATCGGCACCACCCGGGCGCTGCACCGTCTGGCCATTCACCAGGCTGTCATATTGGTCCCAAATCCAGCGGCGGGAGCAAAGATCAGGGCAGGCCACCAACTGCAACAACGCCGGGGCAATGCCGATCGGGTCAGCAATGCTTGAAGCTGCAAGCACCGGCTGCTTCGGCGTTTCCGCCACAGGTCGGCGATAAAGCGGCGCTTCAGATTCCAACGGTGCCAGCGGAATATCCGCTTCCAGCACGCCCTTATGGCGGATCACGATGCGCCCGGTATCGGTCAGCCTGCCGATCACCGCGAAATCCAATTCCCATTTGCGGAAAATCGCCTCAGCCTCGGCCTCACGGCCCGGCTTCAGGATCATCAGCATGCGTTCCTGGCTTTCGGAGAGCATCATCTCATAGGCCGACATGCCTTCTTCGCGCTGCGGCACGGCTTCCATTTCAAGTTCAATGCCCATGCCGCCCTTGCCGGCCATCTCCACGCTCGAACTCGTCAGGCCGGCGGCGCCCATATCCTGAATGGCGACAATCGCATCCGTTGCCATCAATTCCATGCAGGCTTCGATCAGCAGTTTTTCGGCGAAAGGGTCGCCGATTTGTACCGTCGGGCGCTTTTCTTCCGAATCGGCGCTGAATTCCGCACTCGCCATGGTGGCGCCATGGATGCCATCGCGGCCCGTCTTGGAACCGACATAAACCACGGGATTGCCAATGCCGGTCGCCTTGGCGGTGAAAATACGGTCAGCGCGCGCAATGCCAACGGTCATGGCATTCACCAAGGGATTGCCATTGTAGCGCGGGTGGAAATTCACTTCTCCGCCCACGGTCGGCACGCCCACGCAATTGCCGTAACCGCCAATGCCGCGCACCACACCATCAATGATGCGCTTCATGCGCGGCGCATCCGGCGCGCCGAAACGCAGTGCATTCAAATTGGCAATTGGCCGCGCGCCCATGGTGAAGACATCGCGCAAAATGCCGCCAACACCGGTGGCCGCGCCGTTATAGGGTTCGATGTAGGATGGGTGGTTGTGGCTTTCCATTTTGAAAACCGCCGCCAGACCTTCGCCAATATCAATCACGCCGGCATTCTCGCCCGGCCCCTGGATCACCCAAGGCGCCTTGGTCGGCAATTCGCGCAGCCACACGCGGGATGATTTGTAGGAACAATGCTCCGACCACATCACACTGAAGACGCCGAGTTCGGCCAAGCGTGGCGCACGGCTCAGGATGGCGAGCACCCGTTCATACTCATCGGGCTTCAGGCCGAATTCGGCGGCAAGCTGGGCGGCGCGTTCGGGGGGGAGAAGGGGGGCGGCAGCGTTCATGATGCGCATGTGATGGCCCGCCCAGGGGCGCTTGTGAAGACTGAAAAACTCAGGAGGCTCTGCCTCCTGAACCTCCGCCGGGGTGGCCGTGCCACCCCGGACCCCGCCCGGATTTGGTACTATTCGCCTTCCCGGCCGGGCAGTTCGGCGGCCAGCAGAAGGGTCATCACGGCGCGCACGGTGTCACTGGCGCCGCGCCGGACTGTCTTGCCCAATGCCTCATCGCCTTCCAGACGGGTGAAGGCTTCCAGGACTTCAGCCGCTGTTGCACCGGTGCGGATGATGTCCACCAGCAGAACATCATCAATATGACCCAATATCGCTTGGATTTCGGCAGCGGTGACGCGCCCTGGCATGATCTAGGCCCCAAATCCCTGATGCACGGGGCGCACCAGGCTGGCTTGCGGCCCCGCGTCACCCTCACTCAATACCAGCGTCACCGCAGCGCCGATACGCAGCTTTTCAAAGCCATGATTGGCGACGCTATTGCGGTGGAAATAAATCTCCTGCCCATCAGCCAAGGTGATGAAGCCGTGATCAGCCTTGGGGACCAAGCGCGTCACGCGGCCTATGGGGGCGGCGGCATGGGCCTTCACATCGCCTTCCTGCTTTTCGCGATGCCTTTCCACCTGCCGTTCCGCCGCGCGAAACGCGTCACGCAGGGCGACTGCCGCGCTTTCATGCGCATGATCACGCGGGCTTTCATGCGTGACCACAACCTCGCCACCGGGCAGGCCCAAGCGGATATGCACGCGCCACAGCATGCCCTGACGCTTGTGTCGATGCGGCGCTTCCAGCACCACATCGCAGCGCGTCAGCCGCGGCGCCCGGCGTGCAAGATGTTCGGCTTCATGCCGGATGCGCGCTTCCAGCGCGGGTGAGGCTTCGGTATCGCGAAAGGCGATGTTGATGGGCGTTTCCATGCCGCCCTAGATAGGGTGCCGGATCACGCTGCGCCCTTGCTTTGGCGCAGGCATGCCATCACGAATGGCGGCGCGTGGCGTTATCCAATGCCTTCCATGCCGGCAATGGCAAGAATTGCGGCAAGGCTTGATCGCATACCGCGCAGCGTTTCCGTGGGTTCCACATCCAGCCATTCATCCAAGGAATGCGCCCGCCCGCCGCGCCCGCCTGCACCAATTTTAAGCGCCGGAATGCCAAGCGACATGGGGATATTCGCATCTGTCGAGGACCATTCGAAGCTTGGCCTATAGCCCTCCGCCGAAACGGCCGCCGCCGCCAGGGCGCGGATTGGGCTGCCTGCTGGCGTTTCGCCCGCCGGGCGATCACCAACGGGTGTGATTTCCGCCGTGATTGCACCATTGGCGGTGGAACGCGCGGCGTTTTCGGTCGCTACCGCCAAATCCACAATGTCCAGAAAGGCGCGATCCAGCTTGGCAAGCTCAGCGGCTGAGGCGGAACGCAAATCAACTTCAATCACCACGCGATTGGCAATGGCATTGATGGAGGTGCCGCCCGAGACAACACTCACGCAATGCGTGGTGGGTGGGCTATCGGGCACCTTGACCGCAGCAAGACCACGCGCGCATTCGGCCATGGCATACATAGGGTTCACCAGACCAAAAGCGGCGTAGGAATGCCCACCCGGCCCCTGGAAGGTTACGCGATAGCGCTTGGACCCAACGCCGCCGCTGACAATGCCTTCCACCTGCGGGCTATCCACGGTCAGGAAGCCGCGAATGCGCGCGCGGTGCCGCCCCTTGGTGAAAACATGGCGAATGCCGCGCAAATCACCGAGGCCTTCTTCCCCGACATCACCGACAAACAGCAGATCCTGGCGCGTGCGAATGCCCGCCGCATCCAAGGCGCGCAAAAAGCCGAGATTGACCGCAAGCGACCAGGTATCATCACTCACGCCCGGCGCAAAAAGCCTGGTGCCTTCGCGCCTGACGCGCACATCCGTGCCGGCGGGAAAGACGGTATCCAGATGCGCAGCCACCACCAGAATATCGCCATTGCCGAAACCGCGGCGGAGACCCATCACATTGCCGATCTCATCCTGCTCCACCTCCTCAAGCCCATGGGCGCGGAGCATGGCAAGATAGGCCGCCGCACGTTCTTCTTCCGCGAAGGGGGGTGCCGGGATTTGCGTGAGCGTGATGCAATCTTCCACCATGCGCGCGTGATCCGCGGCAAGCTTGGCAGAGGCGGCTGCAAAGCGCGCATCGGCGCGGATGGCGGCAATCGTTTCTTCTGGGGTCATCACTTCCTCCTCAAGCCCGGCGCCAGCGCGTCACACCAGCGGTATCGGTTTCCGCCACCGCTTCACCCATCACCTGCAAGCGGCGCAAATGGGCGAGGGTTTCACCAAGCCCAAAGCCAAGATTACGCACATCAAGCGGGCGACGAAACAGCACCGGCAGCAGATCATGCGCGCTGCTGCCCGCCATGGCATCCATCAGCAAGGAAAGCCGCTCGGCGTGATGCGCCGCAAGCCAATCCAGCCGCGCATGCAGCCCATGGAAGGGCTCGCCATGGGAAGGCAGCACAAGGGTATCCTCCGGCAGCGTGCGAAAGCGATCCAGCGAAGCCAGGAAGGCGCCGAGTGGATCGGCAGCCGGCTCACCGGCATGCAGCCCGATATAGGGCGAAATGCGCGGCAGGATTTGATCGGCGGCGATCAGCACCCGACTTTCCGCATTGAACAGGCAGGCCATATCCGGCGCATGGCCCTGGCCGGTGATCACGCGCCAAGGCTGCCCGCCAATGGTGATGTGCTGCCCATCGGCGATGGCTTCAAAAACACGCGGCAAGGGCGCGACAGATTTCACATAAAGCGGACCCCGCGCGCGAATGAAATCGGCATATTCGGCGGGCGCACCGGCGGCTTGGGCAAAGCGCGCCTGATGTTCCACCATCTCCGCGCCGGTATCGAACCAAAGCGCGCGGGCTTGCAGCCATTCGATCTTGGTCATCAGCGGAACAAGCCCATGGCCTTCCGCAAGCCAGCCCATCAGCCCGGCGTGATCGGGGTGGAAATGCGTCACCAATAGGCGCTGCAAGGGCCGCCCGGCAAAGGCATCGCCGGCCAGCGCCTCGCGCCACAAATCGCGAGACGCGTCATTGGCGATGGAACAATCAATGGCAAGCCAGCCCGGCCCATCTTCCAGCAGCCACACATTCACATGGCTGGGCGGGAAGGGCAGTGGAAAGCGCAACCAGCGCAAGCCTGGCCGAAGCGTCGCGGCCTGACCAGGCGCGGGGATATCAGGGATCATGACCCACCCTGGCGCGGAAGGTGGCGGGAGACAAGATACGGGGGAGCAACTCTATTTTCGCATTTTTCGTGGCTTTGTGCTTTACGAAGGAACACCACGCGCCGAGGCAATTGCGTCTTGGCAAATCAGGTTTCGGCTTGACCCCAGAAGATGAGAGAACCGCCTCGCACCCCGCAGCAGCAATTTGCCGAAGCGCTTGCCTTGTTGCAGGCTCAGCAATTCGCTGCGGCCCATGCCGCCTTTCAGGCATTATTGAAGCGTCATCCGCGCCATTTTGATGTGCTGCATTTGGGCGGGGTTGCCGCGGTGCAAGCGGGGTTTCTTGAGGAAGGTGTCACGCTGATCCGTCGCGCCCTGGCGATCAACCCGCGGCAGGCTGATGCCTATGGCAATTACGGGAGTGCGCTCGTCAGGCTTGACCGATATCAAGACGCCTTGACCAACCTGGACCGCGGTTTGGCGCTGAACCCCAAGGCTGCCAATCTGCATCACAATCGTGGCGTGGCCTTGAAAAGGCTGGAACGCTTCGAAGCGGCAATTCTCGCCTTTGATCGCGCTATTGCATTGCAGCCGGACCATGCCGAAGCGCATAATGAACGGGCCGGTGCGCTTATGGATCATGGCAAGCTGGCGGGTGCCCTGGCTGGCTATGAAAGGGCACTCAGCCTAAGGCCGAATTCCGTTGGCTTCATGGTCAATGTCGCCATGGTGCTCTGTCTTTTGGAGCGCTATGCGGAAGTCCTGCCGATCACCGACAGGGCGCTCGCGATCAAGCCCGATGATACTGGTGCACTTATTGCGCGTACTGAAGCGCTGCTGTCTCTTGGTCAGGCGGCAGAAGGTCTTTCAGCCATTGATGCCGCGCTCAAGATCAATGCGGGATTGGCTGATGGATACCTGTGGCGATCAAAGGCCCTCATTCTTTCAGGCGAACCCGAAGCCGCCTTGGCCGCAGCCGAAACCGCATGCCAGATCGCGCCAAGGGACGCAGCCGCCCGACGGGGCCATGGCTTCGCACTTGGGCATCTGAACCGCGTGGAAGAAGCGCTTGCTGCCTATGATATTGCCTTGACCCTTAAGCCAGATGATACGGAAAGCTTATGGAATCGTGCCCTGGCCCTGTTGGTCTTGGGGCGTTTCGAGGAAGGGTGGCTCGCTTACGAATGCCGCAATCTTCGCCGCGGAAACCAAACGGCGCGGCAATACCCCAAGCCTCTTTGGTGCGGCAAGCAACCCATCAAGGATCAACGGCTTTACATCTATTGGGAACAGGGGCTGGGCGATACGATCCAGTTCGCGCGCTATGCGCTGCTGGCCGCCGCCGCCGGGGCGCAGGTGACATTTTCCGTGCAAGAACCGTTGCGGCGCCTGTTTAAGGATTTCGCCCCTGGCGTGACGATCATTGGCCAGAATGATGCGCCGGATGAGTTTGATTTGCATTGCCCTCTGCTGACCTTGCCTTTGGCTTTCGGCACCAGGCTTGAAACCATCCCTGCCTTTGAAAAGGGCTACCTGACAGCACCGGCTGAGGATATCGCGCGTTGGGATCGGCGCCTGCCCAAGGGCCAACGCCGCATTGGGCTGGTCTGGAGCGGCAGCCGGATGCACGCGAATGATGCCAACCGTTCAGCCCCCCTCGTGGGGCTTTTGCCCCTTTTCCAGCAAGGCGATGTCTGGGTGTCGCTGCAAAAGGAAATGCGGGATGCGGATCGCGCCGCGCTCGGTGCCGCAGACATTATGGATATGAGTGCTGAGCTCGGCGATTTCGCCGATACGGCGGCGCTGATCGCGAATCTTGATCTGGTGATTACGGTGGATACCTCGGTCGCGCATTTGGCGGGCGCGCTCGGCAAGCCCAGTTGGGTCATGCTGCCCTTCGCGCCCGATTTCCGCTGGCTTTTGGACCGAGAGGATTCGCCCTGGTATCCCAATATGCGTCTTTTCCGCCAAGGCCGCGCCGGTGATTGGGATGATGTGGTGGCGCGCATCGGGGAGGCGCTGCGCCCATAGCCGCCAAGCGTAGCAGACAAGCGCGCCTGAACGATGCAAGATGCCGTAAGCACTTCACCAAGGGGGAACCGCCATGTCATCCGGCAGCTATGATCGCGCCAGCTTCAAGGGCCTGACTTTTCATGACGCCGTGCCGCGTTTCATGGCCGGGCAGGACAACCCCCGCGCCTATCTGGAACGCTGCCTTGAAGCCATCGCCGCCAAGGATGGCCTGGTGCGCGCCTTTGTCGTGCTGAATGAAGCGGGTGCGCGCGCCGCCGCCGATGCCGCCAGCACGCGCTACAAGGCGGGCCGCCCGCTTTCCGCCATTGACGGGATGCCGATCGGCATCAAGGATCTGATCGAAACCGCCGATATGCCAACGCAAATGGGCTGCGGCGCTTTTGCTGGGAATTTCCCGAAGCGCGACAGCATCATGGTGCGCGCGCTGCGTGATGCCGGCGCCATCATCATCGGCAAGACGGTCACGGCGGAATTGGGCATGGCGCATCCGGGGCCGACCACCAACCCCTTCGATCCGCGTCGCACGCCGGGCGGTTCATCCTCGGGCTCCGCTGCAGCAGTGGCAGCGAATATGATCCCGGCGGCGATTGGCACGCAGGTGGGCGGGTCCATCATTCGCCCGGCTTCCTATTGCGGGAATATCGCCCTCAAACCCACGCAAGGCGCCATCAATCGGGGGGAGAGGCAATCCCTCAGCCAATCCACCGCCGGGGTGCATGCCAATAGCTTCGCGGATATGTGGACAGTTGCGATTGAAATCGCGCGCCGCGCCGGGGGTGACCCCGGTGCACCTGGGCTGTTTGGTCCAGCAAGTGCGCCGGCGCCGGTGAAGCCTTCCCGGCTGATTGTGATGGAAACCGAAGGCTGGGCGGATTTGGATGCTGGGTCCATCGCGGCCTTTGAAGGCTTGCTCAGCAAACTCCGCGCTGCGGGGGTGGAGGTCTGGCGCCGCGCCGATCATCCGCTGATTGAAGGTTTTGAACGCGCCTTGGCTGAAGCGAAGGCGATCACCGCCGATATCTGCGCCTTTGAACAGCGCGCGGGCTTGCAGCATTTGGCGGAAACCGCCGCCGATCGCGTGAGCCCCCGACTTTTCACGCGCTTGCAGCATGGCACCAAGGTTGATCTTGAAACTTATCGTGCGCGCTTGCTCGAAAGGGAGGAATTGCGCCGCCGCTTGGGATCCCTGGCACCTTTGGCGGATGGGCTGATCGCGCTGTCTTCCCCCGGCCCGGCGCCTGTGTGGCTGGGTGATCAGCCAGGCCAGCCGATCGCACCGCGCCCGACGGGCGATATCAGCTTCAATGCCGGCACATCGGCTTTGGGCTGCCCGGCGGTGAATGTGCCGCTATTGGCCGTGGAGGGCATGCCGCTTGGGGTGCAGATCATCGGCCAATGGCATGAGGATGCTCGCGCGGCGGCCATTGCGGCCTGGGTGGCGGGGGTGGCTTAGGTCAGCAAGGCCGCGCGCAAGCCTGCAAGCCGCGCCGGGCTCAGCCCCAAGCCATCTTCCAGCAAGCCAACTTCTGACCCGAAGGGCGCCATCGCCGCATCCAAGGCGGCGGTCAGCAGCGCCGGGTGTGTGTCCAAAATCGCGTCCTTGGCTTCCTGCGGTGCCTCATCGGGCAAGGGGTGGTCGCGCCGCCAGAATCGGTCGGTGGCTACGTAATCGGCCAGAATATCCGCCCGCGTAACGCCAAGCGCGGTCAGGATCAGCGCCGCCCCCAGCCCCGTCCGATCCTTGCCCGCCGAGCAGTGAAACAGCAATGGCCGGCGTTCATCTTCCAGGATCAGATCACATAGCTGGCGATAGACCGGCAATTGCTCGGTCGCGTAATTGAGGTAAGCAACCCCAAGCAGCCGCGTGGTCTCCGCCCGCGTTGCCGCACCATTCACCAGCAAGTCGCGCAAGGATGCGCCGATGCGCGGTTCAATCGGCAGCGGCACGGCCCGCGCGCCTGGCGGCAGGCGCGAAGGGGCGGCGGCGGCTTCATGCCTGCCGCGCAAATCGCAAACGGTGCTGAGGCCCGTCGCTTCCAGCTTCTCCAAATCCTGATCCGTCAGCCGATGCAGCGCATCGGACCGGAACAGCACGCCATGGCGCAAGGCCCGGCCCTGATGGCCGCGCCAGCCCCCCAAATCCCGGAGGTTGGAGGCACCTTCAAGCGGCAGAATCTTGGGCAGAAGCTGGAGCAAATTCTGGGTCATGGGCGATTTATGCCAGAAAGCGCCGCCCTGGCCATGTGGCGGGATTGTTTCGCGCGGGGCAAAACTATTTTAGAAGGCACGCGGCATCTGCCGCCTTTGGGAATGAAAAATGGGCACGGCCCTGGAAATTTTGATCATCCTGCTGCTGGTTCTGCTGAATGGCGCCTTCGCCATGTCGGAATTGGCGATTGTATCATCCCGCCGGTCTCGCCTCATGGCCATGCAAAAGCGCGGCGTGCGCGGCGCGGATACGGCGCTGGCCCTGGCCGAGGACCCGCAGCGCTTTTTGCCGACCGTGCAGGTGGGCATCACCATGGTTGGCATTATCGCGGGTGCCTTTGGTGGCGCGCGGCTGGCCGGTACCGTCGCCGCCGGCATGGAAATGCTGCCCTTCCCGGTGCCTTTCGTGCAGGAAATCGCCTTCGCGCTGGTGGTGTTGGTGATCACCTATCTCAGCCTGATTCTGGGCGAATTGGTGCCCAAGCAATTGGCGCTGCGCGATCCCGAGAAAATCGCCATTCTGGTCGCGCGCCCCCTGGCGGCGCTGGCGCGCTTCACCGCGCCCATGGTCTGGCTTTTGGGCGCTTCTTCTGCGCTCGTGCTGCGCTTTTTCGGCCCCGCCCGCCCTTCCGATCAGGCGGTGACAGAAGAAGAAGTGAAGGCCGTGGTGGCGGAAGGTGCCCAGGCCGGCGCGCTGGAGACCGAAGAACGCCACATGATCGAACGCGTGCTGCGGCTTGGCGATAAGCCCGTGCGCGCGCTGATGACACCCCGCAATGACATCGCCTGGCTTGACCGTAATGAGGCTTTGGAGAACCTGCCCGAGAGGCTCCGCGCCGCGCATGTCACGCGCTTTATCGTCGCCGATGGGCGGGTGGATAATGTGGTGGGCGTGGTGGCCGCCAAGGATTTGCTGGATCAACTTCTGGCGGGTGGTCCCATGTCGCTTGATGCCGCCCTGCGCCAGCCCTTGGTGCTGCCCGATACGCTGACCGCCTTGGATGCGCTGGAACGCCTGCGCGGCGATCCGCTGGGCATGGCGCTGGTGATGGATGAATACGGGTCCTTTGAAGGCATGGTGACCGCGTCTGACCTGCTGGAGGCGATTATCGGCGAATTGGGACCAAGTGAGCCCATGCCATCCGAAGCGGCGGTGCTGCGCTTTGATGGGTCGCTGCTGCTGGACGGCAGCATGCCTTCCGATGAATTGCGCGCGCGGCTTGACCTGCCGGAAATGCCGGGTGCCGGGACTTATCACACTGTCGCGGGGCTGATGCTGGCCCTGCTGCGCCGCGTCCCGCGTGAGGGGGACCGGATCGTCTGGGCCGGCTGGCGGTTTGAAATTGTGGATATGGATGGCAGGCGGGTGGATAAGGTGCTGGCCAGCCGGGAAGAAACCGGTGCTGATGGCGGTGGGTGAGGATTTTTCTTGTCCGGATTTGATCCGTACGCTATAAGGCTGCCTCAAAAGGAGCCCAGCCATGCCCCTCGCCCTTGCCGCTGCTGTCACCGCCCCCGAGGGTGGTCGCATTGAATTCCGCCTGCCGGCAGAGGAAAAGGCCATGCTCGCCCGGGCAGCGGCGCTGCAGAATATGGACCTGACCGCCTTCATCCTGCGCAAAATGCTGCCTGAAGCCCGCGCCGTGATCGAAAACGCCGAGCGCCTGGCGCTGTCCGAACGCGATAGTCTGCGCGTGCTGGCGCTTTTGGAAAACCCGCCGGCGCCCAATGAAAAGCTCCGCCGTGCCAGCCAGGTTGCTCGTAGCATCACGTGAGCACCCCTTGGCGGGAGCAACCGCTTTCCCGCAGCCATGATCGCAAGAGTTTTGATTGCGGCGAGCCTGCGCTGAATGAATTTCTGGCGCGCTACGCCAGGCAAAGCCATGCAAACGGCGGGGCCAAGACCTTTGTGGTGGTCGAACCCTCCGCGCCGCAAACCATCCTTGGCTATTATTCCCTGAGCGTCGGTGCCCTGGCCTATGCCCGCACGCCCGCGCTACTGACGCGCGGCCTTGCGCGCCATGAAGTGCCGATATTTCGCTTGGCGCGTTTGGCGGTGGCGCGGGAATGGCAGGGGCAGGGCATGGGCGGCGCGCTGCTGATTGCCGCCGGGCGGCGCTGTCTGGCGGTGGCCCAGGAAGTCGGCGGCGTTGCCCTATTGATTGACGCAAAATCGGACCGCGCCGCGCAATGGTATGAGAGCTTCGGCGCG
>JBIKXA010000014.1:0-34493 GCA_044356015.1 Roseomonas sp.
TGATTGGCTTTTGACGGAACTTCCCGACTTCGAAGCGGGCAAGCTTCAAGCCTTGCTTGGGCGGATTCTTGGTGAAGCGGCTGTGCAATTGCTGCCCTTGCCGGCTTCCAGGGTCGATCTTATCCAACTCATGAATGCCGCCCGCGAACCGCACTTCTTGCAGGTTCCAGCGGTGGAGGTGGTATCCTCGCTCGGGCTTGAAGACCGGCTGGGTCGCCTCAACCTGCATCAGGTCTATCGCCGGCAGAGCATTGTCGGCATTACCGGGTCCAAATTGCCGCGTTTGGTCTTCCAACGGCTTGGCTTGGACGCTGCGGCCTTGCGGCAGCATCTCGGCGGCATGGTCGATGATCGGTCATTGCTGCGCCACGCCAAATCCCTGCTGCAAAAACGCCTCCTTGAAGCGCTTGGCGATGAGGGGACGCGCAAATCCCTGATGGGCAGCGGGCCGATCGCCCCGCTCCTGCTCGATTTGCCCCCTGACCTGCTGCCTCCCTTGCCCGATGCCGCAGATGAAGCAGCGCAGCAAGCCGTGGCCCCTGCTCTTTACGCAACGCTTTCCTTGCATGAAGCGATTTCCATCAGCAACCTTGCCATAAGGCGTGAAGCTTTGCGTCAGGAGGCATGGGGGATTGCCATATCCGGGCTTTCCGCGTCAGCGCTCACCTTGATTGAGGTGGACGCCCTGCCGGCTGATTTGTTGATTCTCGATTGGTCGCCTGATTTGGAAGCCCCGCAAGCCGCCAAGGCGCTGCGCCGCATTGATCAGACACGCCTTGTTCTTGATGGCTGCGATGGTGAAGCGGCGCTTTCCTGGGGGATCAGCCAAGGCATTTTTCTTTATGGCGGGCCTTGGATCGAGGAGATTATCGCCGCCGCCCGCATGGATCATTGTGCTGAGGCTGCGCGGTGCCTCCGCTCCGAATGTCGCGCCCGCGGGCTTGCCACTTCACCCACTGACAGGCTTGGCTGTCATAGGCCCATGTTGCTGGAAACAGTCTTGCCTGAGAATCAGTCATGAGCGCCACCGCCCAGAAGGCCGCTGCCCTGCCGGTTGAGGCGCTTGGCGCAGTGGCGCTGTCCAATGCCATTCGCGATGCTGTCGCCTTGGGAGAGGAGCGCCTTGTTCTGATGCTGCGGTTTTCGGCCTTGCCGCGTGCACGGCGCTTCGGCAGCCGCGCAGAGCTGCTGCGTGAAGCCTGGGAACCCTTGAACAGCACCGCCCGGGTCAGAAGCTTCAAACTACCCGGCGGCGATCTGGTCGCCATCGGCCTGCCCAATGCGACCGACGCGCTGGAGCATGAACGCCAGATCCTGCTTTCCATGCTGGAGCCTGATGAAGCGGCGCAGGCGGTTCGCATGCTTCGCTTGCCGCAACAGGCCGCTGCCGTGATGGCCGCCGTGGAAGACAGCCTTGGCATGGTGGCGGCGATGCGCGTGATGGCGCTGGATGAGCCGAAAAATCGTGTTGTTGACGCGGCAGCCCTGTCTTCGGCTGAACGGGGCTTGATGACCGCCGATCTCAGCATTTTTTTGCGCCGCCAAAAGGTCTGCTGGCTGGAACCTGGCGGCCAGAACACCAAACTCTTTTGGGAAGACCGCCGCGTTGATTTGTCCGAAGTCTGCGAAAGGCTTTTGCCGGGCTATGATATCTCTCTCACGCCGGCCTTCGCGCAAAGGCTGATCAGATCCATTGACCGTCGGCAATTGACCCACTTCGCCCGACCTGAGGAAATGCGGTCCATGCGCGCAATCGCGCTGCCGCTGCGTGTCGAGAGCCTTTTCTCGGCTGATTTCCTGCGCCTTGATGCCATCATGCCGCAAAGCCAGAGGCACAATCTGATCATCAGCCTTGATGCGGAAGATGTGTTGGCTGCGCCCGATCTGTTCCTTTTGGCGCGCCATTTCGCGGAAGCGCGGGGCTATAGGCTGATGCTTGAGGCAGCATCACCATTCGCCGCCACGATCTTCTCAAGCCTTGGCGCCGGTTTTGACTTTTTGCGTCTCAAATGGTCGGATGATTTTCCGGCTGCCGAAAGTTCCGTGGCGGCCGATCTTCAAAAGAAACTGTCTCAGAGCGCCGATAAGGTGGTTTTGGCCGGGGCAGATCGGCCAGCAGCCATTGCCTGGGGCTGGGAAGCGGGCATTCGCCTGTTCCAGGGCCGCCTGATTGAAAGCCAACGTCCGGCAGCGTGAAAACGTAACTTGGCGAAACGCCGATTTGCGCCGATATGCCCCCCATGCCGCTTCCCGCCATTGAGGCCCAGGGCCTGACGAAAACCTACAAATCAGGGGACCCACCTGCTGTGGCGGGGCTGGAATTTACCCAGCCCGCCGGCAGCACCTGGGCGCTTTTGGGCGGCAATGGTGCGGGCAAATCCACCACCATCGCCATGCTGCTGGGTCTTTTGGTGCCCAGTGGCGGGCGGGTTGTGGTGCTGGGCCATGACATGGCGCGGGACCGCTTCGCCGCGCTGGCGCGGATGAATTTTTCCTCGCCCTATGTCGCGCTGCCGCATCGGCTGACGGTCAGGGAAAACCTGACTGTTTACGCGCACCTGTATAACGTGCCGAAGCCGGCAGAACGCATCGCCGAATTGGCTGAACGCCTGCAATTGACAAGCTTTCTGGATCGGCCCGCCGGGCAGCTTTCGGCAGGGCAGAAAACCCGTGTCGCGATTGCGAAATCCCTGATCAATCGCCCGGAATTGCTGTTGCTGGATGAACCCACCGCAAGCCTTGACCCCGATACGGGCGATTGGGTGCGGACCCTTCTGGAAGGCTACCGCGCTGAAACGGGAGCGGCCATTCTGCTGGCCAGCCATAACATGGCGGAGGTCGAACGCTTGGCGGATCACGTGCTGATGCTGAAGGGCGGGCGCATCGTGGACCAGGGCAGCCCCGCCGATCTGATCGCGCGTTATGGCCGCGATGATCTGGAACAGGTGTTTTTGGACATCGCTCGCGGCCAGGGGCGCGCGGCATGAGCGAAGCAGCACGGCGCATCTGGGGGTTGGTCTATCGGCATTTGGCGCTGTATCGGCGATCCTGGCCGCGCGTTCTGGAATTGATGTATTGGCCCGTCCTGCAAATGCTTGTCTGGGGCTTTGTCAGCGCCTGGCTTGCCGGCCTGCAGAACAATACCGCGAGCATCACCGCCGGCGTGTTGCTGGGCGGCGTTTTGCTGTGGGAGGTGACGCTGCGCAGCCAAATGGGCTTTGCCATTTCCTTCCTGGAGGAAATCTGGTCGCGCAATCTGGGCCATATCTTCGTCGCCCCTTTGCGCCCGCATGAATTGGTGGCGGGGCTTGTCGCCATGAGCATGCTGCGCACGGCGATTGGCGTTGGTCCGGCGATCCTGCTGGCCTTCCTGCTGTATGGTTTTGGCATTTGGACCCTGGGGCCGGGCTTGGTGCTTTACTTCGCAGCGCTGATGGCCATGGGCTGGGCGGTGGCGCTGGGGGTCACGGCGCTGATCCTGCGCCATGGCGCGGGGGCCGAAGCCTTGGCCTGGGGCGTGCTGTTTGGCTTGGCGCCCTTTTCGGCGGTGTTTTATCCGGTTTCGGTGCTCCCCGCCTGGTTGCAGCCGATCTCTCTCGCCATCCCCGCAACCCATGTGTTTGAAGGCATGCGCGCGGCACTGCTGGAAGGGCGCTTTGCCTGGGATCATCTGGCCTATGCCTTCGGGCTTGATCTGATCTGGCTTGGCTTGGCGGCCTGGCTGTTCATGGCGCAATTCCAGGCGGCGCGCGTCCGGGGCGCTTTGATGAATATTGGCGAATAAATCAGGCCGCCTCTTTCATCTTGCGCGCTTTTCCGGCAGATTTCCGCTTTACGGTCCTTGGTAAGGCGATGGTCGCCCGCGCCCGGGCCGGTAGCTTGCGGAGACTGGAAACGTGATTCCCGCCCTGATGCCGACCTATAACCGTGCCGACCTTGCTTTTGAGCGGGGCGAAGGCGCGCGACTTTGGACGGAAGATGGCCGACGTTTCCTGGATTTCGGCGCGGGCATCGCGACTTCCTCGCTCGGCCATGGGCACCAGCATCTGACGCGGATGATTGCGGAACAGGCAGGCAAGATCATTCATGCCTCCAACCTCTATCGCATCCCGCAGGCGGAAAGGCTGGCGCAGCGGCATGTGGAAAATTCCTTCGCTGACAGCGTGTTTTTCTGCAATTCGGGCGCCGAAGCGAATGAAGGCATGATCAAGGCCGTCCGCAAATACCATGCGGAAGGCGGCCATCCGGAACGCTACCGGCTGATCTGCTTTGATGGCGCCTTCCATGGCCGCACCATGGCCGCTTTGGCCGCCACCGGGAATGAGAAATACCTGGCCGGCTTCGGCCCGCCGGTTGAAGGCTTCGACCATGTGCCCTTCGACAATATGAATGCGGTGCGTGACGCGATTGGCCCCAATACAGCCGGCGTGATGATTGAACCCGTGCAGGGTGAAGGCGGCGTGCGCCCCGCGCCGCTGCGCTTCCTGCGTGAATTGCGCGCCATGTGCGATGAATACGGGCTGCTGCTGGCTTTGGATGAAGTGCAGACCGGCATGGGCCGTTCGGGCAAGATGTGGGCCCATCAATGGGCCGGGATCGAACCCGATGTGATGTCCTCCGCCAAGGGCATTGGCGGTGGCTTCCCGCTGGGTGGCATTTTCGCCAAGGAACATGTGGCGAAGCATTTGAAGGCCGGCACGCATGGGTCAACCTATGGTGGCGGGCCTTTGGCCTGTGCCGCCGGCAATGCGGTGATGGATGTGGTCTCTGCCCCCGGCTTCCTGGAGCGTGTGGATCAGGTGGCGCGGCATTTGTGGCGCGGCCTGTTGGCCCTTGCCGCCAAGCATCCGACAGTGATTGAGGATGTGCGCGGTGCGGGCCTGCTGCTCGGCCTCAAGCTGCGGCCTGAGGTGAATAACGGCGAGATGCAGAATGCCGCCGTGGCCGAGGGGTTGCTGACCGTTGCGGCGGGCATGAATGTGCTGCGCCTGGCGCCGCCCTTGATCATCACCGAAGCCGATGCGGATGAAGCCGTGGCGCTGCTTGATCGCGCCTGCCTGCGCCTGACCCCAGCCGGTGCCCAAGCCGCGGCGCAATGAGTGCCATGTTGAAATCGGTCAGGGGCGGCGAAGCGCCGCCCCGCCACTTTCTGGAATTGATGGATCTTGAACCGGCGGTGTTGCGCCGGATGCTTGATGTGGCTGGGCGCGCGAAGCGAGGCGAGCTTGCGGGCAAGCCCTTGGCCGGCAAATCCATTGCTCTGATTTTCGAAAAACCCTCGACCCGCACGCGCGTTTCCTTCGAAGTCGGCATCCGCCAATTGGGCGGCGATGTTGTGGTGCTGTCTTCCAAGGATATGCAGCTTGGGCGTGGTGAAACGCCCGCCGATACGGCGAAAGTGCTGTCGCGTTATGTGGATGCGATCATGCTGCGCACCGATAATGTGCAGAAAATTCGTGAATTGGCCGCACATGCGACCGTGCCGGTGATCAATGGCCTGACCGATGTATCCCATCCCTGCCAATTGATGGCAGATGTCATGACCTTTGAGGAACATCGCGGCCCCATCGCCGGGCAAATCCTGGCCTGGACCGGCGATGGCAACAACGTCGCGCAATCCTTCATCCAGGCGGCGGCGCGGTTTGGCTTTACGCTGCGTCTTGCGACCCCGCCGGAATTGGCCCCGCCCGCTGAGGTGATCGCCTGGGCACGCGCGCAAGGTGCCAAGGTGGAGCTGACCCATGACCCCATCGCTGCCGTGCGTGATGCGCGCTGCGTTGTAACCGATACCTGGGTTTCGATGGCGGATGAGCGTGATGGCCGGGCGGAAAGCCGGCATAATCTTCTCGCACCCTATCAATTGAACGCGGCCTTGCTGAAACACGCCGCCCCGGATGCGATTGTCATGCATTGCCTGCCCGCGCATCGCGGCGAAGAAATCACCGATGAGGTAATGGATGGCCCGCAAAGCGTGGTGTTTGATGAAGCGGAAAACCGGCTTCATGCGCAGAAGGGCGTGCTGCTTTGGGCCTTGGGGTTGGCGTGACGTTGGGCGCGTGACCCGTGAGCAAAGGTCACGCTTATCGTAAGGGGCGAGGCCCCTGCCCTATTCCGGCTGCGCGCCGGAAATCCTGACCATCTCCGCCCAGATTGGCTGTTCACGCTTCAAGCGTGCGGCCAATTGTTCCGGCGTTGAACCTGTCAGCCGCGCGCCCATGCCGATGGCACGTTGCTGCAATTCGGGATCGGCGAAGGCTGTGCGGATTTCAGACGAAATCCGGTCCACAATCTCGCGCGGCATGGCGCGCGGGCCGCCCCACATATGCCAAGGGCTGACATTGAAATTATCCATCCCCGCTTCCGCCATGGTTGGCACATTGGGCAAGGTGGGCCAGCGTTGCGGCATGGTGATGGCAAGCGCGCGGATGCGTCCTTCCTGAATGACGCCGGTATAGCTGGCAAGGTTATCCACCGCGACATGAATATCGCCTGAAAGCATGGCCGGAATCGTCTGCGCTGCGCCGCGGAAGCTCACATGCGTCGCCTCAATCCCCGCGCGCCCCATCAGGAAGGCGCCGGAAAGATGGATGGTGGTGCCAACCCCGGATGAACCAAAGCTGATGCCGCCGCGCCGCGCCTTGGCCCAGGTGATGAATTCGGCCAGGGTCTGCGCGGGCACATGCTGCGCCGGCACCGCAACGATATTGGGCAAATCCCACATGGCGCTGATCCAGGCGAAATCCTTTTCCGGATCATAGGGCAGGGTTTTGAACAGCATGGGGTTGATCACCACATTATGCATGCTGATCGTGCCGATGGTGTAGCCATCGGGCGTGGCCCGCGCGATGGCTTCCGTGCCGATATTGCCCGAAGCGCCAGAACGCGTCTCAACAATGAAATTCTGACCTAAACGGCGCGACAAGACCTCGCAGGCAAGCCTTGTCATCACATCAAGCGACCCGCCTGGCGGGAAGCCGACAATCACGCGCACCGGCCGATTAGGCCAAGGCGCTTGCGCAATAGCAGGGCTGGCAAGGCCAAGGGCAAGAGGTGTGACGAGAAGGCTGCGACGTTGGATCATGGTTTGCTCCCGTATTTGTTATGTTTCAGCGCGCGTATTCCGGTTCTTCCCGGTCCAGCACACGGCGCCAGGCATTGAGATGGAGCCTGGCATCCAGCTTTTCACCCCAGGGCCCCGTATGGTTGCGCCGGAGGTTATCCGGCAGCTTGTGCAAGGGCAGGCCGGTTTGCATGGCGGTCAATTGATACATGCAGGTGCGTTCCGCCATGTAGCATTCATCGAAAGCGTCATGCACCGTGGGGCCCACCACCGTCACGCCATGGCCGCGCATCAGCATGATGGTCTTATCGCCCATCAGCCGCGCAATGCGGTCCCCTTCCTCATTGCTATGCACTGGCTGATCGCCTTCATCATCATAAACCGTGCGATCATTCAGCAGCAGGTTATTGTGATGGGACAGTGCGAATTCGGCGCCTTGCACCATGGACAGCGCGGTCAAATGCCGCGGATGGACATGGATCACGCAAGTGGCCGCCGGATTGGCCAGATGGATGCGCGTGTGGATATGGAAGGCAACCTTGCGGAGCTCACCACTGCCACGCAGCACGCGCCCTTCCAGATCGCAAACAATCAGATCGGATGCTTTCAATTCCTGGAACAGATAGCCACGCGGGTTGATCAGGAAGCGCGGCTCTGCCTCATCGGGCAGCATCAGGCTGTTATGATTGCCGATATGTTCATTCCAGCCGAGCCTGGCACCAATGCGGAATACCGCGGCCATGTCGCAGCGGAGTTCCCATTCGCGCGCCTCTGCCCGGCTATCGCTCAGTTTTTCGATGATCGCGGTCATTTGGATCCTCTTCGACGGTTTCCCGAAGCGAGCCTTGCACAAATTGGGCGCGCCTGACCACCGGGCCGGGTGTTGACGGCGATAGGCAGGGCGCAGACCATTCTCGACAAAGAGGGAGAGGACCCACCCATGGCCGAAGCCAAGCCCGCAGAATTGCCGATTACCGGCTATCTGGACCGCTTTTCCGCGCGCCCCGGTGAGAGCCTCGCCGTGAAGATCAGCGTGCCAAGCGGTGCGCGCTACCGTGCCAGGCTGCGGCGCGTGATTTCCGGCGACCCCAACCCGGCCGGACCAGGGCTGCGGTTTGAAGACCTTTCGGCGCGTTTCGATGCCGCATTTCAGGGCCGCCACCAGCCCATCCGGCTTGGGTCTTATGCGCTGATCCCAAAGGCGCCGCAGCGCGCGGCGGGGCCTGTTACCTGGACAGCGCTGGTCTGGTTCCAGGCGCAGCCCGGCGGCGAAGCTGTGGTGATCAGCGAAGAAATGGCAGGCCAGCGGGTCACGCTTTCGGTCGGCCCGCATGGCCCCATGGCACAGATCATCTGGGAAGGCGGCGACAGACAGCTTGGCCTTGGCGCGGCCTTGCCCCTGCGGCGTTGGCATCGGCTTTGGCTGAGTGCTGATCCCACCACGGGGCGCATTCTTCTCGGCGCGCAATGTATTGAAGATGCCAGCCCGGCCAGCACGCGCGAAATCGCCGCACCCGGGCTGGTTTTACCCGCAGGCGAAGGCGTGGTGATGATCGCGGCGCGAGAGGCCAGCGCCCCGACCGCGCATCTGACGGGCAAGATCGAAGATCCCGCGATCCTGGCTGGGTTTTTCGCCGAATGGCCGCGGCCGGATCAGCCGCTTGCCGCCGCCGGCCCTGGGCTTCTCGCCGGTTGGGATTTCGCGCGGGGCATTGCAACGCAACGCGTGGAAGATATCGGCCCGCAAGCCTGTCATGGCGATTTGGTGAATGTGCCAACCCGCGCCGTGGTTGGCGCGCGCTGGTCGGGGGCCGAGATGTGCTGGCGTCACGCGCCCGCCGATTACGCCGCCATCCATTTCCACGCCGATGATTTGAGCGATTGCGGCTGGGCGGATGATTTCAGCTTCACCGTGCCAGCGGATTTGCGTTCCGGCGCCTACACGCTGCATGTCACTTGCGCCGAAGGTGAGGATCACATTCCCTTCTATGTGCTGCCCCCGCGCGGCACGGCGACAGCGCCGATTGCGTTTCTGGCTTCCACCTTCACCTATCAGGCCTATGCCAATCATGCGCGCGGCAATGCGGATGCCGCCTATCGCGCCCGCGTCGCTGCCTGGGGCGCTTATCCGCATAATCCCGATGATTTCCCGATCTATGGGCGGTCCACCTACAACCGCCATCCGGATAATAGCGGCATCGCCTTTTCATCGCGGCTGCGCCCGATCATGACCATGCGGCCAGGATTTCTCACCTTCAATGACACGAAGGGCTCTGGGCTGCGGCACTATCCCGCCGATACGCATATCCTGGCCTGGCTGGAAGCGCGCGGCTTGGCCTTTGACGTGATCACGGATCACGATCTGCACGCGGAAGGCGCCGCACTGCTGGCCAATTACAAGGTGGTGATGACGGGATCACACCCGGAATATCACACGCCGCAGACGCTCGATGCACTTTACGCCTATACGCGCAACGGCGGGCGCATGATGTATCTGGGCGGCAATGGGTTTTATTGGCGCATCGCCCAACCCGCCGATATGCCCGGCACGTTTGAATTGCGCCGCGCCGAAGGCGGCATTCGCGCCTGGGCCGCCGAGCCTGGCGAGTATTATCACCAGACCGATGGCGCCTATGGCGGGTTGTGGCGGCGCAACCGTCGCCCGCCGCAGCAATTGGCCGGTGTCGGTTTTTCCGGCCAGGGGCTGTTTGAAGGCACCTATTACCGCCTGCTGCCGCCGGCGCGTGAGGCACGCCATGCCTGGATGTTCGAAGGCGTGGAAGGCGAGACCATTGGCGATTACGGGCTTTCCGGTGGCGGCGCCGCCGGCTTTGAATTGGACCGCGCCGACCCTGCCCTCGGCACGCCAGATGGCACCGCGATTCTGGCCGTATCCGAAGACCCGCCCGCTTCCTTTGTGGCGGTGCCTGAGGAACTGCTTTCGCATGTGAACACCGTGAATGGCGAAAAGGCCCAGGCGCTGAAGCGGGGCGAGATCATCTATTTCGAAACACCGGGCGGCGGCGCGGTGTTCGCCGTTGGTTCCATCACCTATTGCGGCAGCCTGTGGCGTCAGGGGTTTGAAGGCCCGATCAGTCGCCTCACGGAAAATGTTGTGCGCCGCTTCGCCGGGCTTGCCGATAATGGTTGACGCCGCGGGGCGCGCGCATGAAGCTACCCAACCACCAATAACGGGAGAGCATGGATGAAACGCCTGAAGTTGAGCACGGGTCTTGTGGCTGCTGCCATGGCCTTCTCGGCGCCGCCGCTGCTGGCCGCCCCCTTCACCTGCCCCACGCGCGGCGGAGACCTGGTCTTTGGCCAGGAAGCCAATGTCAATTCGCTGGACCAGATGACGTCCAGCACGATTTCAACGCGCAATATCGCGATGAACATCTATGAAACGCTGATCACGCGCGACGAGAACAACAAGCCCATCCCGGAATTGGCGGAATCCATGCAGGAAGCCCCGGATGGCATGAGCTATACCTTCAAGCTCCGCCAGGGCATCACCTTCCATAACGGCAAGGCGCTGACTTCCGCCGATGTCGCGGCTTCTTTCGATCGCTACAATCGGATTGGCCTGCAGCGCAGCACGCTTGACAATGTGGCGGGTTGGGAAACGCCGGATCCGCATACCTTCATCATCCGCATGAAGCAGGTTCAGCCAACCTTCATTGAGGCGCTTTCTTCCTTTTCTGTCCCGATTGTCATCATTCCCGCCGAACACAAGGATGATCAGCGTCAGCAATTGCGCCCCGTGGGCACTGGGCCTTTCCGCCTGATGGAATTCGTTCCCGGCAGCCATGCGAAGCTTGGGCGCTTTGATGGCTACAAGCCCAATACCGCCTATGAACAGCGCACGGGCTTTGGCGGCTATCGCGTTGCCTGCCTGGATACTGTGACCTTCCGCATCGTGACCGAAGCCTCCGCCCGCGTGGCGGGCTTGGAAACCGGCGCGCTGCATGTGGTTGAAGATGTGCCGACGCGTTCCCTGGAAGGGCTGCGGCGCAATAGCGCAATCACCATTTTGCCCCTGCAGAATTGGTGGATTCAAATTGCGCTGCCCAATACCGCGCTTGCGCCCACCGATAACCTTGCCTTCCGCCGCGCCGTACAGGCCGCGCTGAATGTGGAAGACATCATGGATGCCGCGACAGACAATAATTATCGGCTGAATGTCGGCTTCCAATACCCGAACCAGCCAAGCTATACGGATGCGGGCAAGGAAACCTATAATATCAACAATCAGCAGCGCGCACGCGCCTTGCTGCGCGAATCAGGCTATCGCAACGAACCGATCATCATCCTGACCAACCGTGATTATCCGCCGATGTATAATGCGGCGCTTGTCATGGAACAGCAAATGAAGGCGATCGGCATCAATGCGTCGCTTCGTGTGGTTGATTGGCCAACCTCGGTACAAATGTCGCAGCGGGTCAATTCGACCGAATGGCATTTCTTTCATTCAGGTTGGGGCACACAACCCGCGCTTGGCGCCCTGGCCACCATGCAATTCCTGGTTTCCCCGGGGGCGAATTATCGCCCGAAGGATGACAAGGATGATCCGGACGTGAAGGCAGCCTGGGATGATATGAATAACCAGCGCGATCCGGCGGCACGCCAGGAAGCCTTTGCGCGGATGCAGCGCCTGGTGCTGGAACGCGCCTATGCCTATCCCTTCGGCTCGCTCACCAAGGTCCAGGCATCGCGTGCCAATGTGAAGGGCTTTACCCCCTTCCGTATCCCACGCTTTTCCAATGTGTGGATGGAACGTTGAGCATGTGCGGGCAGGAGCGTGACCAGCCTTGATTCTGCTCACGCTCCGCCGGTTGCTCAGCGCCATTCCGGTATTGTTCATTGTCAGCCTCATCAGCTTTGGGCTGATGAGGCTGATTCCTGGCGATCCGGCAGCGGCAATCGCTGGCATTGCGGCAACCCCGGCGCAGATCGAACAATTGCGTAAGGATCTTGGCCTGGATGAACCACTGCTGACGCAATTGCTGCATTACTATCAGGGGTTGCTGCGGGGTGATTTCGGCAAATCCCTGTTGCTTGGCAAAGGTGTTCTGGCCGCCACGATGGAACGGCTGCCCGTCACCATAGGGCTTTCGCTTTACGCACTTGTGCTGACGCTGCTGATTGGTGTCATCAGCGGCATCATCGCCGCCTTGCGGCAAAATACCTGGATTGATCAATTGGCGATGATGATTGCCATGCTCGGTATTTCCATTCCAGGTTTCTTTCTTGGGCTATTGATGATCATTTTCTTTGCCGTACAGCTCGGCTGGTTGCCAAGCGGCGGCTATGTGCCCTTCTCGCAAGACCCTATCGGTTGGCTGCGCAGCACGACAATGCCGGCGATCTCACTCGCGCTGCTGCAAGCAGGCTTGCTCGCGCGCATTACGCGGTCTGGCATGCTGGAGGTGCTGCGTCAGGATTATGTGCGCACAGCGCGTGCCAAGGGGCTGCCGGAACGGCAGGTGATTTTGAAGCATGCGCTGGCCAATGCGCTGATCCCGATTGTCACTGTGGTGGGCATCATCATTTCATTATTGCTGTCGGGCGCGGTGGTGACGGAAGCACTATTTTCCCTGCCCGGCATGGGGCAATTGCTGACACAAGCCGTGCTCAGCCGCGATTATCCCATGGTGCAGGGCGGGCTTTTGCTGGTGACGACTTTTCTGGTCTTGGTGAATATCCTGGTGGATGTCCTCTATGCCCTGATTGACCCAAGGGTGCGCTATGAGTGACGCGACCACGATAGACGCCGAAGGCATTGCGCTGAAGCGCGAACACCCGGCGCGCGCCACCATAAAGCGCCTGCTGCGTCATCGGCTGTTCATGACGGGGCTGCTGCTGTTCCTGATCATCGCCACTGCCGCCATTCTGGCGCCTTGGATCACCGATGTTGATCCGAACCGCCTTTCCATGCGCAACAAATTCAAGCCGCCTGGAGAGGGTTGGGTTTTCGGCACGGATAGTTTTGGGCGCAGCCTTTGGTCCCGCGTGGTCTGGGGCGCGCAGCTTTCCATGCTGATTGGCGCTTCTGTGGTGGCGCTGAATGCGGTGTTTGGTATTCTGATCGGCGCCGCTGCCGGCTATTTCCGCCGCATTGATAATCTGCTGATGCGCATCAATGACGCGCTGATGGCCTTCCCGGCCATTTTGCTCGCCATTGCGGTTACCTCGGTTCTGGGGCCTTCAACTTTCAATGTCATTCTGGCTTTGGGGATTGTCTATATCCCGCGCACGGCGCGCATTGTGCGCTCTTCCGTGATTGTCTTGAGGGAAATGGAATTCGTGCAGGCAGCGGTTGCGGCGGGAGCAGGCCATTGGCGCATCCTGACACGCCATATCCTGCCCAACGCCATGGCGCCGGTGATTGTGCAGCTTTCCTTCCTGTTCGCCTTCGCAGTGCTGTCTGAAGCCACCCTTTCCTTCCTTGGCGTTGGCGCCGTGCCGCCCACGCCCACCTGGGGGAACATCATGGCCGAAGGCCGCGATTTCATGCGCGAAGCGCCCTGGATCATCACCATCCCCGGCATTGCATTGATGATCACCGTGATGGGCTTGAATTTTCTTGGCGATGGCTTGCGCGATGTGCTCGACCCCCGGCTCAGGATTCAACAGTGAGCTTGCTTGATGTAGAGGGGCTGACCACGGCCTTCATGACTGGGCGCGGCGAAATCACCGCGATTGAGGAGGTTTCCTTCTCCCTCAAGGAAGGGGAAATCCTCGGTATCGTTGGTGAAAGCGGCAGCGGCAAAAGTGTCACGGCGCTCACCATCATGGGGCTTTTGCCGCAGCCACCGGCGCGCATCGCTGCCGGCAAGGTAATGTTCCAGGGGCAAGAACTGACCAAGCTATCGTCGCGGGAAATGCAACGCATTCGCGGCCCCGGCATTGCCATGATCTTCCAGGAACCCATGACATCGCTGAACCCGGTATTTTCCATTGGCGATCAGATCATGGAAACCATCCGGGCGCATGAAAACCTGCCCGCTGCCACACTCCGCAAACGCGCGATTGATATGCTGGACAAGGTTGGCATTCCCTCGGCCGCGCGGCGCTTGGATGATTACCCGCACCAAATGTCAGGCGGCCAGCGCCAGCGCGTGATGATCGCGATCGCACTTGCCTGCAACCCAAAGCTGCTGATCGCCGATGAACCCACCACGGCGCTGGATGTGACCATCCAGGCGCAAATCCTCGATCTGCTGATGGATTTGCGCGATGAATTCCGCATGGCGATCATGATCATCACGCATAATATGGGCGTGATCGCGGAAACCGCCGATCGCGTGCTGGTGATGTATGCCGGGCGCGTGATTGAAGAAGCGCCGGTGGCACGAATTTTTGACCACCCCGTGCATCCCTATACGCGCGGCTTGCTGGAATGCGTGCCCTCCATCACGGAAGATCGCGCGCGACTGATCGCCATTCCCGGCACGCTGCCCGATCCCGCGCGGCGCCCGCCCGGTTGCCGTTACAGTGTGCGCTGCCGTTATGCGCAGCCTTCTTGCAGTGAAGCGCTGCCGCCGCTGATCTTGGAAGAAGCTGATCATTGGGCCGCATGTCTGCGCGCCAAGGAATTGGCTGCACCATGACCGAGCCCCTGATCAGCGCGCAGAACCTGGCCAAGCATTTTGATGTTGGCGGTGGCGGGATGTTTCTGCGGGGCAGAACCAGCAAGCTCCGCGCGGTGGATGATGTGGCGCTTTCCATCATGCCCGGAGAGACATTGGGGCTGGTTGGTGAATCCGGCTGCGGCAAATCCACGCTCGGACGACTATTGATCAGGCTGCTGGACCCAACCGCAGGCAGCATCCGTTTTCAGGGGCAGGAAATCACCGGCTTGGGGCGTGCGGCCATGCGCGAATTTCGTCGGTCCATGCAGATCATTTTCCAGGACCCTTACGGCGCGCTCAATCCGCGTATGGCTGTTGAGGATATCATCGCCGAACCTTTGGTGATCCATGGCGCGAAACATGGCACCGAAACGCGCCAGCAGGTCACGGAAATGCTCGATCGTGTCGGCCTGCCACGCCGCGCGCTGGATCGCTTTCCGCATGAATTTTCCGGCGGCCAACGCCAGCGCATCGGCATTGCGCGCGCGTTGATCCTGCGCCCGCGCTTTGTGGTGTGTGATGAGGCGGTATCCGCACTTGATGTTTCCGTTCAAGCGCAAATCGTCAATTTGTTGCAGGATTTGCAGCGCGATATGGGGCTGACCTATCTGTTCATCGCGCATGATCTTTCGGTGGTGCGGCATATCTCTGACCGTGTTGCGGTCATGTATCTTGGCAAGATCGTTGAGGTCGCCGAAAAGCGCGTGATCTATAATGATCCGCAGCATCCCTATACGCGCGCGCTGATTGCGGCCGTGCCGGCGCCGCATCCATCGCGACGCTCGCGCGGAAAACGGGAAAATATCGTCGGCGATATTCCAAGCGCGCTCAACCCGCCTTCCGGCTGTCGCTTCCACACACGCTGCCCGCATGTGATGCCGATATGCAAGGAAGTGGCGCCGCCACTCACGCAAACCAAGGCCGGCCATCAGGTCGCCTGCCATTTGATGACCCAAGCCTGAATAGGGAAAACACCATGGCTGAAGCGCCGCGCAAATCGCGCCTTGTTTCCGAAGTTGATTTCAACAAGGACGGCAAGCAGACAGGCTTTATTCGTCTATTTCATTCAACCCATGACAGCGCCTATGGCTTTCTGCCCATCCCGATTGTGGTGGTGAAGAATGGCGAAGGGCCGACGGCGCTTTTCACCTCCGGCAATCATGGCGATGAATATGAAGGCCAGGTGGCGCTGACCAATCTGGCGAAGGCACTTGATCCTGCGCGCATCAAGGGGCGCGTCATCATCCTGACCATGGCGAATTACCCGGCAGCACTGGTTGGGCGGCGCGTTTCACCGATTGATGATTTGAACCTGAACCGCATTTTTCCAGGCGATCCGGATGGCACGGTCACGCGCCAGATCGCGCATTACATTGACAGCGAATTGATCCCGCTTGCGGATTTTGTGATGGATTTGCATTCGGGCGGGTCATCGCTGAATTACGTTCCCTGCGCGCTGGCGACCCAATCCAACGATCCTGTGCTGTTTCAAAAACAATTGGCGGCACTCCGCGCCTTTGGTGCGCCCTTCACCTATATCCAGGGTGGCGCGCAAGGCCAGGGTGGCAATCAGACGCTTGGCAGCGGCGCCGAACGGCGCGGCAAGATCGCGCTTGGCAGCGAATTGGGCGGCTCAGGCACCGTCAATCCCGCTGGCCTTGCGATTGCAGAGCGCGGTGTGCGCAATGTGCTGGTGCATCTTGGCATTCTGCCACAATCCGAATGGATCGAACCGCCCTCCCCCACCCGGTTCTTGGATGTGCGCGGGCAGGATTATTACGTCTATGCACCCGAAAATGGCGTGTTTGAGCCGCTGGTAGCACTTGGCGATATGGTTTCCATCGGCACGCCCGCCGCGCGTATCCATTTCACCGAAACACCGTGGTTGCCGCCGGTTGAAATCACCTTCAAGGCTGCGGGCATTGTGATGTGCCAGCGCATTCCGGCGCGCACCAAGCGCGGCGATTGCCTGTTCCATTTGGCGAGCGACCTGAAGATCGCGTAACGCCTGACCACCCCGAAGCGATCAGGCGTGGCTTTCAGCGCTTGATCCCGGCGATCGCGTTCTGAATGCCGGTAGTGGCCCAGGGTCCCCAGGGCATGGTGAAGAATTTGAAGCCTTTATCCACGAAGAAATTGGGCTCCATTCCCGGCGGGATGAAATACATGCCCGCCGCAATACCATGCTTCGCCGCAGCTGCTGCGATTTTATCAAGCGCGCGCTGATAGGTATCGCAAGCATAATCAAGCGGTACATCCAATTCGATGGAAAGATCGGAAGGGCCAATCAGCAGAACATCCACGCCGGGCACCGAAGCAATGGCATCAAGATTTTCCAGCGCCTGCCTAGTTTCGATCATGGGCACAATGACCAATTCGTTATTCACCGCATCCATATAGTCGCGGTATTTGGGAAATTCGCCCCATTCGCCGCGCACGCCCGCATTGCTGCGATTGCCCTGCGGATAATAGCGGCAGGAACGCACCATCGCCTCAGCCTCGGCGCGCGTATTGATCATGGGCGCGATAATGCCCCGCGCCCCGGCATCCAAGGCGAAGCAAATCTGATCCGCCTGGTTCGCGGCAACGCGCACCAAGGGCGCCGCCTTCTTGCCGCGCATCGCCTGGATGGAAGGCGCCATTTGCTTGATTTCCCAGGGGGAGTGCTGGGTATCAAACAGGATGAAATCAAAGCCGGCATCAGCCAGCACCGAGACATCAATATTGGGCCCGGCTGTCGTGCCAATGGCGGTTTTGCCGGATGTGATGGTTTGCTTGATGGCGTTCATTCGATCTCAGTTCCTTCAAACCGATTTGGCACCGAAAGGAAATACCAGAGCCATGTGAGTTCCCGGCGCTTGGTCCGCCCTGCGAAGACGTGGAAGCTTCCATGTCCAGCTGGATTGAGCGCGTCCTGCTGCTTACGACGCCGGGAAGATCAGGCTGCCCCCAATGGAAAAGCTTGGCAAGAGTTTGAACAGGCATGAAACGCCCCGGGCGGGTGCGAATTTGAAGGAAACCAGGCTGACCCATGTGGCGGTGGGCCAGCGCGTGGATGTGGTTTTGGATATCTATCCGAATGTGACCTGGAAGGGCGTGGTGGAAAGCATCAGCCCAGCAACGGGGGCGGAGTTTGCGATTTTGCCGCCGCAAAATGCCTCCGGCAATTGGGTGAAGGTTGTGCAGCGCCTGCCGGTGCGCATCCGCCTTGAACCGCATGAGGGGGAACCGCCGCTGCGCGCCGGCGTGACCGCAACGGTTTCGATTGATACCGGGCGCGGGCGGAGTATTGCGGATGTGGTGGCGGGATTCTTGGACTTGTTCAGAGGAAAGGCGGAGACGGCGGGGCGCCTACCCCCACCCCACCGCTTCCGCATACTTCACCCCCGTCAGCACCAACCCCTCCGGCGGCGCGGTCTGCCCCGCCTTGGTGCGGTCTGCGCCGAGCAATACGGCGCGCGGCCAGGAAGCCGGGCGGCGGCCATAGCCAACCTCCACCAGCGTGCCCACCATGTTGCGGACCTGGTGGTGCAGGAAGCTCCGCGCCTCGGCGATGATTTCAATCTCCTCGCCAAGGCGCGCCACGTCCAGGCGGTCCAGCGTGCGGAGTGGTGATTTCGCCTGGCAGGATGCGGCGCGATAGGCGGAAAAATCATGCCGGCCCAAAAGCCCCTGCGCGGCCTCATGCATGGCCGCCGCATCCAGGCGCTTTTTCACATGCCACACGCGGCCCAAATCCAAGGCAGGGCGCGCCGGGCGGTTCAGGATGCGGTAGCGATAGGCTCGGCCAATGGCGGAAAACCTGGCGGACCATTCACCATCCACAATCGCCGCGCCGGTCACCGCTACCGGATGCGGGCGGGTGTGGAAATTCAGCGCCTCTCGCACTCTTTCGGGCAGCAAATCGCAGGCCAAATCCAAATGCGCCACTTGGGCTTCGGCATGCACGCCGGCATCGGTGCGCCCGGCGGCGGTGACCAGCGGCACCTCTCCGCCATTCAAATGCGCGGCGGCTTCTTCCAGCACGGCTTGGATGGAAAGCAGGCCATCCTGGCGCTGCCAGCCGCAAAAGGGCGCGCCATCATATTCCAGCCTCAGCGCATAGCGGGGCATGGCGTCATTCCAGGCGCGTGCCGGCGGGAATCGGCAGGCCGCGCAAAAACGCCTCCGCCGACATGGCGGCGCGGCCTGGGCGTTGCAAACGCCGAAGGCGCAGCGCCCCCTGCCCGCAGGCAATCAGCCCGGCATCATCCAGGGCTTCGCCGGGCGTGCCCTCGCCCGCTTCAAGCTCGGCGGCGGAAACGCGGATGGCTTCCCCCTTCAGCATGAAAAACGTGCCGGGCCAGGGGTTGAGCGCGCGGATGCGCCGTTCAAGCGCCTCGGCGGGTTCGGCCCAGCGCAGGCGGCCATCTTCCTTGGTGAGTTTCGGGGCATAGGTCACGCCGGCTTCGGGCTGAGGCGTGGCGGGCGGGTTTTCATCCAAGGCGCGCAGGATCAGCCGAGCCCCCATGGCGGCCAAAGCGTCATGCAAATCAGGCGTGGTGGTGGCGGGCGTAATCGGCACCGCTTCCTTCAGCAGCATCGACCCCGTATCCAGCCCTTCTTCCATGCGCATGATGGTGATGCCGGTTGCGGCATCGCCGGCCAATATCGCCGCCTGGATCGGCCCCGCCCCGCGCCAGCGCGGCAAAAGCGAGGCATGGATATTCAAACAACCGCGCCGGGGTGCATCCAACATGGCCTTGGGCAAAATCAGGCCATAGGCCGCGACCACCGCCACATCCAAGCCAAGCGCGGCAAAGGCCGCGTGTTCGGCCTCATCACGCTTCAGCCGCGCGGGGTGGCGCACGGGCAGGCCCAATTCCAGGGCAGCGCGATGCACCGGGCAGGGCGTTTCCTTCTGCCCGCGCCCGGCGGGTTTCGGCGGCTGGCAATAAACCGCGGCAATCTCATGCCCTGCCGCGTGCAGCGCGCGGAGCGCCGGCACGGAAAAATCCGGGCTGCCCATGAAGGCGATGCGCAAAGGGCTGCTCACCCGCGCTGCTGGGATTTCAGATCCTTGGCCAATTTGCGCAGGATCATATTGCGCTTGAGCGCGGAGAGGTGATCCACGAACAAAACGCCGTCCAGATGGTCAATCTCATGCTGAAGGCAGGCGGAAAGCAGGCCGTCCCCTTCGATTTCCCGCTTGGCGCCGGTCAGGTCCAGATAGCGCACCTTCACGCGGGCGGGGCGCGTCACATCGGCATATTGGCCGGGCAGAGACAGGCAGCCCTCTTCGCGCATCGCCAATTCGGCGCTTTCGGCGATGATTTCCGGGTTCACCAGCACCATCGGGTCCGGCTTTTCCTTGGGCTGGATATCCAGCACGATCAGGCGCAGCCCCTCACCTATCTGCGGCGCGGCCAGGCCAATGCCCGGCGCGGCATACATGGTGGCGAGCATTTTGGGTGCCAGCGCCCGCACGATATCCCCATCGGAATCGCCAACGGGGCGCGCCTTCAGGCGGAGCCTTTTGTCAGGCACAAACAGGATAGGCAGGGTTGAGGCTTCGGTCATGGCAGGCGCTGGCATGTAGCCCCGCGCGCCCCCCCTTGCAACGGCGTCGCGCTGCGCCAAGATATCCGTCACCGGGGCGCTTCGGGTCCCGGCCAATGCTTCGCTCTCGGATGAGGAGGCCTTTTTACGTGACCAGACCTTCGCTTTTCGGCTCGCCCTTGTTTCTTGGCTTCGATCATCTGGAACAGATGCTCGACCGTGTGGGCAAGAATGCCGATGGCTACCCGCCCTATAACATTGAACAGATCGGCGATAACCGGCTGCGCATTACGCTGGCGGTCGCTGGGTTTTCCATGGATGATTTGCAGATCACCCAGGAAGACAATCAACTGGTGATACGCGGGCGGCAGAAGGATGATTCGGAAGGGCGGGTTTTCCTCCATCGCGGCATCGCAGCCCGCCAATTCCAGCGCGCCTTTGTGCTGGCGGAAGGCATAGATGTGGAAAGTGCCTGGCTGGATAATGGCCTTTTGCATGTGGAACTGAAACGGCCTTTGCCTGAGGTTCGCGTGAAGACCATCCGCATTGACACCAAAACCAATGGCGCCGCCACCATTGTGGAAGGGCGCCCCGAACGGGGCTGAATGCCCCAACCGCCGTGCCCATGGAGCATTTTCAAGCCAAGTGGAATCACTTGGCGACTCGGAAAATGCGACCAACGAATATTGGGGCGGCATTTCAGCGCGAGCCACCATCAAGGGCGCGCAAAGGACAAGACCATGAGTGACCAGGAAGAATTCGACACCGAAACCGAAACCGAACAGGAAATCATCCTGACGGCTGAGGATTTGCGCAAACTCTCACCGCTTGATTGGGCGCGCTATGGCACGAACCGCATCGCCTATATGCGCCCAGTGATGGTGAACAACCAGCGCACCATTGCGATCCATGCGGCAGACGGCACCCAGATTGGCGCCGCACCGGATTACGCGCTTGGCGCGGCAGCGATTTTCCAGCATGGGATGGGTGTGGCGCTGGTGCATTGACCGGCGCCGATCGGCTTGGTGCCCGCGTTCATTAACGGGATATGCGCTCAAACATCGTAATCGTTCCCTTGAGCGCGGGTCGTGGTGGCCTTTGGCAAAACTCCGCCCTGTCACGCATTGCGCGGCTCCATGACGAGCCAGGGCGTTGGCGTCCCGCGCCATTCCCATATGGCCAAAAGCTGGTCCATATGGCCCAAATCCCGCATCCATGTCGGTAATGTCGGTTGGCTATAGGTCTGGTCCAATCTGGTGACATGATGCGTTGGCTGGAATCGCGCAGTAAGGGTTTCTGTGGGCCGGCGAAGACGACCGTCATGGCATTCGACGACCATTGTCATCCTGCGCAAGGCCGGGAATGCTTCCGGATCAAGCAAAGCTTCTTCCGCGCCTTCGATATCCACCATGACAAGCGTATCAAGTGGTGCAAAGCGTTCGAAATCCTCACCGGTGAAAAGCCCGCCGATGATGAGCCTATCGGCAACTCCGTTGCGTTGCGCCATTTCACGGCAAGTCTCTCGCGCGCCCTCATTCAGGTCATGCGCAAAGATTTTCGTGTTCGGCATGCGCAGCGCCAGGCCAATGGCGTAATATCCCTGGGCGCAGCCGATATTGAGCACGGCCTCAAAACCGCGCGCGATGAAGCGTTCCAGGTAAGGGTGCAGCGCTTCTTCATAACAGCCCAATAATTTTGGCGCTTGGCAGCCCTCGCCGTACCTCGCAAGCTGCATGCCTGCGAAGGGTCCGCCCTGCACGGAAAGGCCATCGCGTGCCATGATCGCATTGGAAATGAGTTGATGGCGCCATTTGCCCATCAGGCGCAACATGCCTTCAAGTTCATTCATGGAAAGCGGCTCTGGCTTGGCCAGCGCTTGGCGCAGCATCCGATCCACGGTCTGGTTCAGGCTGGTCATGGGATGCTCGCCCTCACTTCACGCGCGGCAGCTTCTGTTCCACAAGCGCAGCCATCACGCCGCCGCCATAGGGGATGGCTGCGTCATTGAAATCATAATGCGGGTTATGCACATCGCAGCCGCCCGCATCGCCGGTGCCATTGCCGACATGGATATAGGCGCCCGGGCGTTGCAACAGCATATAGGCGAAATCCTCACTGCCCATTACGGGTGTGCGATTGCGCTCCACCGCCGCTTCACCCACCAATGATGCGGCGGCATCGGCCAGCGCGATTGCCTCGATCGGCGTATTGATGGTGGGGGCAGCGATTTCCTGGAAGGTGATCTCGGCACGCGCACCAAAGGCCGCAGCGGTGCCCTGCACCACGGCGCGCATGCGCTCCTCCACCAGGCGCATCATTTCAACCTTGAAGGCGCGCACCGTGCCCTTCAGCGTCACCTGATCGGGGATTACGTTATAGGCTTGGCCGGCATTGAAGCCTGTGACGCTCAGCACCGCGCTATCCAGGGCGGGCACATTGCGCGCCACCACGCTTTGCAAGGCGGTCACGATCTGAGCGCCGATCACCACGGGATCAATCGTCTGTTCCGGTCGCGCGCCATGGCCGCCCTTGCCTTGGATCACAATGTCGAAAAATATCGCCCCTGCCATGATGGGCCCTGGGCGGATGGCGAATTGCCCGACCGGCAACCCTGGGCGGTTATGCAGCCCATAGACGGTATCGCAAGGGAAACGTTCAAACAGCCCATCCGCCAGCATGGCTTGCGCGCCACCCCGGCCTTCTTCCGCCGGCTGGAAAATGAAATGCACCGTGCCATCGAAATTGCGGGTTTCCGCCAGATAGCGCGCGGTGGCCAGCAGCATGGTGGTATGCCCATCATGCCCGCAGCCATGCATCTTGCCTTCAATGGCGGATTTATGCGCGAAGCCATTGGCTTCCGGCATGGGCAGCGCATCCATATCGGCACGAATCCCAAGCCGGCCCTGGCCGTTCCCGTTCCGCAGCACGCCCACAACGCCGGTCTTGCCAATGCCGCGATGCACCTCAATCCCCCAGGAAGCGAGGCGTTCGGCCACCAGCGCGCTGGTCCGCACTTCCTCAAACCCCAATTCAGGATGGGCGTGGAAATCACGCCGCCAGGCGGTGAGTTCTTCTTGCCATTCGCGGATTTTCTCGACAGGTGTCACGCGGCTTATCCTCAAGGTCATGCGTCCAACAAGAAAACTATAGGGCAGCGCCGCGCCCTGGGCTACGCTCCCCGGCAAGAGCCGCGAAGCCGGCCCAAACGCCAAGGAGGACCCCATGCACACAACCCGTCGCCTGCTACTTTCCGCCCTGCCCGCCGCCGCGCTGATTGGCCGCGCACAGGCCCAAAGCGCCTTCCCTGATCGTCCCGTGCGCTACATCGTCCCCTTCCCGCCCGGTGGGCTGACCGACATCATGGCGCGGCTGGTGGGCCAGAAACTGTCCGAGATTTGGGGCAAGCCGGTGATCATCGAAAACCGCGCCGGCGGCAATGCGCTGATTGGCGCCGATGCGGCGGCGAAAAGCCCAGCCGATGGCTATACGCTGCTCGCCATCACCATGACGCATACGGTGAATGCCTCGCTGTTTCCCAATGCGCCCTTCAATTTCCGGCAGGATTTCGCGGCGATTTCCGTGCTCGGGTCGCTGCCGCTTGTCGTGGTGGTGAATGCGGAACGCAACCCAGCCCGCAGCCTGGCTGATCTGCTGACGCAAGCCCGAGAGCGTAATCTGAATGCCGGTTCTTCGGGCAATGGATCGCCACCACATCTGGGGCTGGAATTGGTGCGGCGGGTTTCTGGCGCGGGGGAACGGATTACCCATGTGCCGTATCGCGGCGGCGCGCCTTCCGTCACGGACCTTGCAGCGGGGAATCTGGATTTCATGGTCTCCAACCTGCCGGAATGTATCGCGCAGATTCAGGGCGGGCGGCTCCGCCCCCTTGCCATAACCTCTGCCGCGCGCCATCCCCTGGTGCCGGATGTGCCCACCGTGCGCGAAGCGGGCTCACCCGAACTTGAAATGACGAATTGGACCGCGATGCTGACCAATGCGGCGGTGCCGGCGCCGATCCTGGCGAAGCTTGAAGCCGATACGCTCGCCGCGATCCGCGACGCCGAGGTTTCCCGCCGCGCCCGCGAAGGCGGCTTCACGGTGGAAGCCTGGGACAGGGCGCGAAGTGCGGCCTATATCAGCGCCGAGACTGACCGCTGGGCCAGGCTGGTGCAGGAAGCGAAATTGAAGGCGGATTGATGCGGATTTCCCTGACTGAGGCAGAAAAACTTGTCACCGCGGCGCTGGCGGCCTCTGGCGCCGGGCCTGAAATGGCCAAGCACACCGCCGCCGCGCTGGTTTCTGCCGAAGCGGCGGGGCAGGCCGGGCATGGCCTGTCGCGCGTCGCGCAATATGCGGCGTTTCTGCGTAATGGTCGCGCGGATGGGAAGGCAACACCGCGCATCATCAATGAACGCGGCGGTGCTGCGCTGATTGATGCCCGGCATGGGCTGGCCTACCCCGCGCTGGCTTTGGCGGAACAGGAAGCGGCCTGGCGCGCGCGCGGGCATGGCATTGCCTTTGTGGGCGTCACCAATAGCCACCATTCCGGTGCCATGGGCCTGCCGGTGCGGCGCCTGGCGGAACAAGGGCTGGTGGCGCTGGCCTTCACCAATTCTCCCGCCGCCATGCCGGTGCCGGGTGGGCGTCGTCCGCTGATGGGCACCAACCCGGTGGCGGCGGCCTTTCCGCGCCGCGCTGCGCCGCCCTTGGTGATTGACATGGCGCTGTCTGAAGTCGCGCGCGGCAAGATCATGGTCGCCGCCAAGGAAGGCCGCGCCATTCCGGAAGGCTGGGCTTTGGATGCCGAAGGCCGCCCCACCACCGATGCCAAGGCCGCGCTCTCGGGCGCCATGCTCGCCATGGGCGGCACCAAGGGCGCCTTGCTGGCGCTGATTGTCGAATTGCTTTGCTGCGCGCTGACGGGTGCCGCTTTCGGCTTTGAAGCCGATAGCTTCTTCCAGGATGAGGGCAATCGCCCGCGCTTGGGCCAGGCGCTGCTGGTGATAGACCCCGGCGCGCTGGCCGGCGCCGATGGCTTCGCGGCACGCATTGAAACGCTCATCGCCGCCATGCTGGCCGATGAGGGTGTGCGCCTGCCCGGCGCCAAGCGCGATGCGCAAACTGCCCGTGCCGGCACTGAGGGGATCGAAATCCCCGATGCCGTCTTGGAAAAGATCAAGGCACTCGCCAACCCGTGAGCAAAGCGCAGGAACCGGACAGGCATTGCGGCCCCGCCGCCGTGGCCGCGCTTTTCGCGCATCGGCCCGCCGATGTGCTGCGGTTTTTCTATACGCCGATGCGCCGGCAGGAAGCGGGCGCCTATTGCGCGGCTTTGGCGAAGCGCCGCCTGCCCTATCGCGAAGTCCCGCCCGAGGAATTGCAGCGCATCGCCGGCACCACGCATCATGGCGGCATGGTGGCGGTGGCGCGCCCGCGCGGGGTGGCATTGTTGGACGCCAGCAACCTGCCGCCGATCCTTTGGGCCGCACCCGTGCTGCCCATACTCGATGGCATCGGCAATCCGCATAATCTTGGCGCCATTGCACGCTCCGCCGCGTTTTTCGGCTGCAAGGCTTTGGTGATTTCCGGCGACCAGCGCCAGGCGCGGCTTTCCGATGCCGCCTTGCGCACCGCTGAGGGCGGCTTGGAAGCGCTGGAGGTATTCCAGGCGTCCGACCTGCCCGCTTTGCTGCGCGCACTTGCGCCCAAGATGCTGACAGTGGCGGCGGTCGCGCGCGATGGCGTGGCGCCGGAAGCCCTGCCGCGCGGGCGCCCCTTCGCGCTGGTGCTGGGCAATGAGGAAAAGGGGCTATCGCGCGACAGCATCGCCGCCTGCGCGGCACGGGTGACGCTGCCGGGCTCGGGCGAGGTGGAAAGCTTGAATGTCTCGGTCGCGGCGGCGGTGCTGATCCATGCGCTTTGGCGATGATCGTCACGCGCTTGAAGCGCTTGCCGAAACCTCGCAAAGCTATGTGTGGTATCATGTGACATGACCAAACCCGGCCTATCATCGCGCACCGCACCCGAAGGCAAGGTGCTGGCGTTTTCCGGCACGCTGAATGCCGAAGCCGCGGCGGTGCTTTGGCCAGCGATGACGCGCGCCTTGGCCGATAAGCCGAAGGTGATTGATCTCTCCGCGGTCGACAGCATGGATAGCGCCGGCGCCATTCTGGTGCTGCGCGCGGGTGATGCGGTGGCGGTACAGGGAGGCTCCCCGGATGTGCTGGCCGTTTTGGAGCGCAATCGCGCGGCCTTGAAGGCCGCCCCCGTGCCCAGCGAAGCGCCGCGCGATTTCGCGCCCATCACGGCCCTTGGTGGCGCGGTCTATGGCGGCATTCAGGCTGCGCGTTCCGGCATAGCCTTTGTCGGTGAAGCGCTGGTCGCGGCCTTGCGCGTAATGTTTCGCCCGAAACTCTTTCGCGGCGCTGAATTCCTGCGCCATTTGGATGAGATCGGGCTGCGCGCCTTTCCGTTGACCCTGCTGCTGGGCTTTTTGATCGGGCTGATTTTGGCCTATCAATCCTCCATCCCGCTCAAGCGTTTTGGTGCTGAGATCTTTGTGCCCAATCTGGTCGGCATTTCACTGTTGCGCGAATTGGGACCTCTTTTGGCCGGCGTGGTGCTGGCTGGGCGCACGGGCTCAGCCTTCGCCGCCGAACTCGGCACCATGACGGTGAATGAGGAAGTGAATGCTTTGCGCATCATGGGCATTGACCCCATGGTGATGCTGGTCCTGCCGCGCATTCTGGCGGGGATATTGGTCATGCCCGTGCTGACATTACTGATGAACCTTGCCGGGCTTGCCGGCATGACCGTGGTGATGGAAACGCTTGGCTTTCCCTGGAGCGCGGTTTCCAACCAATTGCAGCAATGGCTCAGTCTCGGTGATCTGATGGGTGGCCTGTTCAAATCCGCCTGCTTTGGCCTGGTAATTGCCGCCATTGGCTGCCGCGCCGGGCTTTCCGCTGGCTTGGGTCCGCGCGCGGTGGGTGATGCGGCAACCGCTGCCGTGGTGGGCGGCATTGTGGCCATTGTCGCCATGGATGGCGTTTTCGCCATTCTTTTCTTCAGGCTTGGCATATGAACGACGAAACCGTCATCCGCGTCGAAAACCTGGCCGTCAGCTTCGGCCCGCGCACCATTTTCAAGGACGTTAGTTTTGAAGTGAAGCGCGGCGAGGTCTTCATCATTCTGGGTGGTTCCGGCTGCGGCAAATCCACGCTGCTCAAGGCGCTGATCGGCATTGTGCCCATCGCTGCCGGGCGTTCTGAAATCCTCGGCGTTGATCTGGCGGAAGCGGATGCGGCGGGACGCATTGCACTGCTGCAAAGGATTGGCGTGATGTGGCAATCGGGCGCGCTTTTCGGCAATATGACGCTGTCCGAAAATGTGGAATTGCCCTTGGAAGAACATACCGATTTGCCGCGCCCGGCACGCGAAGCCCTGGCGCGCGCCAAGCTTGGCCTGGTTGGGCTTGGTGATGCGGCGGGGCTTTTGCCAGCTGAGATTTCCGGCGGCATGGCCAAGCGCGCCGGAATTGCGCGCGCCATGGCGCTTGACCCGCCCTTGCTGATTCTGGACGAACCATCCGCCGGGCTTGACCCGATTACCTCAGCGGGCCTGGACAAGCTGATCCTGGATATTGCGCGCAGCACCGGCACGACTTTTGTTGTGGTGACACATGAATTGCAATCCATCCTGGCCATTGGGGATCGCTGCATCATGCTGGACAAGGAAGCGCGCGGCATGATCGCCATGGGCAAGCCGCGCGAATTGCGCGATACCGCGACCCACCCCACCGTACGATCCTTCTTCCGGCGAGAGGCTGCCTGACATGGCGAAACCGCCCAATACACTGTTTCTGCGCGTCGGCATGCTGGCGCTTGCGGCTATTGCTCTGGCGGTTGGCTTTGTTTTGTATCTCACCGCAGGGCAATTCGGCACCAAATCGGATTATTTTGAGACCTATGTTGGCGAATCCATCGTTGGTCTTGATGTCGGGGCGGCGGTGCGCTTTCGCGGTGTGCAGATTGGACGGGTGACGGAAATTTCGCTCGCCGCCGCAGTCTATGATGTGCCCGAAGCGCGCACCGATCGCTATGCGATGCAATTGGTGGTGATACGCTTTGCGGTGGAACGCACGCGCGTGTCTCGCATCGCCTCACTTGATGACATGATTGCGGGCGGATTGCGCACGCGCATCGCATCCCAGGGCATTACCGGCGTCACCTATCTGGAAATTGATATTCTTGATCCGGCGCGCTACCCGCCCATTCAGGTGCCTTGGACGCCGCGCTATGAGCATATTCCCGCTGTGCCTTCCACCATCACGCAAGTCACCAGCGCGGCAGAGCAGATTCTGCGCCGCCTGGAAGCGCTGGATATCGAAGCCCTGGTCAATAACGCCGCCGGGCTGATGGGTGATTTGCGTCGGCAAGTCAGTGATGGGGAAGTGGCGACCGTGCTGCGCGAAGCGGGTGAAACCGTGGCGGAACTGCGTGCCGAGATCCGCAAGGTGCGGCTTGAGGAGACGGCAAATGAATTGCGCGGCGCCATCGCCAATATGGGTGATGCCGGGCGCAGCGCACAGGAATTGCTGGCCAGCCGCGAAATCCGCGAAGCCCTGGTGCGTATCCCCGCCGCCGTCACGGCCCTTGAACAGACGCTGCGCACGGCGCGCGGCACCACAGCCGATCTGCAGGCGGATTTGTCGCCGCTAATGCGGGATTTGCGATCATCCGTCGCCAATCTGCGCGATACGACGGAATCACTCCGCCGCAACCCATCGCAAACCCTGCTCGGCGCGCCACCGCCGCCGCCCAATCGGGAACGCCGCTGACATGAAGACCCTGCATCGCCGCGCCCTTTTAATGGCCGCGCCTTTTCTTGCCTCGGCCTGCTCTGTCCTGCCGGATCGGCCCTATCAGGAAGTGCTGCGCTATGCGCTGGACCCGCGCCGGCAGGGTGAGGGCTGGCGCGGCAAGGGGCGGCGGTTGCTGCTCCTGCGAACGCTACGCGCCCCGCCCGCGCTGGATGTGCGGGGCCTGCGCAGCATTCGCCCCGATGGCACGGAAGAAATTGATTTCTACGCGGAATGGATCGCGCCACCTGCGGAAGCGGCAGAACAGGCGCTCCGCCGCTGGTTGATGGAGGCGCGGCTTTTCGCCGCCGTGCTGGCGCCGGGCAGCCGCGCCAATCCTGATCTGGTGCTGGAAGGTGAATTGACGCGCCTTGTCGCCAATCGCGCGCGGGGTCAGGCGGAAGCGGAGTTGAATTTCGTGCTGATTTCCGAACGCGAAGCCTCAGTCCGCGTGCTGGGGCAGATGATCAGCACCGGCAGCGCTGCGCTGCCGAACAATACACCGCGCCCCGAACAGGCGGCGTCGGCGATGAATACCGCTTTGGCGAATGCTTTTGCTTCACTCGAACAAGCGCTATCCCGTTACGCCTGATCACGCCGGCGCCGCGCGCGGCGAAACGCATAAACCAGATGCAGCGCATAGGCCGCGATGGAACCACCCACCACCAGCCAGGCCAACGGCTCCACCCAATGCTGCACACGATCATAATGATCTTCCAGCCAATAGCCCGCGATGGCCAGGAAGCTCAGCCAGATCGATGAACCAATCGCGGTCCAGACGTAAAATACCGGGCGCGGAATCAGCACCATGCCGGCGGGGATGGAAATGATGGTGCGAATGCCAGGCAACATCCGCCCGAAGCAGAGTGCCACCGGCCCCCAGCGCTTCAGCGTGCGTTCGGCACGGTCCATATCCTCGGTTTCAATCGCAAACCATTTGCCGTAGCGCGCCACCATGGGGCGGATGCGTTCCAGCCCAAACCAGCGGCCGATTTCATACCAGAAGGCATTGCCGACCACCGTGCCCAATACGGCGACGATGATAGTGCCAATCAGCGAAATCTCGCCCCGCGCGGCGGCAAAGCCCGACGCGGCCATGATGATTTCGGATGGGATGGGCGGGAAGATATTCTCCGCCACCATCAGGACAAAGACGCCCAGCAGCCCGGTTTCCGCGACCTGGCGCGCCACCCATTCAAACATTCAATCCACCTTGAAAATCAGCAGCGTGAGCCAGCGCCCACGCACGTAATTGAGCCCCGTGACCGAACCGGCATCGCGCGGCGTGATGTCGCGTTCTGCCGCGGCTGCACGAAAGGCGGCTTCCTGGCGATGCGAAACCGCCACCACGCGCCCGGGTTTTTCCGCCAGGAACGCGGCAGCCGCCGCACCATCGCGGAGCAGCGCAATGCCGCCACCAAGCGCGAATTGCAGCGAAGGTTCATGGAAGCCCACCACACCGAAATCCCGATCAGCCAAGCCGGGGGCAATGGCGCGAACCTCAGCGGCCAAGCGCGGCGAAACCCAAACGGCGTGCAGGCGCGGAATGACACCTTCCAACACGGCGGCATAAACTGGCAGGCTCAGCACCGCCCCAAGCAGCGCGGCGCGCGCCCATTGCCCAGCGCGCGCCGCGCGCCACAGCAGCAGGATAAGCGCCACGCCAAAACCGAGCCCGATCAGGCCAAAAATATCCACGCGCCTTTCGGCGTAAAACGCCGCTGCCATGGCCGCGATCGGCAAACCAAGCGCAACACCCCCCAAGGCGAGCCAACCAATCGCCGCCAGCCAGCGTGGTGTCGGGCGCCGCAGCGGATCAAGCGCCCAGGCCGCGGCAAATAGCATCAGCGCGGGATAGGCCGGCAGCGCATAATGCGGGAGTTTCGTCGCGACCGCTTCAAACAATAGCCAGACCGGCACCGCCCAACCCAGCAGGAAGCGCGTTTGCGGCTTCAACCGATCCGCCCAAGCGCCCGGCAGCGCGCGCAGCACAATCCAGGCCGAAGGGAAGGCCGTGATACCGAACAGGAAAGTGTAGAAACCAGGCGGACCCCAATGGCTTTCCTCACCCGATCCCACCTTGCTCAGCATGTCACCGCCGATGGCCTCAGAGAAAAACCGTCCCTCGGTCGCGATGCCAATGGCGATGAACCAGGGCGCGGCGCAGGCAATCATCAAGGGCACGCCCCAAAGCGGGCGGAGCGCGCCAAACCAGGGCGCGCGGCGGTCCATTACCAACAAGGTCACGCCACCCAATAAGGGCACCATGGGCGCGATGGGCCCCTTCAGCAGCACGCCCACCCCCAGCGCCAACCAAAAACCCAAGGCTTGCATTGCTGAAAACTGTGCCGGCGCCAGATAGGCGCGGCCCATCAGCAGCATCGCCACCGTGATGCTGGCCAGCAGCGCCGCATCGGTCTTGGCGATATGGGTTTCAACGACCAGCACCATGCAGGGCGCCAGCATGGCCGCCGCCAGAAACGCCGCGCGTCGCCCCACCAAGGCTCGCCCCAGATAGCAGGTGGCAAGCACGGCCAGCAGCGCGCCAATCAGCGATGGCAGGCGATAGGCCCAAATCTGCCCACGCGCCGGAATGCCCACCGCTTCCAGCGCATGCACCGTGCCGGCCTGCGCCCAATGAATGCCAACGGGCTTCTTGTTGCGTTCAACCTCACCCAGCTTGATCCGCACATAATCGCCGGTTTCGACCATCTGTCGGCTCGCCTGCGCAAAACGGCTTTCATCGCGATCCCCAGGCGGGATGGAAAAGAAGCCCGGCAGCCAGACCAATAGGCAAAGCAGCGCAAGCCACCAGCCCGGGCGGCGCGTTTCCGGCAATCGATCGAGAAAGCTGCCCAGGGTCATCGCGCCGCGGCTCTAGTGGTGCGATTCATGTTGGCCTTTCCTGATCCAAAACTGCCCCCGTGCACCACTAGCCATATATATGGTGGGCCGATTCACGCTGCTATCGGTTCCCGATAGCAGCGACCGGACCACTAGCACGAGTGAAGCGTGGGTGCCATGAAGGCGGCATGAATGAAGCCCCATCCCGGCCAAGGCGCCCGCCCGGCCTGCCCACACGGCGCGCCGCACGCGATGTGCTGGATGCCGTGCTGGAAGGCCATCGGCCCTTGGAAGAGGCACTCGAAGCCCTGCCCACGCGGCTTGAAGCGCGGGATCGCGCAGCGGCGCATCGCATTGCGGCGACGGTTCTGCGGCGGCTGGGCAGCATAGATGCGGTGCTGGAGCCCTTTCTCCGCCGCGAACCGCCGCCCCCGGCGCGGCACGCGCTGCGCATCGGTGTGGCCGAATTGCTGCTGCTTGGCACGCCTTCCCATGCCGCCGTTGCCTCCGCCGTGGACCTCGCGCCGCGTGCTTTTGCCGGCTTGGTGAATGCCGTTTTGCGCAAGGTGGCGGCGGAAGGGCAGGCGCTGCTGGAAGGGCTGGATGCGGCGCGGCTGGATACGCCGCCATGGCTCTGGTCCAGCTGGCATGCTGCCTATGGCCCGGCGGTGCGGAGTATTGCGGAAGCACATTGCGGCCCGGCGCCTTTGGATATTTCGTTGAAGCCCGGCGCAACACCGCCGGAGGGTGCGGAAGCCCTGCCCGGCGGGTCCTTTCGCCTGCCCGCCGGCACGCGCGTGACGGAAATCCCCGGCTTTGCCGAGGGCGCGTTCTGGGTGCAGGACACTGCCGCCGCCCTGCCCGCCCGGCTGCTGAAGCCCCGCGCGGGGGAACGCATCGCTGATCTTTGCGCGGCACCGGGTGGCAAAACGGCCCAGCTTTCGGCAGCGGGTGCGACAGTCATGGCGGTGGAGCGCGATGCGAAACGCGCGGGACGGCTGCGCGAAAACCTGGCGCGGCTGCACATGCCGGCAGAGATCATCACCGCGGATGCGGCGCAGTTTCGCCCGGCAGCGCCCTTTGATGCCATTCTGCTGGATGCGCCCTGCACCGCCACCGGCACCATCCGCCGCCACCCGGATGTGGCCTGGCTGAAGCGCCCGCGCGATGTCGCGACCGCCGCCGCGCTGCAATCGCGCCTGTTGCAGGCCGCTGCGGGAATGCTGGCGCCGGGCGGGCGGCTGGTTTTCGCCACCTGTTCCTTGCAGGCGGAAGAAGGGGAAGCGCATTTGCGTGAAGCCTCAGCGCTTGGCCTTCGGCTTGACCCGATCAGCGCCGAGGAAGTGCCGGGCCTGGCCGAGGCAATCCTGCCATCCGGCGCGGTCCGCACCCGCCCCGATTACTGGGCTGTGCGTGGCGGCATGGATGGGTTTTTCATCGCCCGCTTTGTGAAGGCTTGACCCCGTGAAAACCATTGCGCTTCGCCGCGCGCTTCGGCACATCTAACCCATGCCGCGCGGAGACCTTTTCCCCGATATCGCCCCCTATGAAACCGGCTTTCTGCCGCTTTCATCCGGGCATGTCATGTATTGGGAACAGGTCGGCAATCCTCGAGGGCAGCCCGTGCTGTTCCTGCATGGCGGGCCAGGTGCCGGCGCCGGTGCCGTGCATCGGCGCTTCTTCGACCCGCAGCATTGGCGCGTGGTGATTTTCGATCAGCGCGGCGCTGGGCGATCCCGCCCGCTTGGCGAATTGCGCGACAATACAACGCCGCATCTGGTGCGCGATATTGAAGTGCTGCGGCAATTTCTGGGGATCGAGGAATGGTTGCTGTTCGGCGGTTCCTGGGGGTCCACGCTGGCACTTGCTTATGCTCAGGAACATCCGGCCCGCGTGCTGGGCTGCGTGTTGCGCGGCGTGTTTCTGGGCCGACGCGATGAGGTGGTCTGGTTTCTGGAAGGGCTGCGCCGCGTTTTCCCCGATGCCTGGGCTGCCTTCAGCGAACACCTACCGGCTGAAGAACGGGCTGACCTGCTGGGCGCTTATCTGCGCCGATTATGCGACCCCGACCCGGCGGTGCATCTGCCCGCCGCCCGTGCCTGGAGCCAATATGAGGGATCGTGTTCCACGCTTCTGCCGTCACCCGAGACGGTGGCGAGTTTTGCACAGGATCGCACTGCCTTGGGGTTGGCACGAATTGAGGCGCATTACTTCGCCCATGATCTGTTCCTGCCGCCCGAGGGTTTGCTCGGCCGCATGGACCGCCTGGCCGGGATTGATGCCGAGATTGTGCAAGGCCGCTACGATATGGTCTGCCCCGCGACCAGCGCCTTTGAATTGGCGGCCGCTTGGCCATCGGCGCGGTTGACCGTGATCCCCGATGCGGGGCATTCCGCGCTGGAACCCGGCCTGCGGACGGCGCTGGTGAGTGCTGTGGAACGGTTTCGGCGGCGGTAAGGCGGTTTGGCGTTTCCTGACGCGCTGATTTGCGGTATGAAAACTTCGGATGTCCCCGTAGCTCAGCAGGATAGAGCATCAGATTCCTAATCTGGGGGCCGTG
>JBIKXA010000127.1:0-11108 GCA_044356015.1 Roseomonas sp.
GCGATCCGCGCTGCGTCCACGGCTTGTTCCGGTGCGGCCAGCAAGGCTTCATGCAGCGCCACTTCAGCGGCGCAGGCTTCGTCTGGTGGCACCAATTCCGGCCTTGCGAGAAAAGCGCGCCATAAATCCGGCGTGGCGCTGAGCCTTCCATGCGGCGCGGCCTCACAGAGATGATGGCCGGAGGCGACCCAGAAATCGCCGGGCGAGAGCACCGCACTCATGCGCCGCGCCCGCCAAGCTTGGTCAGATCGGGGCGGAGCACAGGTTCGTCATCCTCCTCGCCATGAGTTTCCACGCTGGCGAAAACCGGCAGGCTTTCAAAGCTGCGATGCTGTTCGGCGCGCAGATGCAGCGTGCGGAAGCGTTCGCGCTGTTCGCCGCCTTCAATGCTGCGCGTCAAGGCGAGCACCGTGCCAGGCGGGTGATCACAAAGCTGTTCGGCAAAGGCCAATTCCTCCTCAGCCGCGGCGCGGGCCGCAGCCTCGTCCGGCGCGCCATGGGCCAGGCGGATATGGGTGGCAAGGGCGGCGAGCGCAGCGGCGCGGTCATCGGCGCTGGCTTCCACCACCTCAACCAAAGTGGCCCAGCCGAAGCTGCCAAGCCCAAGGAAGCCGCCGCGAAACGCCTGCCGGCGCTTGCCGGACATGTGCGCCGGGTCTTCATCCCAAAAGGAAAAGCCGCCGGGCACGGCCCATTCGCCAGCTTCCGCCGCCTGGTCGAAAATCACGGTATCCGAGGCATCGAGCCGGATGGTGCGGGGCAGCCGGATCATGCCAAAGCCTCGGCCAGAGAAAGGGTTTCGCGGCCCGAAGCAGCTTCCAGCACCAGATCGCCACTGGCCGGCACAATGCCGCGCCGCGCGTCGGCGCCCAGCTTGGGGTCAAGCCGCGCAAGGTAGCGTTCCGCCAAGGATTTCACGCCACGCGCCTGCCAATCAGAAACTGTTGCCATGAAATGCCGCGCCCAGGCGGCGACCAGCAAGGCGGGCGTCAAATCATCATAGCCTTCTTCAAGCAGGGAAGTGCGGTCCGGGGTTTCGCCCGGTTCGCCATCGGCATATTCGGCGAAGCGCGCTTCCATGCCGACCACCAGCCAAGGCAAGGGGCCATCCGGCGGGGCATTGGCAGGCAGGCCAAGCCGGGTTTGCCCAACCACGGCGCCATTCAGGCGAAGCGTGCCGGGCCAATCAAACACCAGCGGAATATCGGGCGGGCCATAGGCGCCGAGCGCATCGGCCAAAGCGACGCTGGCGGCATGCAGCGCCAGGCGCGCGGCGGGCAAGGCTTCTTCCGGTTCCAGTACAAGCGCCGCTTCCGCCCGCGCCCAGGACCGTACCCATACCAGCGTGCCCGCACCCTTTTCCGGGGCAATCGCACACGCATGTGCAAGCGCATCGCCACCCTCTCGCAGCGCGATGATCGGTGTGAAAACACTCGGCAATGCGGGTAATTCCTCGGCCACCCCTGGTCTCATCCCTCGTCAGCATGACTTGAGTGTCATATATGCCGAGCACGGCAGACTTCACAGCCTGGGGGTAGGACAGAACATCATGGCAGGGGAAAAGGGGCGGATCGCGCTGGTGTGCAGCTGCGAAGATACCATGCTGCTGGATGACAAGGCGCTCGCGCGCGGCTGCGGCGCCGGCGTTGAAATCCGGGGCGCGGAGCAGCTTTGCCTTGCCCAGTTGGATCGGTTTGAGGCCGCGCTGGCCACAGGCCGCCCGCTCACCATCGCCTGCACCGCCCAGGCGCCGCTTTTCGCCCAGGAAGCTGAGGCCGCCGGCGCCGCAACCCCGGTTTTTGTGAATATCCGAGAGACCGCCGGCTGGTCTGCCGAAGGCAAGCAGGCCGGGCCGAAAATGGCCGCGCTGATCGCTGCTGCCGCCGAGCCCATGCCGGAAACGCCTCTGGTCAGCCTGGAAAGCGCGGGCATCGCGCTGGTGCTGGGGCGCGATGAGGTGGCACTCACCGCCGCCGCGAAGCTGCAAGACAAGCTTGACATCACGGTGCTGCTGACCGGGGACGCGCCGGTGGCGCCGCCGCGTCAGGCAGCATTCCCGGTCATGCGCGGGCGGGCGCGTTCGGCGAGTGGTTACCTTGGCGCCTTTGAAGTCACGGTGGATGGCGCGGCGGCGCCGAGCCCATCCTCTCGCGGTGCCTATGCCTGGGGCAAGGGCAAGGATGGCGCCATCAGCCGCGCCGATATCATCCTGGATCTGACCGGCGCCGCGCCGCTGTTTCCGGCGCATGAGGTGCGGCAAGGCTATCTCCGCGCCGATCCCACAGATGCGGCGGCGCTGGAGCGCGCCATTGTGGCGGCTGGCGAATTGGTCGGCAGTTTCGACAAGCCGCGCTTCGTTGCCTTTGACGGCAAGCTTTGCGCGCACGCGCGCAACAAGCGCGAAGGCTGCCGGCGCTGCCTGGATCTCTGCCCAACCGGCGCGATTACGCCGGGCACGGGTCCGCTCAAGGACCAGGTGGTGATCAGCGCGGAGATTTGCGCGGGCTGCGGTGCCTGCGCGGCGGTTTGCCCGACAGGTGCCGCGACCTATGCGCTGCCGCCGACCCAGGCGCTGCTGCGGCGTTTGCGGCGGTTGTTGCTCGCCTATCACGATGCAGGCGGTACAGCGCCGGTGGTGCTGTTCCATGACGAGGCCCATGGGGAGGCCTTGATTGATGCCCTCGCCCGCCATGGCGATGGCTTGCCGGCGCGCGTGCTGCCGTTGCGCGTCAATGAAGTGTCATCGCTTGATCTCGCGGTCTTTGCCGGCGCCTTCGCCTGGGGGGCGAGTGCGGTGCGGCTGCTGGCGCCGGCGAAGCGCGGGCATGGCGTGGATGGCGTGCTGCGCAATATTGACTATGCGGAAGCGGTGCTGGCCGGGCTTGGGCTGACCGGCCCCGCGCCGCGCGCCGCGCTTTTGGAAACAGATGATCCCTTCTCGCTTGGGGAAGCTTTGGCCGCCCTGCCCCGCATGGCGCTTGGCTTTGCCCCGGCGCGGTTTGAAGCGCTCGGCAGTCCCCGCGAAATGGCGCAGCAGGGCTTCCGTGCCTTGCGCGAAGCGGCTGCGGCGCGGGTTGCCATGGTGGCGCTGCCGGAAAAGGCACCCTTTGGTCTGGCGCTTGTGGATCAGGCGGGCTGCACGCTCTGCCTGGCCTGCACCAGCGTCTGCCCGACCAGCGCCTTCACCGCCAATCCGGATCAGCCGGAATTGCGCTTTTTGGAAGATGCCTGCGTGCAATGCGGGCTATGCGCCGCAACATGCCCGGAGAAGGTGATCAGCCTTGAACCGCGCCTGAATTTCGCGCCGGAAGCCGCGCAGCCTTTGGTGGTGAAGGCCGAAGAACCCGCCGCCTGCCCGCGCTGCAACAAGCCATTCGGCACAAAGGCTTCGATTGCGCGGGTGAAGGCAAAGCTTTCCGCGCATTGGATGTTCGCCGACCCGGCACGCCAGGCGCTGCTTGAACTCTGCGAAGATTGCCGCGTGTTGGAAGCAACCAATGGCGGGATTGACCCTTACGCCGGCGCACCGAGGCCGGTGACGAAAACCACTGAGGATTATTTGCGCGAAGCGGAACGGGCGAAGCGCGGAGAGAGCGAAACCTAACGTCTGGTCGGCAGGCGCGTATTACCGCCGATTTCGTAAGGGGTGCGCGGCGGCGACATATCACCGCGCGGAGATTGGGGGTCATAGGATTGCAGCCGGTCAGTGGCCCGATCACGGTCCAATTCCTGTTGCAACGTGGACATTGCACGGTCCGTGCCTGCCTGACCCGTGACAGGCAGGTTGGAAGGCGTTGGCGCCGGGCTTGAAGCCGTGCGCGGCGCTGACGGGGTAATCGGCGCCGGGGGCGGTGTTTCGGCACAGGCCGCCAGTGCCAAGGCGGCGAGCAAGGCGCCGCCCCGGAACATCACAGCCGGACGCCGGTGGTGGCGAAAGCGACGTCCGCAGTCTGCTGGACATTGCGGTCCAGATAAAGGGCCGCGCCAATGGCGATGACAATGGCGATACAAACGCCGCCGATAATGCCGTTCATTGCTGTTCTCCCCGGAACTTAGCCTTTAAGCGCTTATGCCTGTGACAAGGTTTTTTTGCAAGATTTCCTCGGCTTCCGCCAAATCCTCGGGCGCATTGGCGTTGAAGAAAGGATCATGGGGCGTGGCGGGCCAGGCGGCATCCGCACAGCCGAAACGCGCAGTCCAACGGTCTATCTTGCGCTCACCGCCCAAAAGCGCGGCACGCAATTCGCCGCGCAAGGCCACAGGCCAAAGGGCGGCCGGCGGATGGGATTGCCCGCCCGAGGATGCGGCGGCCATCGGCACCCCCGCCGCTTCCCGCGCCGCATGGAGCCGCGCCACGAAATCCGCCGGGATGAAGGGGCAATCCCCAGGGACCGAGGCCACCCAGGCAAGGTCAGGCCGGTGCTCTGCCGCCCAATCAAGCCCGGCCAGGATCCCCGCGAGTGGCCCGGGGTGATCCGGCAGCGGGTCCGCCACGACTGGCAGGCCATATCCCGCGAAACGCGCGGGGTCCCCATTTGCATTCAGCGCCACCGCCGCGACCTGGGGCGCCAGCCGCCCCAGCACATGATCCAGCAGGGGCCGCCCCCCCAGCGGCTTGAGTGGCTTATCTCCACCCCCCATGCGCCGCGCGAGCCCACCCGCCAGCACAAGCCCCAGCGTTTCAGTCGCCATCGCTGGCCTCCGCTTCCGCGCTGTTCTTCCGCCAATGCTTGGCACTTTCTTCTTCAACATAGCGCAGATCGGCATCGAAAATGATGCGATCCTCACCCGCCAGCGCCACAAAACGCTTGCCCTTGCAGCGCCCGATCAGCATCACGCCGGCTTCGCGCGCCAGCTCCACGCCCCAGGCGGTAAAGCCGGAACGCGAGACCAGAATGGGAATGCCCATGCGCACGGTCTTGATCACCATCTCGGACGTGAGGCGCCCCGTGGTGTAGAAGATCTTATCGCCCGGCGCTTCCTTGTTGCGGAACATCCAGCCGGCGATCTTATCCACCGCATTATGCCGCCCAACATCTTCCATATAGACCAGCGGTTCATCCTGCCGACACAGCGCGCAGCCATGAATGGCGCCGGCTTCCAGATACAGTGTCGGCAATGAATTGATCCGATGCAGCAGGCGATAAAGCCAGGAAGTGCGCAATTCCGCGCGCGGCAATTTCGCTTCCGCAAAACCTTCCATCAAATCACCAAAGGCCGTCCCCTGGGCGCAACCTGAAGTGAGCGTTTTCTTCCGCAACTTCTCCTCATAATCCGTCCGCCGCGCGGTGCGCACAATCACCACGCCAAGATCATCATCATGATCAACGCCAATGACTTCATCATCGGCATGCAGCATGCCCTGATTGAGCAGATAGCCCAGCGCCAAATCCTCTGGCCGGTCGCCAATCGTCATCATGGTCACGATTTCCTGACCATTCAGGAACAGCGTGAGCGGGCGTTCGACCGTGACGCTCGCTTCAATGATGGCGCCCGTATGGTCACGCCCGGCCACGCGGCGCGTGAGGCGCGGATCGGCGGGGTCGGGGCGGATGATCAGCTTATCGGACATGGAGAGCACATGGGCAAAGGGCCGCTTCGGCGCAAGGCTCAAAAAGAAACCGCAAGCCCAATGGAAGCGCCAGAGACATTCTGGCCGAACAGGTAGCGCGCCACGATGCGGATGGATTGCATGTTGAAATCCCAGACACCCAATTCATAGCGCCCGACATTCATTTCAATGCCGCCGCCAACCTTGCTAAGGTGGTCAAAGCCAAGCGCCACCTGATCGCCGAAATAGCGCGAATGGGACAAATCCACGACCCAGCGCAGCGGGCGGCCAAACATTTCCCGTTCCATAGGCCAACGCACGCGGCCCCAGATATTGAAGGTTTTTGCCTCGGCCTCTCCACGCACGGCGCGGGAGGTATCGCCAAAGGTGGAAAGCCGGATATCCGTGTAGCGCAATTCAAGGTCAATTTCGTAGCCGGGGCGCGGAATGTTCAAATCCAGCATCAGTGACCCGCCAAGCCCATAGGCATTCATCCGCCCGCGATCGAGAAAGGCCAATTCGCGATCATATTTCAATTCCAACAGGCGCCCAATCAAGGAAACATCGGTTTCCACATGCCCAAGCGCGGCATTCAGGATGGGGCGGAACACCAAGCCTTCAATGATCGGGAAATCCCAGCCAACGCCGATGGTGCCAGAGACATTGTTCCAACGTGTGGGCAGGATGGATTTCTTCTCGCCTTCCGAGAAAACAAAGCGCGGATCGTAGCGCGTATAGCCAAGGAAGCCCTCAAGATAGAGCGGGAAATCAGGGTCCACCGTGAAGCCCAGGCCGAATTGCGTGGTTTGCAGCCCGGTATCATCCTGCGAACCGCGGCTGATGCTGAGCGAGGATGCGGTGGTATCCGGAATGACATTATAGCCAAGCAGGCCCATCACCCCATTGGCGACTTGTTGCAGGCTATAGCCGGGAATGCCGGTAATCACGCGGCCATTATCCTGCGCGCCCGCCGGCAGGGACGCCAGCAGGCAGAACAGGAACAGCGAAAGCCGCGTGACAAACCTCATGAGGCGCATGTTAGGCGTTCATGTGCCTGGAAGCCAAATGCCACGCCCTGCAAAGAAACGCGCAAAATCCGCCAGCGCCACCCGCGCATCGCATTGGGAAGCCGCATCATGGCCGGATGGGTTGTGCAGCCGGAGCGCGCCGGCCTCGGCCCCGAAGACCAGCACCAGATGCCCGCCCTTGCCGGGCGCGGGTTCCGCCGGGCGGCGAATGGCGGGGTGGACGGAAGCGATGAAAAGCCCACCATTGGCCAGCAAGGGCGGGATATCCTGGGCATCACGGTCCAGAATGATTTCGGCGCGCATGCCATGCGCTTCGGCAAGCCAAATGACGGCCGGCGCGTAGATCAGGCCGCGGATGAAGCTATCTTCCTGTTCCACATAAGCGCCATAGCCGGTCAGCACCCGCGCAAGGTCGCGCGCGCGGGGTGGCGTGATGCCGCGCGCGGCGAGCGCCATGCGCAAGCACGCCACACCGCATAGATGATCCGCCCAAAGCGCATATTCCGCAGGGCTTTCAGCAGCTGATTCTGCCCAGGCGGGGTCATCTTCCGCGCGACAGGCACCACTGATGATATCGCCAATCAGCGCGGGCGTTTCCCATTGGCCGAAATAGGGCGGTGCGATGGGGCTTTCAGCCATGGGCCGGCGGCGCGGGGTTATCCGGCGCTTCGGCCAGGCGCCTGAGGGTCATGTCGAATCGGATGTCGGTTTCAACGGCTTCCACCGTGCCGGAAATGGGCGCTGCGGCGGCAGGATCGGGCGCGGCGGCAAGCGGGATATGCCCCGCCCCCACGAGAAGGCCAGAGGTCGCATCAAGCCCAAGCCACCCCGCGCCAGGCAGATAGGCTTCCGCCCAGGCATGCAATTCCGCGTCATCGCGGCCCAGCATATCGGCTTCGATCAAATAGCCAGACACAAAGCGCGCGCCAAAGCCAAGCCTGCGCAGCACTTGCACCAATAGCCAGCTTGAATCTCGGCAGGAACCGCGCCCTTCTCGCAGCACTTGCTCGGCATCCCAAACACCGGGTGCATATCGCTGCACATAAGCGATGCGTTGATGCACCAGCGCGGCCAACCTGGTCAGCAATTCCACCGTGCCACAAGATTCACGCGGTATCTCTGCCAAAAACTCAGCGAAGCGTGGCCCCAAGGGATCGAGGCGCTGATAGGGCAAAAGCTGTTCAATGAGCCAGGGTTCCGGCGTGAAGGGCCAGGTTGCGGCTTCCGGTTCCACGAAAAAATCAAAGGGGTTGATGGGCGAGATTTCGGCTGAGAGTTCCACCGTGACGCTGAAGGCCTTGACCGGTTCTGTCATCAGCACGCGGGCCATGAAATTGCCAAGAGGATCCTGCTGCCAATGCAGCCAATGCGCGGCAGGTTCGATGTTGAGCGCATAGGATAGGATCGGCGTGCGGCAATGCGGCGCCGGGCGCAAGCGGATCAATTGCGGGCCAAGCCCCACCGCCCGCGCATAGCGATAGGTGCTGCGATGGGTCAGGGCGAATCGAAGCGACATCGCTTCCCAGTCTAGCCCAGTTTCGGCGGATCAGGCGATTGACCGCAAGGCCAAGCCTGCGTGATGCTGTCGCGGCACGGGAAGGAAACGCCATGGCCGATCTCACGATCCGCGAAGTGAAAACCACGCTGCTGCAAATGCCCTGGATGAATGACCCCTGGCTGGCTGGCCATGCGCTGGGGCCGTTGCGCGATCTGGTGGTGGTGGAAATCACCACGCAATCGGGCATCACGGGCATGGGCTATCTGCATTTGCTGAACCTGCCCTTGCAGCGCACCATCGGCGCCTGCATCGCCGAAGCCATGGCGCCGCGTATCATCGGGCGTGACGCCACCGCCGTTGAAGCCATTTGGCGTGATCTTTGGCGCGCGACACTGACCGGCGGGCGCGGCGGGGTTGCGATGATGGCGCAATCGGCGATTGACATTGCGCTTTGGGATATCCTCGGCAAGGCAGCCGGCCAGCCCTTGCATCGGCTTTGGGGGCATTATCGGTCAGAGATTCCCATCTATGGCAGCGGCTGTTTCCGGGGCGCGCGCGGCGATGGCATGATCGCGAAAGCCAAGCACTACATCGAACAGGGCTATCGGGCCATCAAGATGCAGGTCGCGCATATTGGTGATCTCAACACGGATTTGGACAATGTGCGGCGCATGCGCGAAGCCGTCGGCCCCGATATTGATATCATGATTGACGTGAATATGGGCTGGACTGCGGATATCGCCATCACCATGGGCCGCAAGTTTGAGGAATATGATATCTATTGGCTGGAAGAACCCGTGCTGGCCGATGATTACGCCGGCTATCTGCGCTGCGCCGAAGCGCTTGATATGCGCGTGGTGGGCGGGGAGACGCATTTCGGCCGCGCGGATTTGAAACCCTTCCTGGAAAACCCGCGCCTGCCCATTCTGCAACCGGACCCGATGCGCGGCGGCATGACGGAGTTGCGCAAAATCGCAACCGTTGCCGATACCTGGGGCATCACCATCGCGCCGCATCTTTTCCCGGAATTGAATGTGCATCTGCTGGCAAGCATCCCGAATGGCATTTGGGCGGAACAAATGGGGCTATTGGATGATGTCTTCATCAGCCTGCCCAAAATCGCCAATGGCATGATTACCGCACCGGAAACGCCGGGCCATGGTCTGGCATTTAAGCCGGAAGTGCTGAAGGATTTTGTGTTGAAATAGATGGCATGCGCCAAGCCTGGGAGGCCCTTGGACAAAAGGATACACGCCTTTGGCAGTAGGCGTTTCCCTTTAGCCCATGTGATCAGCCCTGACTTAAAGACAAAGTGCCACGGGCATCATCCGCGGCAAAGCTTCAAGGCGCAGGCGTGGGTTTGCCATCAGCATCAGCCCGGATATTCCACGCATGCATGTAAGCTGGCCTAGGTTGATCGCAAAGTATAAGCCGGCCCTCCCTGAATTGTCGTGTCGGAATGGCGCGGCGATCAATGGCCCCTTCAAGGGTCATGGCAAGATCCCGTGCAAAAACGCGATCTCCGATATGCCAGGAATGCGTGAAATTGGCCCCCTTCGCAAAGACTGATTTATCTGGGTCCAGCGTTGAAAAATAGGGGCCGCAATCAACATCCGAGACCTTAGGATCAGGATCGTCCGGCGCTCCTACGCGCCCGGCCCGTGGCGCGGTTCCAAGCCGTTTGGCATTTGAAACACCAAGCGCGGCATCATAGGGGTTGGTATAATTCGTCAAGCGCATGATGCGACGAAACATCGGAGCGGACCAGCCATCCCCTTGGGACAGGCTGCGGGCCGCCACATCCCCCCCGATGAAGGCGACTTGGCCAATACGCCAGGAGCTCTTGAATAATTCGCCAAGCTTTTCAGCCTGGGCAAAGGCCTCCATGATCACATAGGCGCCAGTTGAATGCCCAATCAGGTGAATATTGGTTTCACAGTCACGGCGCTGTCTCTTGACAAGGCGCTTCACACAACCGCGCACCAATTCCACCGCAACGGCAGCCGCATCCCCGCGGTCTTCAAGATAATTCAGGGTATTCTTGTCGCAAGGCCAATCGAACCCGATGACGATTCCTCGCCAACCTTCTGCTTTCAAATCTTCATAAAGACGGCGTTGGCGCCATAATATGCTCGCCGGTGTATTGTTGTATCCATGGAGGAAAATAAGAATATCGCCACGTTCACTGATGGAATTCGGGTTCATATCGCCATCGGCAAGACCTATCACTTCGTCAATCCAGCGGGCAATATCCCCCTCGCTGCTTGTCGCATGGGCTGGCAATGCCGCATCCGCAGTGGTCGGGACGCGCAAATAACGGACCGGACCAGGGCTCTCGGTAAAGGCGGCATTGACAATCTTTCTGGTGCTGATCACGTAGTCATAAGGCATTTCCGTATCCTTTCCTCGCTAGGCTCCAAGGATTCTGATAAATCTCCAGGTAACTGGCGCGTTCGCGCGATGGCGATATTTCCGTATTCATCATATTTGTATAATAGGAGCAAATTGTAAACATGTGCGATATCTGCTGAGTTTGCTCAATTCGAACCCTTTCTTTTACAGTGTAAAATCTATTTTTTCAGATTCTCCGACGAAAAGCCGAAGATTATCGAAAATCCCTGCTCGCGGGCAATTTGGCCCGCGGCGGGCGGCGATCATCCTGCGGGCGGCGGATTTCATCGGCGCGGCCAAGTGCTGCCTCGGCCCATGTCGAACCTGCTTCCCGCAATAGCCCTTCCAGCAGATCGGAACGATCCATCAGGCGCCGCGCAATCACATGGATGATCGGCACTTCAGCGTGGCGATCCTCACGCTCCACCCTTCCTTCCACTTCCAACAACCGCGCGCCGCGCAAGGCACGACGGTCCCGCGCGGCAACATCCGTATAGACCACCAGATTGGCGGTGCCGTGTTCATCCTCAATGGTGATGAAAATCACGCCCTTGGCGGAACCGGGGCGCTGGCGCATCAGCACCAGCCCCGCCAGGCGCAACAAGCGCCCGGATTTCCAGGCCTGCAAATCGCGCGTGTC
>JBIKXA010000267.1:0-3133 GCA_044356015.1 Roseomonas sp.
GCCTGCCATGCAACAAGAACATGCGCGGCCCCAAGGGCGAACAAGGCCCGTTCATTCCTTTATTTTGCGACTGCCGACAAGATGCTGAATGCATCCGGCGCGCGTTTTATGGCTTTGGGTATGGCCCCGTTCAGGCCGCCAGCTTCAAAGGCGCCGCAGCTTCATCGGCGTATTTCATGAGCGCCGCCCGATACTTCTCCCGCCGCCATTGCAGCAGCCGCCAGGAAGCCTTGGCCGCCAGGTCGGAAACCCGCCCGCGCGGCTCAAGCCCGATGGTCTTGAAGATCATCCCCATGCCGCGTTCGATATGCCGGAAGCGATAAAACCCAATCGCGCGCCCCATATAGGCAGTGGTGCAGCGTTCATGATCGTAAGGCATGCCCTCAGGCTCATTGGCGCTGTGGAAGGCGAAGGCGAGCTCATCATCCTCCGTCTCCCCAATGCGGCCAAGCGCCACGCGCAGGCGTTTGGAGAAGGACAGATTCTCCCGCGCCAAATAGCGCTTCATATGATCGTAAAACAGCTTGAAGTGGCGGTATTCATCGGCAGCGATCAGGCGGCAGACCTGCTTCAGCGCCGGTTCCTCCGTGGCATCACCAAGCGCGGTGTAATAGCTGCTGGTCCCGGTTTCCACCATGCAGCGCGCGATCAATTCCCCGGTACGGCTGCCACGAATGGAAGCTTCCGCATCCAGTTGAATCTGATACCCTTTGCGATAACGTTCGAAGGCCGCGGCAAAATCCCAGGCGGGATCAGCCAACATGCCCCAACGGCCAAGCGCATCGCCATGCTGGGTTTCCTCGACCCCCCAATGCTCGGCAGCCGCACAGAAATCGGGATCATCGGCGAAAACGCGCGTGAGGTAGGTGACGTAATCGGCCGCATTGCGCTCCACCATGGCGGCGGCCTTTATCAGCGGCACAATCTCGGGATCAACCTTGGAAGGATCGAAACGATCCCAACCAACCTCATCAATATGCCAATGCTTCATGAACCTGCCCCGAGCGCCTTGCCATGACGGGCCTTCGCGGCCCTTCCTGCCTATGTTTTTGTGCCAAGATGCGGCGGTTTCAAGGCAGGCTTGCGCGCAACCCGCCCAAAAACAAACGGGCGGCCCAAGGACCGCCCGCTGAAACTTGCATTTTGATAACCTGTCAGGCCGCCAAAGCCGCTGCAACCATGGCCCGCGCCGAAAGCACGCGCGCCATGGCAGCTTCGCGCTTTTCCGGCGTTTCATTTGCCGCAGCGGAGAAAGCTTTCTCGGCCTCTGCCAGACGCTGCTCGGCTTCGGATTTGGACAGAGAGGCAAGCGGTGTTGCCTCATCCGCCAGGATTGTCACGCGATCCGGCGCCACTTCGGCAAAGCCGCCGGCGACGAAAAGCTGTTCCGTCACCTGACCGCCTTCACGCACGGAAATCACCCCGCCGCGCAAAGCGACGATCATGGGCGCATGGCCAGCAAGCACGCCCATCTCGCCTTCCGCTGCCGGGATCACCGCCATCTCTACCGCGCGGGAAAGCAGCAGCTTTTCCGGTGAGACGAGTTCGAGTTGGAAACTCGCCATGGTGATCAGGCCGCCGCCTTCATTTCTTCGCCCTTCTTCGCGGCGTCTTCGATCGTGCCGACCATGTAGAAGGCCGCTTCCGGCAGGTGGTCATAATCGCCACGGCAGATGGCGGCGAAGGACCGGATGGTATCTTCCAGCTTCACGAAGACGCCCGGCGTGCCGGTGAAGACTTCAGCCACATGGAAGGGCTGGCTCAGGAAGCGCTGGATCTTGCGAGCGCGCGCCACGATCAGCTTATCTTCTTCCGAAAGCTCATCCATGCCCAGGATGGCGATGATGTCTTGCAGCGACTTATAGGTCTGCAGGATCTTCTGCACTTCGCGCGCCGTGTTATAATGGTCAGCACCAACCACACGTGGGTCCATGGCGCGAGAAGTGGAGTCGAGCGGGTCAACCGCCGGGAAGATGCCAAGTTCCGCGATCGAACGATTAAGCACCGTGGTTGCGTCCAAATGTGCGAAGGACGTCGCGGGCGCCGGGTCGGTCAAGTCATCGGCGGGCACGTAGATGGCCTGCACCGAGGTGATCGAACCCTTCTTGGTGGAGGTAATGCGTTCCTGCAGCGCACCCATATCGGTGGACAGCGTCGGCTGATAGCCCACCGCTGAAGGAATGCGGCCCAGCAGCGCAGACACTTCCGCGCCGGCCTGGGTGAAGCGGAAGATGTTATCAATGAAGAACAGAACGTCCTGGCCCTGCTCATCACGGAAATATTCCGCCATGGAAAGGCCCGAAAGTGCCACGCGGGCGCGCGCACCCGGCGGTTCATTCATCTGGCCATAAACCAGCGCCACCTTGGAGCCTTCGGTATTGCCATCGCCAAGCTTGATGACGCCGGCATCAATCATTTCGTGATACAGGTCATTACCTTCACGCGTACGCTCACCCACGCCGGCAAACACAGAAACGCCGCCATGGCCCTTGGCGATATTGTTGATCAGTTCCTGAATGGTCACGGTCTTGCCCACGCCGGCGCCGCCGAAAAGGCCGATCTTGCCGCCCTTCAGGTAAGGGGCCAGCAGGTCAATCACCTTAATGCCGGTGACCAGAATCTCCGCGCTTGTCGCCTGTTCGTCAAAGGACGGCGCTTCGCGGTGAATGGGGTAATGCATGGTGGCGGGCACCGGGCCGCGCTCATCAATCGGCTCACCGATCACGTTCAGGATGCGCCCCAGCGTGCCCGGGCCCACCGGCACGGAAATGCCGGCGCCCGTGTCAACCACTTGGGTACCACGCACCAGACCATCAGTGGTGTCCATGGCGATGCAGCGCACGGTGCGTTCGCCCAAATGCTGCGCCACTTCAAGGACGAGCTTCTGCTCGCCGATCTGCAGCGTAAGCGCGTTCATGATCGAGGGCAGCTCGGCGGGGAACTGAACGTCCACCACGGCACCAAGCACCTGCGTCACCTGACCAACATTATTCTTCATGGCAGCGATCCCTTCTTAAAGCGCTTCAGCGCCGGAGATGATTTCAATCAGCTCTCGGGTGATGTTCGCTTGACGTGTGCGGTTGTAATTCAGCGTAAGCTTGTTGATCATTTCGCCCGCATTGCGCGTGGCGTT
>JBIKXA010000015.1:0-34218 GCA_044356015.1 Roseomonas sp.
CTTCGGCGGGGACGGGATCAAAGGACGCGGCGCGCACGGTAATCACCTTCTTCGCATCGGCGGATTTCACCGTTGCCATGGCATTGCCGGCATAGATCGGGCGGACAAAGGTATCGGCATCCACCACATCGGAAATGTCAGACAGAATCTGCACATCCAGCAAAGCGGCAGCGCGCGGCATGACATTCTTGCCACCGGCAGAAGCCGGGGCCAGCAAATGGGAATAGCCAGGCGCCAAAGCCACCAGCAAGGCGGCCATGGGCTCAGCCAGGCCATTGGCGTAGATGTCAGCCTCTGCGGTCAGCACCTTCGCCACCGATGGCAGCTTGGCGGCGGCGGCAGCGGCGGGGCCGGTCGCGCCACCCGCGATCAGCACATGCACATCGCCAAGCTTGGCGGCGGCGGCAACCGTGCTGCGGGTTGGCTGAGAAAGCGCGCCGTCCTGATGATCGGCAAGAACAAGCACCGCCATGGTCAAATCACCTTCGCTTCATTGCGCAGTTTTTCAACAAGTTCCTGCACGGAACCCACCTTCTTGCCGGCCTGGCGCTTGGGCGGTTCTTCCACCTTAAGCACCGTCAGGCGCGGCGCGGGGTCAACACCCAGATCAGCGGGCTTCACGGTTTCAATCGGCTTCTTGCGTGCCTTCATGATGTTCGGCAGCGACGCATAGCGCGGTTCATTCAGCCGCAAATCCGTGGTGATGATGGCCGGCAGCTTCAGCGCCAGCTTTTCCAAGCCACCATCCACTTCGCGCGTGATGTTCAGCGCGCCATCGGCGACCTCAACCTTGGATGCGAAAGTGCCCTGCGGCCAGCCCATCAGCGCCGCCAGCATCTGACCGGTGGCGTTCATGTCATCATCAATCGCCTGCTTGCCCAGGATCACCAGATCCGGCGCTTCCTTGGCGATGATCGCCTTCAGAATCTTGGCCACCGCAAGCGGTTCCAGCACGCCATCATGCTCCACCAGGATGCCGCGATCGGCCCCCATGGCGAGCGCCGTGCGAATCTGTTCCTGCGCCACGGCGGGGCCTGCGGAAACCGCGATGATTTCCGTGGCGACACCCTTTTCCTTCAGCCGCACGGCTTCTTCCACCGCGATTTCGTCAAAGGGGTTCATGGACATTTTGACATTGGCTGTTTCAACGCCCGTGCCATCCGCCTTCACGCGGACCTTGACGTTGTAATCCACCACCCGCTTGACGGGGACCAGAAGCTTCATGATGCAACCATAGCCTTCAGGAAATGGGGGGCCGTGTGGCGCCGGAATGCCGCGCGCGGGGTTCTTCTGACCCCTCACCCGGCTTTTTGTCTATTAAAGCCCGACGCCGGGCGGGGCAAGGCAGGGCGGAGTATTTTCAAGCCAAGTGACTTCACTTGGCGACTCGGAAAATACGACCAAGTCAGCCGCGCAACAGCAAAAGCAGAATGACGAATAGACCGACTGCGATGAATTGGAAAATGATGCGCCAGCGCATCAGCCAATTGGCGGTTTTGGGGTTCGCCTTACCGCCCGCCATGCCGAGAATCCCAGCGAACAGCACACCAACCGTGGCCAGCATGGCCAGCGCAACCAGAATAATGAGGATCGTCGTCATTCTTTAAGCCTACCCCCTTTCATGGGCGGGATACAGCCCCATCGCGCACGGACCAGGCCAGCGCTGCGCCAATCAGCGCGGTGATGACGCAAAGCGCGAAGCCAGCCTCATAGCCGCCGGTCAGATCCACCAGCAGGGAAAAGAAGGGGGGCGCCACCAGCATGGAAAGGCCAAAGACAAAGCCCGCCGCCGCCGTGGTGCCGCCCACCTGCCCCGCCGGCGCCAACCGCGCCATTTCCGCCAGAAAGACGCCGTTCCACCCTATTGCGGTGGCGCCCATCAGCATCCCGGCCAGAATAATGATCAGGCCCGGCCAATCCGGACCAGCCAATAACAGCGCCAAACCGGCCACCGCCGCGCCAATGCCAAGCCCGGTAAAGACCGGCGCCGCGCCCGTGCGGTCCGCGACCACCCCCCAAAGCACGCGCCCCGCCACCCCCGCCGCCTGGGCCAGAGCCAGACGCATGCCGGCCTCGGTCAGCGATGCCCCCAGGCTTGCCACCTGAAACACCACGAAAAACGTCGAAAAACAGAATTGGGAAACGCCATAAAGCGCCGACATGATCGTCATGCGCCGCAGCACCGGGAATTGGCGGAGCAAGCCAAGGCTGGACGCCGCCGCCCCCCAGACCTGCCCAAGCCCACGGATGGCGGCCTTGGGATTGCGCTCGGCGTCAAGCGCAGCGCGAAGCGGCTGCAGGCAAAACGCTGAAAAAACGAGGAAAACCACCACCGCCACCACCCCCTGGCGCCATCCCGCCGCCACCGCAATGGGCGGCACGGCGGCGGCAAGCAGCATCGCACCCGCCGGCACGCCGCATTGCTTCAGGCTGAAGATCAAGCCCCGCCGCCGCGCCGGGGTGCGGGCTGCCAGCAAATGGCTGCCCGCCGGCGTCACTGGCCCATGGCCGAGCCCAGCAATCACTGCCGAGGCGAAAAGCGCTACCGGATGGCCCAGCATGGCGAGCGCGATGCCAAAGGCGGAAATCAGCATCCCCACCTGCAAGACCCGAATGCCGCCAAAGCGATGAATGAAGGCCCCCGCCAAAGGCCCTGACACCATGGCCCCCAGATAAACCAGCGCCGTATGCACCCCGGCGAGCGATGCCGCGATGCCGAGTTCCGCCGCAATCTCCGGCGCCAGCACAGGTACCGTCAGGAAAACGCCCATCCCCGCCAGATGCGTCCCCAAAAGGGCAATCATGACGGTCCAGACGGAAGGGGAAGCCAACATGCGCGCGGTGTAACGGCGCTGCCCCTTCCCCGCAATCGGCGCGGGGGAAAGACTTGACCCGCGCCCGGCAATAGGCTCCGAAGCTTGCCATGAGCATTTTTCAGGGAATTCGGCTTGTTGCCTTGATGTTCGGCTTTGCGCTGCTGACGGGTCAGGCGCTGGCGCAGCCCGAACCAGGCAATCCCGTGACGCAACCACAGCCGGCCACCACGCCAGCCGCTACCGCTGTCTCGCCAGAGATCGAAGCGCTGCTCAAGATTTTGCAGGATGATACCCGCCGCGCCGAATTGGTTCGGGCGCTGCGCGCTGCCGCACCGGAAGCGGAAACCGAAGCGCCGCAAGCCAATTCCGGCACCGAACCCGCCTTGCTCGCCCCCAATACGCTTGGCGCGCAATTGCTCCAAGGCGCATCACAACGCTTGGCGGCGTTTTCGAATCACCTGGTGGCAACGGTTCAAGCCATCGCCGATTTGCCGGCAGTGCTTGCCTGGCTGACATCCTTGGCACGCGATCAAATCACCCATACCCGCGTCCTTGATGCTTCCTGGAAATTGCTGCTGGTATTGGGACTTGGCCTTATCGCCGAATGGGCCACCACTGCCGCGCTGCGCAGGCCCAGGGAATGGTTGGATGCCCATGCGCCACCCGATGCCAGTGGACTGGCGCGGCTGCGACGCGTGCCTTTGGTCCTCGGTCGGTTGGGGTTGGATTTGGTGCCAATCCTGGCCTTCGCGTTGGTGTCCTATGGGCTCATCGGCGCCGTGCGGCCTTTGCCCACAACGCAGCTTGTGATGCTAACGGCGAATAACGCCTATATTTTCTCACGCATGATCATGGCTTTGGCGCGGATGCTGTTCTCGCCGGCGTCAACACATCTGCGCATCCTGCCGGTGACAGACGAAACCGCCGCCTATGCCACCATATGGCTCAGGCGGGTCGTCGTGGTGTTGGTGGCAAGTTATGCCTCCGCCGAAGCGGGGTTGCAATTCGGTCTGCCCTGGTCTGCCTATGATTCCATTCTGCGCGTTGCACTGCTGCTGATCACGCTGTTCCTGGTGATTATCATTCTGCAGAACCGCCAGGCGGTTTCGGATGTGTTGCGCGCGCCGGAATTGGCGGAAGAGGAAAAACCTGACCGTGCGCGGCGCTTCTTTCGCATGCTGCGCGACCGTGCCGCCGATATCTGGCATTTGGTGGCGATCGCCTGGCTGATCGCGGCTTGGGGGGTCTGGGCGCTAGAAATCGATCAGGGCTTCTGGCGGCTGATCAGGGTTTCCTTCAGCACCATCGTCATTCTCTCGGTTGCCAAATTCGCGGATATGGCGATCCGCCGCGTGATTCAGCGCGCCTTTCGCATCACGCCCGATTTATCCGCGCGCTACCCGGGGCTGGAAGCGCGGGCCAATCGCTATCTGCCGGTATTGAAGGGCAGCGCGAGCATGACGATTGGCGGCATCGCCCTGCTTTTCTTGCTGGAAAGCTGGGGCCTGGAGGCCTTTGCCTGGTTCGGCCATGGCAAGCTTGGGAACAGGTTGGTGTCGTCCCTGGTGTCCATCGCGCTCACCATCACGCTGGCGCTGGTGGTGTGGGAAGGGATCAACGCGGCCATCCAGCGCCATCTCCAAACCCTTTCACGCGATGCCAAGGCAGCGCAAAGTGCCAGGGTACGCACGCTTTTGCCAATGCTGCGCACGGCGCTGATGGCGGTGATCCTGGTTTTTGTCGCCCTTTCAGTACTCACTGAAATCGGTGTGAATGTCGCCCCCCTCATCGCTGGTGCCGGTGTTGTTGGTATCGCGGTCGGTTTCGGCAGCCAAAAGCTGGTGCAGGATGTGATCAATGGCCTTTTCCTGTTGTTTGAGGACGCGGTGGCCGTTGGGGATGTGGTGCAATTGGGCGGCCTCAGCGGTGTGGTGGAACAGCTTTCCGTCCGGTCCATCAAGCTCCGCGCTGTGGATGGCAGCCTGCACATCATTCCCTTCAGCGCGGTCACCAGCGTGACGAACCAGACGCGCGATTTCGCCTTTGCCGTGGTGGATGTGAGCGTTGATTACCGCGAAGACACCGATGAAGTGGCGGAAACATTGCGGGGGATTGCCGCTGAAATGCGCCAGGATCCGCGTTGGCGTCCCGTGATCCGCGATGATCTGGATGTGATGGGCGTGGATCGGCTGGGCGATTCCGGCGTTGTCATGCGCGTGCGGCTGAAGACCGAACCATCGCAACGCTGGGCGGTTGCGCGGGAGATGAACCGGCGCATCAAGCGGCGCTTTGATGAACTCGGGATCGAAATCCCCTACCCGCATCAAAAGCTGGTGCTGGAAGAAAAACACCCGGCGCAAACGGCAAGCGCAGCGCCAGAGCCACCGGCGGCGTCCAGTTAACGCCCCGCCATTGCCACTTCCAGCCGAAGCGGCGGCACATCGCGCCCGATCCATTGTTCTGAACGGATCAGCGCGCGATCAGTGGCGCGGAACCAGAAGCGATTGGTGAAGAACGCGGCACCCTCGCAAATTTCGACGCGCTCAATCAGGCCGCCAATGGCGGGCGCCTCGGCCTCGATCCGGCATTGCACCACTTGGCCAAAGCGCATCTGTTCCGGGCGTCCCTCGGCGCCGGACAGATCAAAACTATGCGCCACACGAAGCGTCGCCCGACCAAGGGGGGCGGCCCGGCGCAGCGGGTCCTCGCCAATCGGCGCGCTGGCCAGCAGCATGGTCGGCAGCCCCGCGGTCGCGACGACTCGGGCGCCCTCGGTCACAAAGACAAAGCCCTGATCCATGCGCCAGAAGCGGCGCGGCCCTTCTTCGCGCACCAGGCGCGCCGGGCCCGCATCCTGGCCAAGTTCGGCCCAAAGCGACCGGCCTGGCGGCGGCGTGGCCAGGGGCGCCAATTGTTCGGGCGGGACCATTTGGCCCGCCGGCGGGGCGCTGCCGATCAGCCCCGCGCCCCCCAGCGTTCCACAGCCGCCCAGCATCAGGGCCAATATCAATGACGCCGCCTTCATGCGCTTAGCTTCGCATATTCGCCCATGGGTTGCGAGAACTCCTGCACCATTGACCTGCGTCAAGAAATAGCGGGGCGAAATCGGATATCGAGGCCGCAGAATCAGGAGGAATACGCCATGTCCACACTCACCGCCCGCGATCTGATGACTACCGACATCGTCACCGTGCCGCCCGAAACCCCGGTGATCGCCATGGCGCGGCTGCTCGCGGATCGCGGCATTTCCGCCGTGCCGGTGCTCGCCGCCGATGGCGCCCTGCTTGGCATGGTGACTGAGGCAGACCTGATCCGCCGCCTGGCGGGTGAGGAAGACAAGCCCGCTTCCTGGTTCAGCGGGCTTTTCGGCGACCCCGCCCGTGGCGCTGAGCATTACGCGCGCACCCATGGCGCCACGGCGCGCGATATCATGACGGAAAAGCTGATCACGGTAGAACCGGATGCCACGGCGGCTCATGTGGCGCAGGTCATGGAACAGCATGGCATTCGCCGCGTGCTGGTGGTCGCCGAAGGCCGGCTGCGCGGCATCATCAGCCGGGCCGATCTGCTCCATGCCCTGTTGCTGCCCCCGGAAAAGGCCGAGGGCATCCCCGATGAACGCATCCGCGCCGCCGTGCTGGCCGCCATGCGCAAGGAACCCTGGGCCGATACCTATTACATCATGGTGGATGTGAAGGATGGCGCGGTGACCTTCCACGGCTTCTCCCGCTCTGACGCCATTAAGCGGGGCCTGAGGGTTCTGGCGGAGGGGGTGCCGGGGGTAACCTCGGTCACGGATGAGACCCAGCCACTGCCGATGTATCTTTACGCTGCAAGCTGAGGAAGTATCTCCAGCCGAAGGAATCTTGACCAAATCCCCAACTCCAGCCTGATGCCTTCTCGCTGCGGAAATGCAGCAATAACGCATCAGGCAGTGTTTTGATCGCATTTTCCGAGCCGCCAAGTGGTTCCACTTGGCTTGAAAATGCTCTAGGCCCCGCCTCTCGCCTATGTTAAGGCGACGCCGCCGGGCGGGGTGGGGCGCGAGTCCCAGGCCATCAGGCAGCCAGCCGCATTGTTTTGGGGAGCGCGGGCCAAGCCCCGCCAAATGGAGAGTTACGCGATGAGCGATACCGCCGAGAAGGTCAAGAAGATCGTGGTCGAACACCTTGGCGTCGAAGAAGCGAAGGTGACCACTGAGGCATCCTTCATTGATGACCTGGGCGCGGATAGCCTTGACACGGTTGAACTGGTGATGGCGTTCGAAGAAGCCTTCGGCGTGGAAATCCCGGATGATGCCGCGGAAAAGATCACGACCGTGAAGGACGCGATCGACTATATCGAAAAGCACAAGGGCGCCTGAGCGCCCCTTCGCTGATCCAACGGGGAAACGCGCGTGTTCCACAAGGGTTTTGCGCCGCGTCGCGTTGTCGTGACGGGCATGGGCATTGCCTGCCCGCTGGGGGTTGGTGTTGAGCATGTGTGGAAGCGCATGCTCGCCGGCCATTCCGGCATCGCTGCCATTCAATCCTTTGATGCTTCTGGCCTGCCGGCGCGCATCGCGGGTCAAATCCCCGCGGGCATGAAGGCTGAAGGTGGGCTCGACATCAATGAATGGATCCCGATCAAGGATCAGAAAAAGATGGATCGCTTCATCCAATTCGCGATGGTCGCGGCGGATGAAGCGGTGGTCGATTCCGGTTGGGTGCCGCAGGATGAGGATCAGCGCTGCCGCACGGGCGTGATGATCGGGTCTGGCATTGGCGGGCTGGAAACCATTCAGGAAGCCGCTTCCCTGATCCTGCAAGGCAAGATCAAGCGCATTTCACCCTTCTTCATTCCGTCCGCACTGATCAACCTGGCTTCCGGCCAGGTTTCCATCCGCTATGGCTTCAAGGGCCCGAACCATTCCGTGGTGACGGCTTGCGCCACCGGTGTGCATGCCTTGGGTGACGCCGCACGCCTGATTGCGCTGGGTGATGCCGATGTGATGGTCGCTGGCGGGGCGGAAGCCGCCGTGGGCGAAATCGGCATGGCCGGCTTCTGCGCCGCGCGTGCGCTTTCGACCAGCTTTAACGACAATCCAACCGCCGCGTCCCGCCCCTGGGATGAAGCGCGCGATGGCTTTGTCATGGGCGAAGGTGCCGGCGTTTTGGTGCTGGAAGAATTGGACCACGCCAAGGCGCGTGGCGCCAAGATTTACGGCGAGGTGATCGGCTATGGCATGAGCGGTGATGCCTATCACATCACGGCCCCGGCCGAGGGCCATGATGGCGCCTTCCGCGCCATGAAGGCAGCACTCGCCAGCGCCGGCATCACGCCGGAGCAAATCCAGTATGTGAATGCCCATGGCACCTCCACGCCGCTTGGGGATGATCTGGAATTGGAAGCGGTGGAACGGCTTTGGGGCGATGCCGCGCGCGGGCTTGCCATGTCTTCCACCAAATCGGCGGTCGGGCATTTGCTTGGCGCGGCTGGTGCGGTTGAGGGGATATTCTCCATTCTTGCGATCCGCGACCAGGTGGCCCCTGCCACGCTCAATCTGGAAAAGCCATCGCGTGAAAGCGCGATTGACCGCGTGGCGAAGGAAGCGCAGCCGCGCAAGATTGATATCGCGCTGTCCAATTCCTTCGGCTTTGGCGGCACGAATGCCAGCATCATTTTCCGTGGCGCCCCGTAACCAGGCATGACTGAAACCACCCCCGCACCGCGCAAACGCCGCGGGCGGGTGGCGCTTATCCTGCTTGGCCTCATTCTAGCCTTGCTGATCGGGCTTGGCGCCGCAGCCAAATGGGCGCGCGAGGTCTACGAAGCCCCCGGACCGCTAGCCGCTGAGCGCGCCGTGGTCATCCCGCGCGGCGGGACCGAGGCGATTGCCGGTGCGCTCAAGGAAGCCGGCATTATCGCCGATGCACGGCATTTCCTGATTGCAAGCCAGCTCACCAAGGCTGCGGGGCCGCTGCGCGCGGCGGAATTCGCCTTTCCTGCGGGTGCGTCACTCAAGCAGGTGCTCGATATCCTGCGCGAGGCGCGGCCCGTCCAGCGCCGTGTGACCATCCCGGAAGGGCTTTCCGCCCTGCAAATCCAGGCGCTTTTGGACAAGACAGAGGGTCTGATGGGCGAGGCCGAACCCATCCCCGAGGGCAGCTTCCTGCCTGAGACCTATGCCTTTGAATGGGGCGATAGTCGCGCCGCGCTGATCCGCCGCGCCCAGGCCGCGATGAATGCCGCGCTGGCCGAAGCCTGGCGCGACCGCGCGCCCAATCTGCCGCTGCGCAGCGCGCGGGAAGCGCTGATCCTCGCTTCCATCATCGAACGCGAAACCGGCCAAGCGGATGAGCGCGCCTTGGTCGCTTCGGTCTTCATCAATCGCCTCAGGCGCAATATGCCGCTGCAATCGGACCCGACGGTGGTTTATGCGGCTTTGGGGGGGGCGGCCTTGGATCGGCCCATTACGCGGGCTGATCTGGACCGCGACAGCCCCTTCAATACCTATCGCAATCGCGGCCTGCCGCCGGGGCCAATTGCCAATCCGGGGCGCGATTCGCTCCGCGCTGCCACACGGCCCGCAACCAGCAATTTCCTCTATTTTGTCGCGGATGGGTCGGGCGGGCATGCCTTCGCCGAAACGCTGGACGGGCATAACCGCAACGTGGCCCGCTGGCGGGAGATTGAGCGGCAGCGGGGCGCCAGATAGGCAAACAAAAACCCGCGGAAGCTGCCCCCCGCGGGTCACGATAGCCTGGTAGAAAAAGGCTTCAGGCGGCCTTGGCGGCCTGGGCGCGTTCCAGGCGGCGCTTCAGCACAATGGCATCCACTGTCAGCTTGCGGTCCGGCGTGCCGAGCAGGAAGGAATCAAGCCCGCCATTGTGCTCCACCGTGCGGATGCCATTGGTGGAAAGGCGCAGCTTCACCGGCGCGGCCAGGATTTCCGACCAGAAGGAGCTTTCCTGCAGATTGGGCAGGAAGCGACGGCGGGTCTTGTTGTTCGCGTGGCTGACATTGTTACCTGCCAGAACACCCTTGCCAGTAATGACGCAGCGGCGAGACATAGCGGAAATCCAAACATAAAGGCGCGCAAGATAGCCTGCGCGCAGGTTCATCGTGAAGCGACGCTTTTGGCGGGAAGTCTTGCGCGCGTCAAGTATCAAGCCGGCGGTTTGGCGCTAAATTCGCCGCTTTCAACCGAAGCCAGCGCCTGGCGCAGCACCCCGGCCACGGCGCGGTCATCCAAGGTCCGGGTCAGCACCCCAAGCGCCCCGCCCAGCAGGGCGGATGCGATGGAAATCGGCTGGATTTGCTGTTCCATCATATATTCGATCGCCTTGTCCACGACCGAACCGGCATGGCTCAAATCCTCGGGCGCGATGCCCTCCGGGTCCATCTGCATGGGCTACTCCTGAATGTAACAGGCAGATAGGAAGGCTCAGGGTCCAGGGGAAGGGGGGGCGGCATTGGGGCGCTGGCGGGGCATTTCCAAATCAGCCTCGGCCTGGGCGCGGGCGGCGGCCTCGGCGGCCGCCATGGCTTCCGATTGGCGGCGCCACATATCGGCGTAAAGCCCGCCGGCGGCGATCAGCGCGCCATGGGTGCCGCGTTCGGCAATGGCACCTTCCTGCAGCACAATGATCTCATCCGCCTCCACCACCGTTGAAAGCCGATGCGCGATCACCAGCGTGGTGCGGTTGCGCGCCACATCGCGGAGCGCCGCCTGAATTTCCTGTTCGGTGCGGGTATCAAGCGCGCTGGTCGCCTCATCCAAAATCAGCAGGCGCGGGTCTTTGAGAATGGTGCGCGCAATGGCCACCCGCTGCTTTTCCCCACCCGAGAGCTTCAGGCCACGTTCGCCCACACGGGTTGCGTAACCATCGGGCAGGCGCGTGACGAAATCATGCACTTGGGCAAGCCGCGCCGCGTTTTCGATTTCCGCATCGGTGGCGCCCGGACGGCCATAGGCGATGTTGTAGCGGATGGTGTCATTGAACAGCACGGTATCCTGCGGCACCACGCCAATCGCGGCGCGGAGACTATGTTGCGTGAGGCCACGCACATCCTGCCCATCCACCAAAACGCGCCCGCCCGTCACATCATAAAAACGAAACAGCAAACGCGAAATGGTGGATTTCCCCGCCCCCGTTGGCCCCACAATCGCGAGCATCCGCCCCGGCGGCACGGTGAAGGAAATGCCTTTCAGAATCTCACGATCCGGCCGATAGCCAAAGCGCACATCCTCAAAGCGGATTTCACCGGCCCCAAGTGCCAGCGGCGCTGCATCCGGCGCATCGCGCACTTCGGCGGGCACGTCCAAAAGGGCGAACATCTGCTCCATATCCGTGAGCCCCTGCTTGATTTCGCGATAGGCGAAGCCAAGGATGTTCAGCGGCTGATAAAGCTGGATCAGATAGGTATTCACCATCACCAGATCGCCAATGCTCATGCTGCCATCGGCAATGCCGCGACCGGCCAGCAGCATGGTGATGGTAAGCCCGACCGCCATGATGGTTGCCTGGCCGGCGTTGAGCATATTCAGCGTGGTTTCGCTTTTGACATAGGCGCTTTCATAGCGCGTCATGCTTTCATCATAGCGCCGTGATTCATGCGCTTCATTGCCGAAATACTTGACGGTTTCGTAGTTCAGCAGGCTATCCACCGCCTTGGTATTCGCTTCCTCATCCGTCTGGTTCATCTGCCGGCGAAAACGCAGCCGCCAATTGGTGAAAATCAGCGTAAAGGCGACATAGGCGATGATGGTGCCAAGCATGGTCAGCGCGAAGGACGCCGCGAACATCCACCAGAGAATGACCGAGACGAATAGAATCTCGACAATGGTCGGGATGATGTTGAACAGCAGGAAGTTGAGCGATGTCGCGATGCCGCGCACGCCCCGTTCAATCACCCGCGAAAGCCCGCCGGTTGCGCGGTCCATGTGAAAGCGCATGGAAAGCGCGTGCAAATGGCGAAACACATCCAAGGCCACGCGCCGCCCGGCGCGCGCCTGCACCTTGGAAAACACGGCATTGCGCAGCTCCCCAAGCGCCGAGGCCATCACGCGGAGCAAGCCATACCCCACCAGCAGTGCGACCGGCACGGCCACCACCGCCCCGGCGCCGGATTGCGGCGCCAGCGCATCCACCGCGCGGGCATAGGCGATGGGGACCAGCACATTCGCGGCCTTGGCGGCAGCAAGCAGCAAAAGTGCGCCCACCACGCGAAGGCGCAGCATGGGTTCGCCCTTCGGCCAAAGATGCGGCGCGATGCGGCCAAGGGCTGAGAAGGGAATGGCGGCGCTGGGGCGGTTGGGGGCAGAGGGCGGGATCATATCGCCTCAGTCATGGGCCAAGGCAGCCTTACCGGGCAAGCCCCCGTCACCTCGCCCTCACCGCAACCATGATGCTACAAAAGCGCATGGATCGCTTCACCCGACATATCGCCGCTTGCAACAATATCGCCTCCCCCGCCGGCTTTCTTGGCTTTCATATGGGCGGCGTGCAGGTGGGATTCGTGACACCTGAATTGGCCCGCGCGCTGACCTTTCGCCCGCGCGATTTCCATTTCGATCAGCATGGCGTGGCCTTGGCTGGCCGCCTGAAGACCAGCGGGGCGCGCAGCGATGCGCTCGCCGCCGCGCTGCCCAGCCTGGCGGAGGGTGGCTATCTGCGTATCCGCAACGAAGCCTTTGATGTGCGCCAGACCAGCGACGGCCCGGTTTTGGCCAGGCTGGATCGGGGCGCCCTGCCCGCCTTTGGTGTCATGTCCCAAGGCGTGCATATGAATGGCCTGGTGCGCCGGGCCGATGGGCTGCATGTCTGGGTCGGCATTCGTTCTCGTCACAAGGCCGTGGCGCCGGGGCAGCTTGATAATCTGGTCGCGGGCGGCATTCCGGCGGGGCTGACGCCGGCAGAAACCCTGGTGAAAGAAGCGGGAGAAGAAGCCTCTCTGCCCCCGGAATTGGCAGCGCAGGCACGGCCTGTCGGGCGGGTTTCCTATATTCTGCTGAATAATGAGGGGCTCAGGCGCGACGTGCTGCATTGCTATGACCTGGACATCCCCGAAGGCGTGATCCCGCGGCCCAATGATGATGAGGTGGAGCGGTTCGAGCTTTGGCCCGCGCGCCGCCTGCTGGAAGCCGTGGCGGATTCGGATGACATCAAATTCAACGTGAACCTGACGCTGATTGACCTTTTCCTGCGCGAAGGGCTGCTGGCGGACCCGGATGGTTCGCTCCGCGCCGGGCTGGATCAGGGGCCGACTTAGCGCGCCATCTGGACAAGCCGCGTTTCCTTCTTACACATGGCGGTGGAGAAGGTTGAGGATAAGAAGCGTCATGGTGGACCTGACACGGGTCTGGGATGTGCTGGTTGCGGGTGGTGGCAATGCCGCGCTTTCCGCCGCCATTACCGCGCGCCGGGCCGGGGCCAGCGTATTGCTGCTGGAACACGCACCGCGCAGCATGCGCGGCGGCAATAGCCGCCATACGCGCAACCTGCGCGCGCTGCATCCCGCGCCGACCGATGTGCTGACCGAAACCTATCTGGAAGAGGAATATTGGGACGATCTGCTGCGCGTGACCGGCGGCAAAACCGATGAGCATCTGGCGCGCATGTGCATCCGCGCATCGCAACATGCGCCGGATTTCCTGAAATCCTGCGGCGTGGTGTTTCAGCCATCGCTTTCCGGCACGCTTTCACTTTCGCGCACCAATGCGTTTTTCCTGGGCGGCGGCAAGGCGCTGGTCAATGCGCTGTATCGCACGGCCGAACAGCTTGGCATTGGCATTCTGTATGATACCGAAGTGCAACATATTGACGTGCAGGATGGCTTTGCGACCGAAGCGGTGATTTCGCATCATGGCTTTCCGGAGCGGGTACGCTTCAAGGCGCTGATCGCCTCGGCGGGGGGCTTCCAGGCCAATCGCGATTGGCTGCGCAAATACTGGGGCGATGCGGCGGATAATTTCCAGATTCGCGGCACGCCTTACGCGCAAGGCCGCTTGCTGCGGGATTTGCTGGATCAGGGCGTGCAGGAAGTGGGCGACCCCACGCAATTCCACGCCGTTGCCAATGATGCGCGCGCGCCGATGGAAGATGGTGGCCTTGCCATGCGCTTGGATTGCGTGCCCTTTGCGGTGGTGGTGAACCGCAATGTCGAGCGGTTTTATGATGAGGGTGAGGATGTCTGGCCCAAGCGCTACGCCATCTGGGGCCGACTGATCGCGCAGCAGCCAGGCCAGGTTGCTTTTGCCGTGACCGACAGCAAGGCCTTGCATAATTACCTGCCAAGCGTCTTCCCACCCTATAAGGCCAATAGCATCGCGGAACTTGCGGGTATGGCGGGGATTGATGCCGGCAAGTTGGAAAAAGTGATCGCGGATTATAATGCCGCCGTGCGCCCCGGCACTTTCCAACCCATGAAGCCCGATGATTGTCGCACGGAAGGGCTGACGCCCCCCAAAAGCCATTGGGCGCGGCTGATTGATACGCCGCCCTATTACTGCCACCCGCTCAAGCCCGGCATCACCTTCACCTTCCTTGGCGTGAAGGTGAGCGACCGTGCGCGCATCATCATGGCCGATGGCAAGCCTTCGGCGAATATGTTCGCCTCGGGCGAGATCATGGCCGGCAATATTCTGGGCCAGGGCTATCTGGCGGGCTTTGGCATGACGATCGGCACCGTGTTTGGCCGGCTGGCGGGTGAGGAGGCAGCACGCAATGTGCGCAATTGAACAAGGCAGGGCGCGCTGATGTTACCGGAGAATGAAACCCTCGCTGAAGCGCGCCGGCACATGGCGGTGTGCAATTCCTGCCGCTATTGCGAAAGCTATTGCGCGGTCTTCCCGGCCATGACGATGCGGCGCGAATTTTCCACAGGCGATCTGACGCATCTGGCCAATCTGTGCCATGGCTGCAAGGGCTGCTACCACGCCTGCCAATATGCGCCGCCGCATGAATTCGGCATCAATCTTCCCGTCACCTTCGCGGAAATTCGCGCCCAATCCTATGCGCATTACGCCTGGCCGCGCGCCATGGGCACGCTGTTTGAACGCAATGGCACGGTGGTGACGCTGGCCGCCGCGCTTGGCGTCACGCTGGTGCTGCTGCTGACCATGGCTTTGGTTGATCCCTCCATCCTTTACACAGCGCAGCGCGGTGAAGGCGCTTTCTTCCGCGTGATCCCCATGTGGCTGATGGTGACGCTGGCGGGTGGCACTTTCGGTTATGCCATCATCGCCATGCTGATCGGCGGCATACGCTATTGGCGCGAAGTGGGCGGCGGTGCGCCAGCACCAGCGCCCATTGTTGATGCGGCGGTGGATATCCTGACACTCCGCAACCTCGGCGGTGGCGGGCATGGCTGCAATGATGTGGATGACAGTTTCTCAAGCCAAAAGCGCTGGCTGCATCAGGCCGCTTTCTATGGCTTCATGCTGTGCTTCGCCGCCACCACAACCGGGGCGATCTATCATCATTTCCTGGGGCTGCGGTCTCCGCATCCCTTCTGGTCACTACCGGTGCAGTTTGGCACCTGGGGGGGCGTGCTACTTTGCCTTGGCACTGCCGGCTTGATCCGCCTGAAGATCATTACAGACCCGGTGCCGGTGGCCAAGCGCCTGGTGGGCGGTGAATACGCCATGCTGTCCTTGCTGTTTCTGGTGAGTGCGACAGGGCTTTTGCTGCTGGTGCTGCGCCATACCGGCGCGATGGGCGTGATGCTGGCCTTGCATCTTGGCCTGGTTTTGGCGCTGTTTGTCGCGCTGCCCTACAGCAAGATGGTGCATGGGGTGTATCGCGGGCTGGCACTTTGGCGCCATGCGCGGGAAAAGCGCGGTAGTGTTATGGTTGCGGCGGAATAGAGCATTTTCAAGCCAAGTGGTCTCACTTGGCGGCTCGGAAAATGCGACCAGACAATTGGTCAAACCCTTGTCGCGCGCTGCCCGCGCGCCATTTCAGGGCGATGAATGCCATAGCCCCTGCCCTGCCCGATATCGCCATCGCCGAGATGCCCGCCTGGCTGATCGGTGAATTGCGTTCCGACCATGCCGGGGAAACCGGCGCAGTGATGATCTATCGCGGCATTCTTGCTTTCTGCAAAGACCCCACCATTCGCGACTTCGCTGAACGGCATGGCGCGACGGAACAGGGGCATCTTGATTTGCTGAATGCCCTGCTGCCGCAGGATCAGCACAGCAAGCTTTTGCCGATTTGGCGTATCGCCGGCTGGCTGACCGGCGCCATCCCCGCCATATTCGGCCCGCGCGCCGTCTATGCCACGATTGATGCGGTGGAAAGCTTCGTGGATCATCATTACCAGCAGCAATTGGACAGGCTTGAAGCGGAGGCGCTTTTCCCACCCCTTCAAACGCTGCTGCGCCATTGCCAGGAAGAAGAAATCCATCACCGTGACGAGGCGCGCGAAGCCGGCGAAGGCCGCGCCTATGGCCCGGTGCTCGGCGCCTGGGCCTGGGTGGTGGGCGCGGGTTCCAAGGCGGCGGTGGCAGCGGCCAAACGCATTTAAGGACGCACTAGCGCCGCAGCAATTGCCGTTCCCGCCACCACACCAGCAAGCCGCCGGCCAGAATCACGCCTGTTCCCACCCAGGTCCAGAAATCTGGGAAGGTGTGAAACACAAGCCACCCCACCAATGCCGCGACCACAATCTGCACGGTGCTGAAAGGCGCCAAAAGCGAAGCCGGGGCGCGGCGAAAGGCTGAAATCAGCAACAACTGGCCGAGAAGATTGCACAGGCCCGCCGCAGCAAAGAGCGGGATATCCGCCGCATCCGGCATGCGCCAGACCAGCGGCACAAAGGCCGCCGCCAACAGAAGCTGCATCCCCGAAGTCCAGATCAGTGTTGTCATGGCGCCATCGCGCGGCATCATGCGCGTGATCACCAGCGCGAAGGCCCAAAGCACGGCCTCAGAAAGCGGCCATAGCGCCGCCGGGCCAAAAACGCCCGTCCCTGGCCGCAGCACAATCAGCATGCCAAGAAAGCCGATCACCACCGCGATCCAGCGCTGCCAATCCACTTTTTCCTTGAGCAGGAAAACAGAAAACAGCACCACCACAAAGGGTGAGATATAGGTCAGCGCGATGCAATCCGCGAGATCAAGCAGGCTCAACCCCTGCACGAAAAGCAGCGTGCAGACAAAGATGCAGGCGCCGCGCAGCGTCTGCATCCCGGGATGGGCGCTTTTCACCACGGCGCGGCCACGCCAGGCGATGATCAGCAGCAGCGGTAGCACCTGAAACACGGCGCGGCCAAAGGCGACTTCAAGCGTATGGTATTTTTCCGTCAGCAGCTTGGAAGCCGCATCCACACCGGTGAAGACCGAGAAGCCAGCAAGCAAAAGCCCAACCGCCAAGGCGCTATTTTGGGCGGGGTGACCTGACCCGGGCGCTGATCCGGCCGACCTCACCTGCCGGCGCTGTCCAAGGATACAAAACGCATCCGCCCCAAAGCCTGTAGCCCCAGCATCAGGGAGGCGACATGCGATGATTGCAAAAAGGCGCCGCTGCCGATCAGCGCAGGGATTTCCGCCAGCGGCAGCAATTCCACCGCGATTTCCTCACCCGCATCCAGGCTTTGCACGCCATCGGCATAAGCGCCTTCCGCCAAAACGATATGAATGCGGTTGGTATGCGTCGCCGAATTGGGGCTGAGGCTCGTGATATGGCGAAAGCCGCGCGCGGCAAAACCGGTTTCCTCGCGCAATTCCCGCAAGCCCGCTTCAACCGGCCCGGCATCCGCCGTATCCATCACGCCGCCCGGCAATTCCAGATGCACACAGCCCGCGCCATGGCGATATTGGTGGTTCACCACCAACCGATCATCATCGGTTACCGCCACCACATGCACCCAATCGGCATATTCCAGCACGTAATAGGGATCGAGCACCGCGCCTTCCGGCGTGATGCAGTGATCCGCGCGCAGCCTGATCCAGCGATCCGCATGGATCAGGCGGCTACCGGCCACGCGCCAGGCACCTGGCCGGCGCATGGTTATTCCGCCGCGATTTGCTGAGCGTAGCTTTCCAGCGGCGCGCAGGTGCAAACCAGATTGCGGTCACCATAGACATTATCCACGCGTTTCACCGGCGGCCAGTATTTCCGCGCCCTGACGAAGGGCAGCGGGAAGGCAGCTTCTTCGCGGCTATAAGGATGCGCCCAAGTCTCCGCCATCACTTCGGCGGCGGTATGCGGGGCGTTCTTCAAGGGGTTATCGGCCTTATCCATCCGCCCCTGTTCCACGGCGCGAATTTCGGCGCGGATCGCGATCATGGCATCAATGAAGCGATCAAGCTCGGCCTTGGGTTCGCTTTCCGTGGGTTCCACCATCAGCGTGCCGGCCACCGGCCAGGACATGGTGGGCGCGTGAAAACCGTAATCCTGCAGGCGCTTGGCGATATCTTCCACCAGCACGCCGCCGCCCTGCTGGAAGCCACGGCAATCCAGAATGCATTCATGCGCGACCATGCCATTGGCACCCCTATAGAGCACCGGGAAATGCCCATCCAAGCGCTTGGCCATGTAATTGGCGGAAAGGATCGCAACCTCGGTCGCACGACGCAAAGCCTCAGGCCCCATCATGCGGATATAGGCGTAGGAAATGGGCAGGATGGAAGCTGAGCCAAACGGCGCGGCACTTACGGGGCCGAAGCCTGTCGCCGGGCCGGCTTCCGCCAGCATGGGGTGATTGGGCAAATGCGGCGCCAGATGCGCGGCAACACCAATCGGTCCTACACCAGGCCCGCCGCCGCCATGCGGAATGCAGAAGGTCTTGTGCAGGTTCAAATGGCAGACATCAGCACCGATAGTGCCGGGGCTGGTCAGACCCACCTGCGCATTCATATTGGCGCCATCCATGTAAACCTGCCCACCCTTGGCATGAACCAGCGCGCAGATTTCCTTGATCTCGGCTTCAAAAACGCCATGGGTGCTGGGATAGGTCACCATCAGCGCGGCAAGCTTGGCGCCGTGCTGATCAAGCTTCACCTTCAGGTCATCAATGTCCACATTGCCATCGCGGTCACAACCAACAACCACCACCTGCATACCCGCCATGACGGCAGAAGCAGGGTTGGTGCCATGTGCCGATGATGGGATCAGGCAAATGGTGCGCTCCGCCTCACCGCGTGAAAGATGCCAGGCACGAATGGCAAGAAGCCCCGCATATTCGCCTTGGCTGCCGGCATTGGGCTGCAACGAAACAGCCGCAAAACCGGTGATGCGCGCCAGCCAGGCTTCCAGCCGGCGGATCATGGTGATGTAGCCCGCCGCCTGATCCACCGGCGCGAAGGGGTGGATATTGCCGAAGCCCGGGAAGGTCACCGGAATCATCTCGGCCGTTGCGTTCAACTTCATCGTGCAAGACCCAAGCGGGATCATGCTGCGATTGAGTGCGACATCCTTGTCTTCCAGTGATTTCATATAGCGCAGCATGCCATGTTCGGAATGATGGCTATTGAAAACGGAAGCGGTCAGGAAGGATGAAGTGCGGCGCAAGGCTTCCGGCAAATCCCCGGCCAGTGCCAGCGCATCAAGCGAAGGCGCGGCCTTGCCGGCGGCTTCGGCCAAGGCGCCAACCAAGCGCGTCAGATCGTCGCGGGATATGGTTTCATCCATGGCAATCGCCACAGCACCAGCATCAACGCGGCGCAGATTGAAGCCATGCTTGAGTGCCGCCGCCATCACCGCATCGGCGCGCGCGCCGGCTTCCAGCGTGATGGTATCAAAGAAGCCCTGATGACGCAGGGTAAAGCCAAGCCGCAACGCCGCATCACCCGCCAGCCGCGCCAGCAGCCGCACGCGTTTGGCGATGCGCGTCAGCCCTTCCGGCCCATGCCATACCGCATACATGCCGGCCATGACCGCCAGCAGCACTTGCGCGGTGCAGATATTGGACGTCGCCTTTTCCCGGCGGATATGTTGTTCGCGCGTTTGCAGCGCCAAACGCATCGCGGGCGCCCCCGCCGCATCCACGGAAACGCCGACAAGCCGGCCCGGCATCAGGCGCTTATGCGCATCCGTCACCGCCATGAAAGCCGCATGCGGCCCGCCATAACCCATGGGCACGCCAAAACGCTGCGCGCTGCCCACCACCACATCGGCGCCCATTTCGCCGGGCGGCTTCAGCAAGGTCAGCGAAAGCGGATCAGCGGCCACAATCGCGAGACCGCCCACCGCATGCACCGCGGCGATCTCAGCGGTCAGGTCACGCGCCTCGCCAGTCGTGCCGGGATATTGCAGCACCAGTGCGAAGGGTTTTTCAGCCGCGCAAGCAGCGGCAATGCCTGCCACTTCCGCCACCACCACATGGTAGCCGAGCGGTGCGGCGCGGGTTTCCACCACGGCGCGGGTTTGCGGGTGCAAATCAGCCGCCAGCACAATCGCATTGGACTTGCCGCGCGTTGCGGCATGCGCCAGCGCCATGGCTTCCGCCACCGCCGTTGCTTCATCCAACAGCGACGCATTGGCGACCGGCAGCCCGGTCAAATCCGTGACCATGGTCTGGAAATTCACCAGCGCTTCCAGGCGCCCTTGGGCGATTTCCGCCTGATAGGGCGTATAGGCCGTGTACCAGCCGGGATTTTCCAGAATATTCCGCAGGATCACCGGTGGCGTCAGCGTGCCGTGATAGCCAAGCCCGATCAGGGATTTGATATCGGCGCGGTTTTGGTCGGCCAAGGCGCGGAGTTCCGCAATCGCCTCAGCCTCGCTCACTGCTGGCGGCAGGGCGGAAAGGTCAGCCTCCAGAATCGCCGCCGGCACGGTACGCGCGGCAAGCTCGGTCAGGCTTTTCGCGCCCACCACGCGCAGCATTTCGCTGATCTCCGCATCCGATGGCCCGATATGGCGCCGATCGAAGGCGTAATGCGCTTCAAGCGCACTCAGTTCAGCGGCGCTCATGCCAGGCTATCCACGAAGGAATGATAGGCGCCTTCATCCATCAGCGCAGCGATTTCGCCGGCATCGGCGGGCTCAATCCGAAAGAACCAGCCGCCTTGCGTCGGTTCGCGGTTGACCAGGCCAGGGTCATCGGACAGCGCCGCATTCACTTCAATGATCTTGCCCGCAATCGGCGCATAAACATCGGAAGCGGCCTTCACGCTTTCGACCACGGCGCAGGCCTCCCCAGCCGCGACCACGCGGCCCACTTCCGGCAAATCCACAAACACCACATCGCCCAGCGCATTCTGCGCGTGATCGGTAATGCCAATGGTCGCGCCATCGCCATCGGTGCGGATCCATTCATGGTCTTTGGAAAAACGCATTTCAGACATGGGACAGGGCCTTTCAGCGAGCGTAGCGATGAGGGGTAAAGGGCATGGCCGCAACACGGGCGGGAACCGCCTTGCCGCGCACCATCAAATCAAGGGCAGTGCCGTCTTCCGCAAAGGGGCGCGCGACATAGCCCATGGCAACCGGCGCACCCACGGAAGGACCAAATCCGCCGGAGGTCACTTCGCCAATCACCGCGCCATCCGCGCCGGCAATCGGCGTATGGCCACGCGCGGGCTGGCGACCTTCCGGGCGAATGCCCACACGCAGCCGCTTCGGCCCATTGGCCAATTCTTCGCGCACGCGCTCCGCACCGGGGAAATTCCATTCCATGCGGCGACGCTTGCCGATGCTCCACACCAGCCCCGCCTCAACGGCGCTGGTGGTTTCATCAATATCGCTGCCGTAAAGGCAAAGCCCCGCTTCAAGCCGGAGTGAATCCCGCGCCCCAAGCCCAGCCGGCATCACGCCCGGCAGCGCCAGCAAGCGCCGCGCGAAGGCCTCCGCCTGATCGGCGGGCACCGAGATTTCAACGCCATCTTCCCCGGTATAACCACTGCGGGAGATGATGGCGTTCACGCCCCCGATATCAAAGCTGCCAATGCCCATGAAGGAAAACGCGGCAAGCCCCGGCGCCAATTCGGCCAGCGCCGGCACGGCACCCGGCCCTTGCAGCGCCAGCAGCGCGCGATCTTCATGCCGATGCAGTGTGACACCCTGCGGCAGATGGGCCGCGATATGGCCAAAATCATGTTCCTTGCGGCTGGCATTCACCACCAGAAAAATCCGGTCCCCCAGATTGGCGAACATGAAATCATCCAGAATGCCGCCGCTGGCCGAGGTCAGCAGCCCATAGCGCTGCCGCCCGGGCTTGAGGCCCGCCACATCGGCGGGGGTCAAAGCCTCCAAAGCCGCGGCAGCGCCTTCGCCACGCAATTCGGCCTGGCCCATATGCGAGACATCAAACAGCGCCGCGGCGGCCCGGCAATGCAAATGCTCCGCCATGATGCCCGCCGGGTATTGCACCGGCAGCGCGTAACCCGCGAAGCCCACCATGCGCCCGCCCAATTCGCGGTGCAGCGCGGCGAGCGGGGTTTCCGCCAGGGATTCAGATTGGGACTCGACCACGTAGCCTCCCGCCGCTTCGCGCAGCGAAATGGGTTCAACACGTGGTCCCCCTCTGTCTGATGACCTGAGAGATTCGGCGGGGGCGTTACCTCACCTTACTCCGTCGGTGCCATGGCTTGCGCCACGGGCTTTCCAGAGGTCCCTTCCCCGCGCGGCCCTCGGTGCCTGAGCGTTTCCGGGGACCGGTTGCGCCTTCGGCGGCAGGCAAGCCTGCTCTCTCCCGCGCGGTGTCAACGGGATAAGGGGTGAATGACAGATCGGACCAGGGGGCGCAATATGGGAAAATCGCGTCAAATAAATTGGCTCCGTAAGGCTTCGTTTAACCCTTGGCATGGATGATGACGGAAGAAACCACTCCCCAGGATGAGGGCATGGACGGCTTTTTCCTTGGTCAATCCCGCGCAGCGCATCACCCCAAGGTGGCGCGGTTCGAGATTTGCGCCGATGCCCTGCTGGAAGCGCATGGCGGCGTGGTTTATCGCGACTCGGCTTTGCGCGGCCCCTGCATGAATGGCATCAGCCTTGGCATGTTGAGCGCCTTTCTGGGTGAGCCCGCCAGCATTGGCCGCCTGATGCGCCTGGATGAGGCGCTGACGCGTCGCATTTATCGCCGCCTGATATGGGATGAATTAGGCGCGGACCGCCTGCCACCGGGGCTTGATCTGGCTTTGATGGCCTTTGCTTTGGAAGCCGGGCCGCATGCGGCGATCCTGGCGCTGCAGGATGCGCTGGGTATCGCGCGCAGCGGCGCCTTGGATCAGCCAAGCCGCGCCGCCCTTGAAGGGCTTGCAGCGGCGCCAGTGATTACCCGCGTCTTCGCCGCGCTTGCGGCGCATTGCCTGGCTCTTGGCCAGCTACCGGGCCGCGCCTTGGATGAATTGCGCGATGCTGCGCTTGGCATGGCCGGGTCAGGCTGAGCCAGCCTGATCCTCCAATACTTGCCCGGCGCGGTGCCGGCGCAGCAACCACAGCCCGATCAGCACCGAAACCACGAAAAGCGCTGCCGCCAGCCCCATCTGCCAGGCGCCATCCACGCGGATGCCCTTGCCGAGCAGCGCGAAGATCACCGTCTGCGGCACATAGCCAAGCGCCGAGGCCGCCAGGAAGGCCAAGGGCGGCACCGCCGCCATGCCGGCCAAAAGATTGACCGCCAAATTATTGCCAATCGGCAGCAGCCTGAGCGCCAGCGTGGCACCAAAGGGGCTGCCCACCAGCACATCCCGCATCGGGCGCAGCCTGTGGCCGAAACGCCCGGCCAGCCGAGCCTCGGCCCAGGGGCGGCCAATCGCCCTCGCCCAGGCGTAAGCTACACCGCAACCCAGGATTTGCGCCGCGAGTGCCAGCGCCGTGCCCTCCACCGCGCCAAAGGCATAGCCGGCCAGAAAGGCGATGCCCTGGCGCGGCACGCCGGCGGCGGTCAGCGCTGCCCCGGCCAGGACGAAAACCGCATCACCCAGCAAGCCCTGGCCCAAAACGTAATGGTCCACCCATTCCGTGCCCGGCGCCGCGCCGAGGAATTTCAGCAAAACCCCGCCCGCCGCCAGCCCCAGCGCCAGCACCAGCAGCCGGATCAGTGCCGCCCGCCGCCGCGCGGAAGGCGCGGGGGGCGTCATGCCTCGGGCTCGATCACCGGGCGCTTGCCGCGCCGTTGCAGCCAGGCGACGCCGATCAGGTCAAGAATACTCACCATCAGCCGATCCAGCGTGCCGTAATTGGACTTGCCGCGTATGCGCGGGCGATGGTTGACGGGCTCGCTGATGACCACCCCGCCCGCGCGCAAGGTCAGCGCCGGCAGGAAGCGGTGCATGTGATCGAAATGCGGCAGGCTAAGAAAAAGGGCGCGCGAAAACACCTTCAGCCCGCAGCCGGAATCGGGCGTGGCATCGCGCAGCATCCAGGCACGGAAGCGATTGGCGAAGCGGCTCGTGAAGCGCTTTACCGACGAATCCCGCCGATTGACGCGATGCCCGGCGATCAGCACCGGCACACCCTTCACCGCTTCAGCCTGGGCACGGGCGAGAAGCCGGGGGATATCGGCAGGGTCATTCTGGCCATCACCATCAAGGGTCGCGATCCATGCGCCGCGCGCGGCCTTCACCCCGGTGATCACGGCGGCCGATTGCCCGCAGGAAGTGCCATGGCGCAGCACCCGCAAGGGCGCGCCTTCTGCCCGCGCCGCGGCCAATTCCTGCGGCGTGGCATCGGTGGACCCATCATCCACATAGACAATCTCATGCGCCACGCCGGCCAAGGCAGCGCGGATTTCGGCAATCAGCGGCGCGATATTGGGAGCCTCATTGCGCACCGGGACCACCACGGAAATGAGCGGCAGCGCCGGGAGCAGAGCATTATCGGAAACCATGAGAATTTCGCGGTAGCAGGGCCACCAAGTCACGGCAAGCAGGGGTGTATCGGCTGGAAATTCCCCCTATATGCGCGCCATGCCCTTCGACACGCGTTCCCTGCCCGCCGATATCGCCGCCGCCGAACAACAGGGCGCGCACCGCGCCATTGCCTTTTGGCTGCTGGGCATGGCCGGCATGGTCTGGTTCATGGTGGGGCTTGGGGGTGCCACGCGGCTCACGGGTTCGGGCCTTTCCATCATGGAATGGGCGCCGATTGCGGGGACGCTGCCGCCGCTATCACAAGCGGAATGGCAGAGGCTTTACGATCTGTATCGCAGCATTCCGCAATATCAGCTGGTCAATCAGGGTTTTGGCCTTGAAGGCTTCAAGGAGATTTTCTGGCTGGAATGGGGGCATCGGCTTTGGGGCCGGCTGATTGGCCTTGCCTATGTCGCGGGGCTTGCCTGGTTCTGGCTGCGCGGGCGTGTGCCGGCAGCGCTCAAGCCCCGGCTTTTGCTGCTGCTGGCGCTGGGCGGGCTGCAAGGCGCGGTGGGCTGGTTCATGGTGGCCTCAGGGTTTGAGGCGGATCGGACGGCGGTTTCGCCGTATCGGCTGGTTATCCATCTGGGCCTTGCCTTTGTGCTGTTCGGGCTTTTGTTCTGGACGGCGCTCAGCCTATTGCGGCCCGAACGGAATGGCCCGGTGGATGCCGGGGCCTTGCGTGGCCTGGTGCATGCGACCGCCGGGCTTGCGGTGCTGGCGATGCTGGCGGGCGGCTTTGTCGCCGGGATTCGCGCGGGCTTCAGCTACAATACCTTCCCGCTGATGGATGGGCGGTTGGTGCCGGAAGGCTATTGGGATCTGGCGCCGGCGCTCAAGAATTTCACCGCCAATATCGCGGCCGTTCAATTCAATCATCGGCTTTTGGCGAGTGCCGTGCTGGTGGTGGCGTTCGTCGCCGGGGTGCTGGCGTGGCGCCGGCTTCCCAAGGGCTTTGCGCGCAATGCCGTGCTGGCGCTTGGGGCGTCGGTCGCGCTGCAATATGCGCTTGGCATCGCGACCCTGCTTGCCGTGGTGCCGGTGTGGCTTGGCACGCTGCATCAATCCATTGCGGTGCTGGTGCTGGCGACCGCGCTTGCCGCGATTCATGGCTTGCGCCGCCCGCGCGCAAGCGCTTCCCTGAACGCCTGATCTTCGAGGTATAATTCCATGAACGCGCTCGGCATCACTGATGATCTGTTTTTCACGCTGCTGGATCGCGCTGGCGCCGAACGCCAATTGCGGGAGGCGACCGCCGGCTGTGAGGATGGTGAGCTGTTCCTGGAATACCGCGAAAGCGAGGCGATTTCTTTGGATGATGGCCGCATCCGCACCGCAAGCTATGACGCGACGCGCGGCTTTGGTCTGCGTGCCGTGGCCGGGGAAACCGCTGGCTATGCCCATGCTGGGGAATTGTCGGATGCTGCGCTGGCGCGCGCTGCCGCAGCGGTGAAGGCCGTGCGTCAAGGCCATAGCGGGGTTTTGGATGTGGCGCCGCGCGCCACCAATGCGCGGCTTTACACCGATGCCAATCCGCTCACGCAAATGGATTTCGCCGCCAAGACCGCTCTCTTGCAAGAAATTGACGCCTATGCCCGCGCGCGAGACCCGCGTGTGGTGCAGGTAATGGCCTCCATCACCGGGGAATGGCAGGCGGTGCAGATCCTGCGTCCGGATGGGCAGCGCTTGGCCGATCTGCGCCCGCTGGTGCGATTCAATGTCTCGGTCGTGGTGGCGGAAGGCGATCGGCGGGAAACCGGCAGCTTCGGCACGGGCGGGCGCTTTGCCTATGACCGCGTTCTGGGTGGTGAAGCCTGGAAGCGCGGCGTGGATGAGGCGCTGCGTCAGGCACTGGTCAATCTTGGCAGCGTGCCGGCACCGGCGGGAGAGATGGAAGTGGTGCTCGGCCCCGGCTGGCCCGGCATTTTGCTGCATGAAGCGATCGGACATGGGCTGGAAGGCGATTACAATCGCAAAAAGACATCTGCCTTTGCCGGGCTGCTTGGCCAGCGCATCGCCGCCCCCGGCGTGACGGTGGTGGATGATGGCACCATGCCGGATCGGCGCGGCAGCCTGACCGTGGATGATGAGGGCACACCAAGCGGGCGCACCACGCTGATTGAAGATGGCATTCTGGTTGGCTTCCTGCAGGATCGGCAGAATGCGCGGCTGATGGGTGTGGCGCCCACCGGCAATGGCCGGCGCCAGAGCTATGCCCATGCGCCGATGCCGCGCATGACGAACACCGTGATGCTCGGCGGCGCCCATACGCCAGACGAAGTTCTGGGCAGTGTGAAGCGCGGCCTCTACGCGGTGAATTTCGGCGGCGGGCAGGTGGATATCACCTCCGGCAAATTCGTCTTCAGCGCTTCGGAGGCCTATTTGATTGAAAACGGCAAGATCGGTGCGCCGGTGAAGGGTGCGACGCTGATCGGCAATGGTCCGGATGCGCTGACCAAGGTCAGCATGGTTGCGAATGACATGGCACTCGACCCCGGCATTGGCACTTGCGGCAAGCAGGGCCAGGGCGTGCCGGTTGGCGTTGGCCAACCGACGCTGAAACTGACCGGGCTGACGGTGGGCGGGACGGCGGTATAATACGCATCCGCTTCACATTCGTTCAGCGGACGCGCATTGAATTTTGCCTGGTCGCATTTTCCGAGTCGCCAAGTGAAGAAACTTGGCTTGAAAATGCTCCTAGCTCGCCTTCGCTGCCGTGCGCATCAATTCATAAGCGCCGCGTTCGCCCGTGCTGGGCACGAGGCGCGTGGTGAGGCCAAGCACCGTTTCCGAACCACCCAGATAGACATAGCCATCCGGCTGCAATTGATTGGCGATATTGGCCAGCACCTGAGTCTTGGTCGCCGCATCAAAGTAAATCAGCACATTGCGGCAGAAGATGATGTCGAAGCGGCCCAGAATGGTGGGGTTTTCCAGAAGATTGAAGCATTGCCAGCGCACCATGCCGCGCAGCCCATCGGAAATGCGCCAACGCCCCGAATCCGGCTTGAAATATTTCACCAGCAATTGCACCGGCAAGCCGCGCTGCACTTCGAATTGCGAAAACAGCCCTTCCTGCGCGCGCGCCAGCACATCACGCGATAGATCCGTGCCCACGATTTCCACGCGACGGCCACCCAGCACTGGCCCCAATTCATTGATGATCATCGCAACCGAATAGGCTTCCTGCCCAGTGGAAGCTGCCGCAGACCAAATGCGCAAGGCCTGCCCCGCCGGACGCGCTGCAGCGAGCTTGGGCAATACCTGGCGCAAATGCTCAAAGGGCCTCCCATCACGAAAGAAGGAGCTTTCATTGGTCGTCAGCGCTTCAACAACTTCGGTCGCAAGCGGCAGGGACGGCGCGCTGCGGAGCCGCCCGGCAAGCGCATCCAAGGACCCAAGCCTTTCGCGCTTCAGGATCGGCGCGAGGCGCGTGTCCAGCATATAGGCCTTGTCCGTATTCAGCACGATGCCAGAGCGTGCCTTGACCAGGCCAGTGAGGAATTGAAAGGATTCAGGGGTCATGATTTTGCACCTGGCAATTTGAAGATTTCGAGAACCCGTTCCGCCAGCGCTTCCGGCGGTGATTGCAGGCTGGCGATACCGGCGCGTGAAACCGCCCCCGGCATGCCCCAGACCACAGAACTTGCTTCATCCTGCGCGAAAACCGCGCCACCCTTGGCGACCAGGCTGCGGCAGCCTTCCAGCCCATCCTGGCCCATGCCGGTCAGGATCACCGCCAATACGCGCCCGGAACAAATGCGTGACGCGGAGTGCAACATGGGGTCCACCGCAGGCCGGCAGTAATTCACCGGCGGGCCGGTATCGAGCCGCGCAACAATCGTATCACCAGGACCGGTATCCACGATCAGATGATGATCACCCGGCGCCAGATAAATGCGCCCGGGCTTCATCACTTCGCCATTCTTCGCCTCGGCACAGGGCATGATGCCAAGCTTGTCCAAATGATCGGCAAGCATGGTGGTGAAGCCCGCCGGCATATGCTGCACAATCGCAACTGGAATCGGCAGCGGGCGCAGATGCTTGAAGAAACTGGCCAAGGCTTGCGGCCCGCCGGTGGAACTGCCCACCGCCAGCAGGCGCGGCGGCAACATGGGCTTGCCAATGGGGCGTGAAATGGGCCGCGCGATTACCGGCGCGGGCGGCGGCGGGCGCAGGCGCGTCTCAGGCGCGCGGCGCATGCGCGCCCAGCCCTGTACCTTGGCAATCAATTCATCCCGAAAGACAGGGCTTGCCGCACCACCCAAGGAACCCTGCGGCTTTGGCACATAATCCACCGCCCCTGCGCGCAAGGCTGCCATGGCCGCTGCCGCACCGCGCTGCGTGAGCGCGCTGGCCACGATAATCGCGGTGCCTGGTGCCTGCTTCAGGATCAGCGGAATTGCTGTCATGCCATCCATGACCGGCATTTCCAGATCCAGCAGCACGACTTGCGGCTTGGTCACTGCCAGCGCCGAAAGCGCGGCCTGGCCATCACCAGCGCGATGCACAATCCTGATGCCGGGATCGGTTTCCAGAATGCGCGCCATGATGCCGCGCTGCACGGCGCTGTCGTCGCACAGCATCACGCGCACTGGTTCCGTCGTGGTGGCAGGTGCCGGAAAACTCACGCCGCATCCGAAAGCAGACCGGCCTGGACGAATTTATCGTGCAGGATGCCGGCATCAAAAGGCTTCATGATGTATTCCTGCGCGCCGGCCGCCAGCGCTTCCACAATGCGGTCAATGCCCGCTTCCGTAGTGCAGAGCACGACAATCGGCTGCGCAGGGCCGTGTTCCGCCCGGCATTGCTTGAGGAATTCCAGCCCGTCCATGACAGGCATGTTCCAATCAAGCAGCACAGCTTCCGGCATGTCACTGCGGCAGGAAACCAGCGCCTCGGCGCCATCCTTGGCTTCACGCACGGTGAAGCCAAAGCCTTCCACAATGCGCCGTGCGGCGCGCCTGACCACCGGGCTGTCGTCAACGATAAGGCATGAGCGATTTTGCATGATTTCAATCATCCGATATTGAGAAGACGTTCGACATCCAGCATGACAATCAGCCGGTCTTCTTCGCGATAGACACTGAGCGAAACATCACGCCACAGCGCATCAAGCGTTGGTGGGTTGGGGCAGACGCCAGCGGATGGCAGGGGCACAACCTCACCCACCTGGTCAACAATCAGGCTGTATAATTCGCCACCCTGTTCCACCACCACGCTCATGGCCTTGTCGGCATTATCGGCCTGCGGCAGGCCAAGGCGCTTGCGCAAATCAATGGCGGTCACGATGCGCCCGCGCAGATTGAGCCCACCCGCCACTTCCGCTGGTGCCAGCGGAATGGGCGTGATGGCCTGCGGGCCCAGCACATCGCGCACCAACAGCACGGGAATGCTACAAGTTTGCCCCGCAACGGTCAGGGTCAGAAAGACCTCATCTTCCCGCTCGGCCAGGGCAAGTGCGGCAATGGCAGGGCCAGAACGCCGGGTTTCGCTGATGCTTTGCATTATCCCCTCCTCAGGCGGCAATCGGTGAACTCAGGCATTCGCGCAGCGAAGACAGCAGCGCATCCCGGTCATATTTCGCGACGTAATCGGTAAAGCCCGCTTCGCGCCCGCGGGCGACATCTTCCGGTTCCGCGCGGGATGAAAGGGCCACCAGCGGCAAGCGCATCCAGGCACCGGATGCGCGGACATTACGGGCAAAACTCAGCCCATCCATTTCCGGCATTTCGATATCGGAAACCAGCGCTTCGAATTCCATGCCCGCATCACGCAGGCGCAGTGCTTCGGCCGGGCTTTCCACCGCGGTCACATCAAAGCCAGCAGCGGAAAGTGCCGGCACCACCAAATGGCGGAAGAAGTTGCTGTCATCAATCAGCAGCAGGCGCGGCTTTTGCGCGGCAGAAGATGATTTCCGATCCCCGCGGAACCAATCGCCGCCCGCATGGGAAAGCCAATAGACGGTGTCAATCACATCCGTGACGCGTTCGGAAATGACCGCACTGCCAAGATAGCCAAGCCGATCCGACCCAGGCTGAATGACCAAGGGTTCTTCAACCACATCAAGAATCTCATCCACCATCAGCCCCATGCTGCGTTGGCCTTCGGTGAAAACCAGCACTGCCTGACGGCCCGATTCGGGTGCTTCCCAATGCCCGGCGATTGGCACCATCGGCATCAATTGGCCGCGATACTGCACTACCGGCGTGCCACCCGACATTTCGATACGCTCGACCGGAATATCCTCAAGCCGGGCGACCAGGCCAAGCGGCACGGCCTTTGGCGTCTGATCCCCGGCGCGGAACAGCAGCAGGGACGTGCTTGAATCCGAACGGATGCCGGCGGTGACATTCATGGTCTGCTGATCATCCGCACGGCCCTCGGCGGTAATGCCCGCACCGCGTGCCACACCATTCGGATCCAGGATCATGATGACGCTGCCATCACCCAGAATGGTATTGCCGCTGAACATGGTGATGTGGCGGAGAATCGGCGCCACCGGCTTCACCACGATTTCTTCCGTGTCAAATACGCGGTCCACCACAATGCCAAAGACATTGGCGCCCACCTGCATGACAACGACATAACCCTTGAGACCCCCAACCGGCGCCTCAGCCAGCCGCAGCAGGGAGGACAGCGACACCAAGGGCAACAAGCGATCACGCAGGCGCAGCACCGGCGCATCCTTGATCATTTCAATGCGCGTATTGCCTTCATGTTCATCACCAACCCGCACCAATTCCACCACGCCGATTTGCGGAATGGCGAAGCGCTCCCCGCCCGCCTGCACAATCAATGCAGAGACAATGGCGAGTGTCAGCGGGATCTTGATGGTAAAGGTCGTGCCACGCCCTTCCTTCGAACGCAGTTCAATTGTCCCACCAATTCGCTCGATATTCGTCTTGACCACATCCATCCCGACCCCACGGCCGGAGACAGAGGTGATTTGCTGCGCCGTCGAAAAACCGGGGCGGAAGATGAAGCGCAACACATCATGTTCGCTCATCTGCGCCAATTCACTTTCGGTCGCGAGGCCTTGGGCCAGCACCTTGGCGCGAATCCTGTCCACCGGCAGACCGCGGCCATCATCACCGATTTCAATAATGATATGCCCGCCCTGGTGAAAGGCGTTCAGCAGAATGCGCCCGGTCTCCGGCTTGCCCGCCGCGCGGCGATCAGCGGGCTTTTCCAAGCCATGATCACCGCTATTGCGCACCATATGCGTCAGCGGATCCTTGATCAGTTCCAGCACCTGCCGGTCCAATTCGGTTTCCGCCCCGCGCATCTCAAGTTCAATCTTCTTGCCCAATTCATTGGCCAAGTCACGCACCAGGCGCGGCAGTTTCGCCCAGGCATTGCCGATTGGCTGCATGCGCGTCTTCATCACGCCTTCCTGCAATTCAGACGTGATGTGCGAAAGCCGCTGCAAGGGCACCGAAATCTGGCTATCCGATGAAACACGCGCCAATTGCATCAGCTGATTGCGCGTCAGCACCAATTCACTGACGAGCGTCATCAAATCTTCCAGCACATCCACTGAGACGCGAATCGTCTGCTGCGCTGCAGCGGATTCGGTCTGCACGGCTTCGGCCTGCGCTTCAGGGGCGCGCAGCGCAGGGGGCGCTACGGCGGCGGCGATGGGCGCGGCTTCAACCGGGGCTTCGGCCTGCACCTGCCGCGCATTCGGCAGCGCAACGGATTCGCCGCGCGCCGCCGCATCCAACGCCACAATTACCGCCGAATCATCGCCTTCCGGTTCCTGGCCATGCTGTTCCAGGCTCAACACAATCTGCCTGATCGCATCCACTGCGGCGAAAATCAGCGTAATACCCCCTGGCGTGACCTTCAGGCTGCCATCGCGGTAGAGGCCCAGAATGGTTTCGGCGGAATGCGCCACTTTTTCCAAACGCGACAGACCAAGAAAGCCGCAGGTTCCCTTGATGGTATGCACCTGCCGAAAAACCTCGGCGAGTGTCGGCGCATCATCCGGGGCGCGTTCAAGGCGCAGCAGCGCCTCATCTACCGCGCTCAGGCCTTCATGGGTTTCAGTGAGAAAATCAGCAAGAAGATCGTCCATAACCATCCCCAGGGACTGTGGTATGGGATGATTATGGGCCAGCGCTTGCGAATAAAGCGTAAAGCCTGCGGCCGATTCAGGCTGGCATTGTCATAATCAAGGCGGCGGCGGCCTGCCCGGGCGGCAAGGCAAGGCTGAGTGATACGCCAGCGGCGCCCGCGCTGATGCATAGCCACATGGCCAACGCATCACGGCTTGAAATCTCGGCCGGTAGCGCCGTGCCCGCCGCATGGCGAACCACAACGGGGCTCCAGGCGGCAGCGGCACCAATCGGCAGAATCATGATCTCACGCTGCAAATCGCCCGAAAGCCGCACCACACCGCCACGCGGCAAGGCCTCACCGGCCACCAATAGCCCGCTCAACAACAACGGGACCATGGTTTCAGACAAAGCGCTTTCTTCCGGTAAATCACCGATTTCAAGATGCGCCCGCCCGCCGGCAATCTGGCCCTTCAGCAGGCCAAGCACGGCGCCCAAGGTGCGCGCCTCCCCGCTGCCCAGCACGGAACGCCACAGCAGCAGGCGCCGGCGCAGCATATCTGCCGCCTCTCCCGCCAAATCCGCCGCTTCCGCCCCGGCATCATTCAGCATCTCCAGCGCATTGCCGATGGTGCCGGCAAGGCCGCCCAGATCGTGGCAGAGCCTCAGCCCGATCAAGCGGGTCAGTCGGAGATGCAAATCGGCGCCTTCGGCGCTATCAGGTTCAGGGTTCACTTGCGACATGGGCTTGGACAGTATCCTCTTATCCCTAGCGAGTGATTAACAGCGACAACCGATGGTGATGGCCTTGATAGAACCTGGCATGCGTGTGCGCCACCCGACCGAGGCGGATTGGGGCCTGGGCCAGGTCCAATCCGTGACGGGGGACCGCATCACGGTCAATTTCGAACATGCCGGCAAGGTCTTGATCAATGCCCGGCTGATTGACCTGATTATTGAGGCACCGCCCGCCAGATGACCGATCTTATCAATGCTGCCCTGCCGGTGCTGACCGATTGGCGGCTGCTGGCCGCGGCGCTTGCCACCGCCATTGCCGGGCTGATGCGCGGCTATGCCGGCTTTGGCACGGCGGTGATCCTGGCGCCGATCTATTCCGTTCTTTGGGGCCCCAAGGCCGGCGTGCCGGTAATGCTGCTGATGGAACTGATCGTCTCAATCCAATTGCTGCCCAGCGCCTTCAAGGATGCCGACCGGCGCGTGATCCTGCCGATTGGCGGCACGGCGGCGCTGATGACGCCGCTTGGCGCCTATATCCTGATCACGGCGGATGGAGAGCTGCTGCGCCGCGCCATCGGCGGCTTTGTGCTGGTCTTTGGCGGGCTGCTGCTGTCGGGTTGGCGCTATCATGGCGCGCGGCCGCTACCGCTGAATATGGCGGTGGGGGCGGTCTCAGGCCTGCTGAAGGGTTCCACCGGCATGTCCGGGCCGCCGGTGATCCTTTACCTGCTGGCAGGGAAGGAAGCGGCCAAGACGCATCGGGCCAATCTGATCCTGTTCTTTTCGGTGATTTCGGTGATTTCCGTCTTCCCGCCCC
>JBIKXA010000128.1:0-11011 GCA_044356015.1 Roseomonas sp.
CCGGATAGGCGATTTCACTGATCGGGATTTTCACCTATCCTGCGTGGCGAGAATGGAGATTTCCTCATGAATGCTTCCCTTGCGGGTAAGGTCGCGCTGGTCACGGGTGCCGGCAAGAATATCGGACGCGCCATTGCGCTCAGGCTCGCCGCTGATGGCGCCGCCATTGTGGTGAATGGCCGTTCGGATGAAGTCGCAATCAAGGCGGTGGCCGATGAAATCACGGCCGGCGGGGGCCGCGCCATGGCCTATCGCGCCGATATCTCCAAGCCCGAGGAAGTGGCCGGCATGGCCGCCGCTGTCGCTGCCCAAATGGGTGGTGTGGATATTCTGGTGACCAATGCGGGGCTGCGCCGCCAGACCAGTTTTCTCGACATGTCCTTCGCGGAATGGCGAGAGATCCTCTCGGTCGCACTGGATGGCGCCTTTATCGTCACCCAAGCCTTTGTGCCGCAGATGATTGCGCGTGGCGGTGGTTCGATCATCGGGCTATCGGGGATTTCCACCCATGTCGGCACGCCCAATCGGGCGCATGTTTCAGCCTCCAAGGCGGGGCTTGAAGGCTTGATGCGGGCTTTGGCGGTGGAATTGGCGCCCCAGGGCATTCGCGCAAATAGTGTTGCCCCCGGTGCGGTGGATACGGTCCGCGGCGCCTCGGCGGGGTCCATGCCGAGCACGCTGGCGGATGCCGGCATTCCCATGCGCCGCCGCGCGCATGTTGCCGAAATCGCCGATGTGGTGCGGATGCTGGCCGGGCCGGAAGGCGGCTACATCACCGGCCAGACCATTCATGTGAATGGTGGCGCATTTCTCACGTAAGGACCGCATGGGATGACCCGCTTTGAAGGGCCATCCCCAAACATCGCAGGCAAGTTACCCCGGCGCATTGCCCCGCGCATTCAGCCGTAGCGGTACAAAGCGCTGGCCGCTGGCATTTTCCACCGCGAACAACCCGACATTGCGGTTCTGCCGCCGCAGGCGTTCGATCTGTTCCTGCACCTCGGCCGGTGTCGCCACACGCTGCTGCTGGACCTCCACAATCACATCGCCAGGGCGAAGCTCTCGCTCCGCTGCCGGAGTACCGGGGATGACTTCCACAATCACCACGCCACGCTGTTCGGGCTTCAGGTTGAAGCGTTGGCGAAGCTCATTGGTGATGGTCGCAACCCGCAGCCCAAGCCCGGTCAATTCCACCGGACCTTGCCCTGCGGGAGGCGCCGCCGCCTGACGCTGTTCGGTCGGCAATTCGCCAAGCGTGACTGTCACGGTTTCTTCCTTGCCGTCGCGCCAGATCACCACGGGGACGGAACTGCCGACATTATTATCGGCAACAATCCGCGGCAGGGCGCGCATTTCCGGCACTGCCACGCCATTGAAGCGAATGATCACATCGCCCGAACGAATGCCCGCCTGCGCCGCTGGCCCATCGGCCTGCGCATTGGCCACAAGGGCACCGCGCGTCCCGGCGGGCAGGCGGAGCGCTTCGGCAATGTCATCCGTGACACCCTGGATATTCACGCCAATCCAGCCGCGCCGCACACGCCCCGCATCCCGCAGCTGCGCCACGACACGCGTTGCCATGTTGGACGGGATGGCGAAGCCAAGCCCGGCCGAAACCCCACTAGGGGAGACAATGGCCGTATTGATGCCAATCACCTGGCCGCGCATGTTGAATAACGGCCCGCCGGAATTGCCCTGATTGATTGAAGCATCCGTCTGGATGAAATCATCATAGAGCCCCTGGCCGATATCGCGCCCGCGGGCCGAGACAATCCCCGCCGTTACCGTGCCGCCAAAGCCAAAGGGGTTGCCGATGGCAATCACCCAATCGCCCACTTCGGATTGATCCGAATCGCCAAAGGCCACGGCGGAAAGCGGCTTGTCATGCTTGATGCGCAGCACCGCGATATCCGTGCGCGGATCGGTGCCGACCAATTCGGCGCGAATGCTCGTTTTATCCTGCAGGATCACGTTGATTTCATCAGCGCCATCAATCACGTGGTTATTGGTCACCACGATGCCTTCCTGCGCATCAATGATGAAACCGGACCCGAGTGATTGCGCGCGCCGCTGGCGCTGCTGCGGACCTTCACCCTGGCCGGGTGGGCGGTTGCGGTTGAAGAAATCGCGGAAGAATTCCTCGAACGGGCTGCCTGGCGGCAGTTGCGGCATATCCGGTGCATTGGGCCGGCCGGAGCGCGGCGCGACATTCTTGGTGGTGGAGATATTCACGACCGCCGGCAGCAATTCCCGCGCAAGAGGGGCGAAGCTTTCCGGCGCGCGCTGCTGCGCCTGGGCCGCGCTGATCAGCGGCAGGGGGGCAAGCGGCACCAGGGCCATGGCGCCGGCAAGGGCAAGATGGACGATACGCAAGGAAGTTCTCCTCGGGGATGGCGTCAACAACCATAGCAGATTGGTGGCGCGGGCGTGAATTGAAGCCGCCCAACTGCAGCGAAAAGCGACAAAAGGCGACTGCGTCACCAAAGCTTGAGAAGCCAGGCAAGGCCTATACCGCCCACCGCCGCGATCAGCCCGCCAAGCCTGAGCCGCGCCTCGGGCGTTTCAGCCAGGCTTGCCAGCATCCGGCGCATGAAGCCGGGCGCGATGGCATAGGCCAAGCCCTCCAGGGCCAGCACGACGGCTATGCCCTGGAGAAGCGCGGTGAAGCTCACCTTGGAGCAGGTGCCGGGGCCTGAAAGCCATTCGGGCTTTCGCGGAAATAGCGGAAGAATTCCGAATCCGGGGTCAGCACCAGCCGTGTGTCCCCTTCGGCAAAGGCTTCCCGATAGGCCTGCATGGTGCGCCAGAATTGGAAGAAGGCCGGGTCACGCTGGAAGGCTTCCGCGAAAATGCGGATGGCTTCCTGTTCACCTTGACCGCGCAGGATATCGGCCTGCGCCTGGGCTTCCGCAATCAGCACGGTGCGTTCACGCTCAGCGCCCGCGCGCACACGCTGCGCCACTTCGGCACCTTCCGCGCGGGCCTCACGCGCCACGCGTTCACGTTCGGATTGCATGCGCGACAGGATGGCTTGCGTATTCTCATTCGGCAGATCGGCGCGGCGGATGCGCACATCTTCAACCGCGATGCCGAATTGGCGCGCTTCTTCATTCACCTGACGGCGGATTTCACCCATGATTCGGGCGCGATCCGTGGACAGGACGGAAAGCAGTGGTTCATTGCCCAAAACGCGGCGCAAGGATGAGGTGACGATGGAATTGAGCCGGGCGCGGATGCCCGCCTCGGTCGCGCCCACCGTCTGGAAGAATCGCAGCGGATCGGTGATGCGGTAGCGCGTGAAGCTATCCACGATCAGCCGGCGCTGATCGCCAAGGATCACTTCTTCGCCCGGTGCATCGAAATCCAGCAAGCGACGGTCAAAGGTAATGACCGACTGGATGAAGGGCAGCTTCCAATGCAGGCCCGGTTCCTGGATCACGCGGCGCGGTTCACCGAATTGCGTGATCAACACCTGCTGCGTCTGTTGCACGGTGAACAGCGTGGAGGATGCGGTGAAAATCGCCGCCGCCAGCACGCCAAGCAGAATGATGGAGCGGTTCATCGCGGCGATCCCGTACGGTTTTGCATCATGGGCGCGGCAGCCGCACCTGGTGGTAATGGCGCGGGCCGCTGCTGAGGTGCCGCGGCAGGCGGCTGTCGCGCGCCACCCGTTTCGCCCAATTGCAGGAAGGGCACCACGCCCTGCAAGCGGTCATCCACCAGGATCAATGGATTACGCCGCAGGATTTCTTCCATGGTTTCCAGATACATCCGGCGGGTGGTCACATCTCGCGCCAATTCATAAGCGGAAAGCACGGACAGGAAGCGCGCACTTTCACCACCGGCACGCGCCACCTGGCTTTCCCTGAAACCTTGGGCTTCCTGCACCATACGCTCAGCCTCACCACGGGCGCGGGGGATGATGTCATTGCGGAAGCTCTCAGCCTCATTGCGCAAACGCTCACGGTCCGCATTGGCGCGCTGCACATCGCGGAAGGCGTCAACCACCTGCGCCGGCGGGTCCACCTTCTGCAATTGCACTTGCGTCACTTCAATGCCGGCCTTGTATTGGTCCATGATCGCCTGGGCACCGCGGCGCACTTCCTGTTCGATCTGCGCGCGCGCTTCGGTGAGCGCGGGCTGAATGGCGGTGCGCCCGATCACTTCGCGCATCACGCTCTCAGCCGCGGTCTTCACCGTGCTTTCAGGGTTGCGCGTATTGAACAGGAATTCGCCCGCATCACGGATGCGCCAGAAGACGGCGACATCAATGTCAATGATATTCTCATCGCCCGTCAGCATCAGGCTTTCTTCCAGCACATCGCGTGCCGGCAGGACCCGCCCGCCGGCAATGGCGCCATCCTGGGCGCCGACAAAGCCGATATCCACGCGGTTGATGCGTGTGACGCGCGGTGTGGTATGGCTTTCCACAGGCCAGGGCAGACGATAATTCAAGCCCGGCTGGGTGGTACGATCAAAGGCGCCAAAGCGCATGACCACGCCCTGTTCATCCGGCTGCACGCGGTAAAAGCCGGAAAGCGCCCAACCGAGCACCACGACAATGCCAACCAGGGCGATAAGCTTGCCACCACCGGCACCGCCGCTTGGCAATACGCGCCTGATTGCTTCCTGCGCCTGGCGGATCGCATCATCAATGTCGGGGCCACGGCCACCTTGGCCGCCACCACCGCCACCCGAAGGCGGCTGGCCCCAAGGACCCGATGGGCGCGGATTGCCCCAGGGGCTTTGACCGCCACTATTATTATTCCAGGGCATGACAGGCGTGGTCTCCAGCAGGTGAACGTCAAAAACGAAAGGCCCAAAGCTGGGCAGGATGCTTCAAGCGGGAAGCCAAGCCCCATATAGAGGCACGCGTCCCTTCCGGAAAGCAGCTAACAGCGCTGTAATGCCGGACGGGTCGGATATTGACCATGGACAGGGGCTTTTCAAGCGATGGCGGATGATTTGGCGGCAGCGGTGACAAAAGCCCTGACGACGGTGAAGGACCCGGCTTCGGGCCGGGATGTGGTATCGGCGGGCATGGTGCAGGGGTTGGTGGTACGCGATGGCATGGTCCATTTCGCCCTTCAGGTGGCCCGCGAAGCCGCCGCCAGCATGGAGCCCGTGCGCGCAGCTGCCGAAGCGGCGGCTCGCGCCGTGCCGGGGGTAATCTCGGCCACCGCCGTGCTGACGGCGCATCGCGCCGAAGCAGCACCAACCGCCCGCCCCGCAGCGCCGCGCGGCCCGACTGGCCCCGGGCCCATGCTGCTTTCGGATGTGCGGGCGATCATCGCGGTCGCCTCCGGCAAGGGCGGTGTGGGGAAATCCACCACGGCCGTGAATCTGGCGGTCGCCTTGGCCGCCGATGGCCTCAAGGTCGGGCTATTGGACGCGGATATTTACGGGCCATCGCTGCCGCAAATGCTGGGCACGCGCGAAAGGCCGCGATCAGAGGGCCAGCGCATCACCCCGCTCAGCCGCTGGGGGCTGAAGGCCATGTCCATCGGCTTTCTGGTGGAAGAGGAAACACCGATGATCTGGCGCGGGCCCATGGTGATGGGCGCCTTGGAACAGATGATGGGACAAGTAGCCTGGGGCCCCTTGGATGTGATGATTGTGGATATGCCGCCGGGGACGGGCGATGCGCAGCTTACCATGTCTCAGCGCGTGCCCTTGGCGGGGGCGGTGATTGTCTCCACACCCCAGGATGTGGCGCTGCTGGATGCCAGGCGCGGCGTGCGGATGTTCGAGAAAGTCAATGTCCCGGTGCTGGGGCTGATTGAGAATATGTCCTTCTTCTGCTGCCCGAATTGCGGCCATCGCACCGATATTTTCAGCCATGGCGGGGCAAGGCGTGAAGCGGAAAGGCTTGGCGTGGAATTCCTTGGCGAATTGCCGCTGAAGCTCGAAATCCGGGAACTGGCCGATGCCGGCACGCCGATTGTGATGGCGCGACCTGATTCGGAAGAAGCCCAATCCTATCGCCGCATCGCGCGGCGCGTTTGGGAAAAGGCGGCGGCGAAGGCGGATGCGGCGCCGAAGATTGTGATGGAGTAAGGAGGCGTTTCGGGCGCGTGACGCGCAGCATCACGCCAGGCCGATGGTTATTCCTTCTTTCCATCACCTGATCCCGTCCGGCGGCGCATCAGCATCATGCCTGACGCCGCGTAGCACATCTTATCTGCCACATTCCCTGCGGCCCGCCGCCCCGCCAAATGCGGCTATCTCCTGCGGAGACAAAGCGCAGCGGGGAAATACGCCCGCAGCAGCGATCTGTAAGTAACGTTATCTCTCAGCACCATTAGGCGACAAATACCTGCGTGCTGAGAGAAACTCACAGACAGCTGATCTTCTACTACGTAAACCTTGTTCCCAGAACAAATGGCAACCCAAACTAGGCCGTTATTAACCGACGGCGAATTCGCGCAGAAATCCAATCAATCGCGGCAACCGTGATGATCATCAGAATAATGATGAAAGCAACCTCATCCCAATGGCGCACGCGAATCCTCTCGGCGATCTGTAACCCAATCCCGCCCGCGCCGACGACGCCGAGGATAGAAGCCGAACGCGTATTGCTCTCAAAGAAATACAGCGCCTGCGCCAACATGACAGGGGCGACCTGCGGCAAAAGCCCGAAGCGGATGCCAAGCAAGCGGCCGCCGCCAGCGGCGGTCACACCCTCGGCCTGGCGCTTTTCGGCATTCTCGATTGCCTCGGCATAAAGCTTGGAAAGCACGGCAATGTCCGAGACGAATATTGCCAGCACGCCCGCCAAGGGTCCCAACCCCACGGCCCGTACAAAGGCCAAAGCCCAGATCAATTGATCCACGCCGCGCATGCCATCGAAAACACGCCGCAGCGAAAAGCGCAAAAGCGTTGCGGTGACCACATTGCGTGCACCCATGAAGCCCAAGGGCACAGCCACAATCGCCGCCATGAAGGTGCCTAGAAACGCCATGGCAACGCTTTCCGCAATGCCCTTCAGGATTTCGACCCAAAGCTCCCCAGGTGAGGGCGGGATCATGAGCACAAGGATGGTGCCAAGCCCGTTCAGCCCATTCCAAAGCCGTGTAGGCGAGAAATCAAAATACCAAAGCGCGCCGATGAACCAGGCAAAAAACAGCACAATACCAAGCCCGCGCAGACCAAGCCGTAAGGGGCCGGGGCCGAAAGCACTCGGCATGCGCGTGCGCCAAGCGTTGATGCTGCTCTCGCTCATCGCGCAGCCTCCAGCCGGCCAATCGCGGCGTGGCGCAGGCGTTCCGATAGCAGGTCAACGCAAACCACGGTCAGGATGATCAACAGGATGATGGCGCTGATTTCCTCATAATAATTGAAGGAGATCACCTTATAAAGCTCCTCCCCAATGCCGCCGGCGCCGACAAAGCCGATCACGCTGGCGGAGCGGATATTCACTTCAAAACGCAGCAGCAGATAGGACAGGATATTGGGCAAGACCTGCGGCAGAATGGCGAAGCGGCAGGCGGCAAACCAACTGCCACCCGCAGAGGTCACACCATCCCAGGGCTTCATATCGGCATTCTCAATCGCCTCGGCAAAGAGCTTGCCATTCGCCCCGGCGCTGTGCAGCGCAATCGCCAGAATGCCAGCCAGCGCCCCAACCCCAAAAGCCCAGACGAAAATCAGCGCATAGACGATTTCGGGAATGGTCCGCAGAGCCTCAAGAAAGCGGCGCGTGAGATTATAGACCAGACCTGAAGGCGAGATGTTGCGCGCCGCCGGAAAGGCCAGCAGCAGGGAAACCGCAGAACCCAGCAGCGTAGCCAAAGCCGCCATATTGGCGGTTTCGACAATCAGCAAAGCCCATTCCGGCAGGCGATAGAACCAGAAAGCGATGGACCCTTCCGTCTCCGCATCGGCGAAAAGTGCATCCCAGCGCAAATCCGGCAGGATACGGATGAAATATTCAAAGATACGCGGCAGCCCAGCCCATAGGGTGGCGGGATGTGCCTCGCTCACCCAGGCTGCGAGTATCAGGCACGCCAATACCACCGCAGCGCCCAAAAGCGCCGCGTTGCGCCTTTGCCGGCGCGCAGCCTGAAAGGCTTCCTCCCCGCGGATGACCGCGGGAAGGCTGGTGGCATAGGCTTCCTGCACCTTACGAACGGCGACGGCGTGCGGCGGCTTCTTCGCGGCGGATTTCAACGATCAGATCGTAATCCTGATGCCGCACTTCACGATAGCCAGTGCCGGCACCGCGTTCGATCTGGCGATAAATATCCGGATGAACCTTGGGCAGGGCCAGATGGAAGCGCTTGAAATCTTCCTTGAAAGCAGCGGGCAAGTCGCTGCGCGCCGTGATCGGACCATTCACGATCGGCTCAGAACGCCAAATGATGCGCAGATCATTCATGTTCAGCATGCCTTTCTGCACCATGGCGCGCAGATTGCCACGGGTGAAGCCCTGCGCCTGATCACCCTGGCCGGACGCCCAGGTGACTGCGGCATCATATTGGCGTTGCAGCACGGCCACCACGCCCTGTTCATGCCCACCCGCGAAACCGGTACGGGAGAAATAGGCATTGCCATCCACCGCAATACCGCCGCGCCGCAAGGCAAAGCGCGGGATCAAATAGCCGGAAGTGGAATTGGCATCCGCCCAGGCAAGCGACTTGCCGCGCATCTGCTCAAGGCTCGTGATGCCACTATCGGCGCGCACCACCATCACCGCGATGTAGGAAATGGAGCCATCCGATTCCTCGGCGGTCAGCAGCGGCTCAACCCCGCCATTGGTATCAAGCCAGGCGCCGGCATAGCCGGAAGGACCAAGACCTGCGACTTCAATCTGCTTTGCGCTGAAGGCTTGCAGCACACCGGCATAGTCAGATGCCGGGAACAGCCGGGTCGGCACGCCAAAGGTGCGTTCCAGCAATTCGCGATAGGCGCCAAAGCGACCCATCCGATCAGCTTCATTCTCACCGCCCAGCAGGCCAACGCGCAGCTGCGGCACTTGTTCCGCCCAAGGGCGGCGGCCCGGGGCGGGGAAGCCTTCGGTAAAGGTTTCCGTGCGGCGTGGGGTCCAAGCTTGCGCCTGGGCAAGGCTTGGCAGCAGGGCTGTGCCAGCGGCAAGCGTGGCCAGCGAACGGCGGGTGATCATGTCGCAATCTCCTGTTGGGGGGATAGTGTTCAGGCCACCGCAAGCTGATGCGGTGTGGCGCCGACAGCCAGCGCGGCTTCTTCGGCGAATTCTTCTTCGGTCACGCCGTAAACTTCGCGGATGCGGGCGGCGGTGAGTTCTGCGGGCGGGCCATCAAACACCACCCGCCCGGCATTCAGCGCGACAATCCGGTCGCAATAATTCCGCGCCGTGGTCAGATCATGCAGATTGACCAACACGGTGAGCCCATCACGATTCACATCGCGCAAGGCATCCATGACGATTTTCGAATTGCGTGGATCGAGCGAAGCGATGGGCTCATCCGCCAGGATCAGGCGTGGATTCTGCATCAAGGCGCGTGCGATCGCGACGCGTTGTTGCTGCCCGCCTGAAAGCGTATCGGCGCGTTGCAGGGCGGCCTCGGCCAAATCAAAGCGATCAAGCGCCGTCAGCGCCATGGCGCGTTCTTCGGCGGTGAACATCTTGAACATGGAAGACAGCATCGGGCGCTGATTGAGCCGCCCGACCAGCACATTGGTCAGCACATCAAGCCTTTGCACCAGGTTGAATTGCTGAAAGATCATGGCGGAGCGCATGCGCCAATCGCGCAAAGCCCGGCCCTTTAGCTGCGTCACATCTTGGCCATCAAAAATGATGCGCCCTTCGCTTGGTTCCGTCAGGCGGTTGATCATGCGCAGCAGCGTGGATTTCCCAGCGCCAGAGCGGCCAATCACGCCCACCATTTGTCCGGCGGGAATAGACAGGCTGACGCCATCTACCGCAGTCTTGCTACCAAAACGCCGCGTCAGACGCTCAATTTCCAGCATGGAGACCCCGCTTTTCATGACCGCGGCCTAGCAATGCTGTGTGACACATGGATGACAGATGTGTGAAGGATCAGTTTCGCGACAGCAGCCAGGACATCGAAGCCGCCAACGGGAAGCCTTTGGACGGCGGTAACCGTGAATAAGCTCGCCGAATGCGAAGCGCTTTAATGAAGCTGTCACTGATCCGTGATCATGGCGCCATAAATCCCTGTGTAATCGGTCCGGCTTTGGTTCGCTTTGGAGTCGTTTTCCTTGACCAAGGCTGTCTGAACCGAAAGATCATGGGATTCGGCTATGTCATCAAAATCAATATCGTCAGATGAATTCGCAAGCCCGCGCGCCACGAATTTGTTTCTCCGCAGGTGGCTGCAAAATCCCCTGCAAATGGGCTCCATCGTTCCTTCCTCACCAGTATTGGGCAGGCTGATTGCAAAGCATATCGAAAAAGGCTCGGACGCCGCCGTGCTTGAGCTTGGTGCCGGCACAGGGGCCGTCACGCATAGCCTTATCCGGTCGGGCATCGCGCCCAAACGCATTGTGTTGGTGGAAATTGTCCCGGAAATGGCCGAGCATCTGGAAGTGAAGTTCCCTGAAACCAAAGTGCTTCAGGCCGATGCCTTTAACCTGCCCGTTGACAAGCTTGGTCACATCGCCCCCGATATCGGGACCGTTATCTGCGGCATTCCCTTGGTGCTATTGCCCGAAAAAAAGCAGCGCCAGTTCATTGATCAGGTGGAGGCAGTCGCGCCAGGCAAAGGCTTCCTGCTATATACCTACTGCATCTCCTCACCCTTGCCTTATCGCGCCCTGAAGCTGGAGGCTAAGCGTCTGGCCTGGACGCCGCTGAATTTTCCACCCGCAAGCGTTTGGCATTACCTCCCAAAGCGGTAGGGGTTTATGGCACCACGACGCGGAGAGGGCTTGGGGCTGGCCTGATCCGAATGGGCAGTGACCCTGCGGCATCGCCATCCGCCTGGACCGGCAGCTCCGCCCCAAACACCTCAATTTCATGCCCACGTTGCAGCGTGATGCTGGAAAGTCTTGGAAGCCGGCCCAGGCCCAT
>JBIKXA010000129.1:0-11008 GCA_044356015.1 Roseomonas sp.
CCGGGATGGCGCCCTTGATGCCCGCCGCCATATCGGCCGCCATCAGCAGGTTGTTCCAGGCCACACCGGTATCCACCCCCATGCGGCGGAACATCCAGACCACATCTTCCGTCGCCACATTGCCGGTGGCACCCGGCGCGAAGGGGCAGCCGCCAATGCCGCCCGCGGCGCTATCAATCACGCGGCAGCCGGCTTCATAGGCCGCAGCCACATTGGCAACGCCCATGCCGTAAGTGTCATGGCCATGAAAGGCGAAGCGATGCCCCCAGGCGGCATGGGCTTTCTCGAACACGCGGCGCACCTGATCGGGGCTCGCATTGCCGGTGGTATCCGCCAGCGCGATTTCCATATCCGGGTTCAGCGCCACAATGCGTTCCACCCAATCCAAGGCTTCCGCATCTTCCACCACGCCATCAAAGGGGCAATGAAACACACAGGAAAGATTGAAGCGGATCAGCGTGCCCTTGGGCGTATCGCGCACCAGCGATGCCAATTCGGCGAAGCTTTCTTCCCGCGTGCGGTTCAGATTGGCCTTATTGTGGCCCGCCGTGGCTGACATGAAAAAGCCAAGCCGTTCAGCGCCACCGGCAAGCGCCGCGTCAAACCCGCGCCGGTTCGGCACCAGCACCGTGCTTTCCAGCCCCGGCAGGGTTTTCGCGAAGGCCAGCACCGCCGCCGTATCGGCCATTTGCGGAATGGCCTTGGGCGAGACGAAGGACCCAACCTCCATCCGCCTCAGGCCCGAATCATAAAGCGCCTGGATGAGGGCGATTTTCACCTCGGTCGGCACGAAATCGCCGGTGATGGATTGAATCCCGTCACGCGGGGCGACTTCGCTGATGGTCACCTTGCCGGTCATGCCTGCTTCTCCTTCACCTCGGCCAGAAGTTCCTTGAACACATGATCATTATGCGCCCCCGCCGCCGGGCCTGGCCAGCGCACAATTTCCTGCGGGGCCACGCCATCAAAGCGGAAGGGGGCGGCGGGGTGCAGCACCTGGCCCAGCAGAGGGTCCGCCACCTCCATCACCCAGCCGCGTTCGCGGAAATGCGGGTCATTGGCGCAATCGGCCATGTCGTAAAGGCGTGAGCACGGCACTTCGGCGGCTTCCAGAATGGCCTCGGCCTCGGCAGCCGGCTTGGTGCGGGTCCAGGCGGCGATGGCGGTATCGAGTTCCTCGACATTCTCGCAACGCAGCCCATTGGTGGCGAAGCGCGGCGCATCGGCCAATTCGGGCCGGCCAATCGCGGCCATCAGGCGGCGGAAGATCAAATCGGAATTGCCGGCAACGCAAAGCCATTTGCCGTCAGCACAGGGGTAGGTATTGGTCGGCGCCGCGGTTTTGATGGCCGCCCCTTGCGGCTGTCGCACCCAGCCGAAAAGCCCATATTCCGGCAGCATGCCTTCCATGAGCGAAAATACGCTGCTGACCAAATCCACATCCACCACGCGGCCCTTGGCATTGGGATCACCCTTCACGGCCCAGCAGGCGGAAACCACGGCAAGCGCGCAGTAAATCCCGGCCAGATCATCGCTGATGGAAACCCCGCAACGCGGCGGCGGCAGCCCCTGTTCGCCCGGATGGCCCGTGAGGTGCCGAAGACCGCCCATGGCTTCCCCAATCGCGCCAAAGGCCGGCTTGTCCTTATAGGGACCATCCTGCCCATAGCCGGAGATGCGCCCGATCACGAGGCGCGGGTTTTCCTGATGCAGAACATCCGGCCCAAGCCCGATGCGTTCCAGATAGCCCGCGCGGAAATTCTCGATCAGCCCATCGGCGCGGCGGAGCAGCGCGATCAGCTTCGCGCGATCATCCGGCTTTTTCAGATCAAGCGTGACGCTGAGTTTATTGCGCCCATGCACGCTGAACCAAACGGCATTGCCATTGATATTGCTGCCCCAACCGCGCACCGGGTCCCCGCCCGGGGGTTCGACCTTGATCACCTCAGCACCGAGATCGGCCAGCAGGCGCGTGGCGAAAGGCGCAGCGATGTAATGGCCAAGCTCCACGAGCTTGAGGCCGGTGAGGGGGAGGTTCGGGGCGGGGGCGGGCATGGGCCGGGTTTAGCGGAGAATGCGGGCGCGGGAAATCGGCGCTGTCGCGCTGCCGGGTTCAGGGCGACTGGGCAGGCTTTAGGCCCGCCCAGGGCGACATGACGGCGTTAGAGTGAGCCGGCGGGGACGCTGACCCAGGCCCAGCCGGGCTTTTCGGTCCAGCCATCCGAAGGCTTCCAATCATTTTCGCCAACGGTGTCCATGACGAAATAGCCACGCTCAGGCGTCCGTCGAACGACGCGTCCCCAAACAATGGGTTGGAAATTCGTTTGCGTGGATCCAAACACGCCGCGATACAGAAGTGACCTTCGGCCGTGCGCCACCAGAGAAAAAGGCGCTACATTCGTGCGAACTCGCGATAAGTTTGCGAAGTCAAAGGGCTCGGCGTCCAAAACCGCCATCCGAAGCAGGATCATGATTTCAGGGATCAAAGCGCGGGTTGCTTGGCGCAAACGAGCATAATTATTGTCGCGCCAGAGACCTATCGCTATTTCGGGGGAAGCCGCTTCGAGGGGGGGTGAGAAGGCAACCAGATCAAGTTGGTTCATGACAAAAGGAGATTCGCGTGGCCTACGTTCACTTTCTGGCTTCCAAACCATTTGCCGAACCAGGACTTGCACCGTTACTGACCGCGCATCTTGTGTCAGCAGCGTGCCAAACTGCAGTTGGAGCGTTCCCTCGCCAGCGGCAGGCGCTTGCCCAACCCGACTTCGAGGGCTGCTTTCAACCCGTTGAATCGGCATCCGCGTGCCGCGCGCAATCTCAGCCGCCAGGGCGGTGCGGAATTCCCGTTGAAGCTCAAGGCCAACCTCGCCGCTAGGGCCGAGCTGATCATCCAGAAGGTCAGCACGAAGGCCGCGATCATGGGCTCGTGCTTCATCAATGGTCTGGACGACACCATCAATCACCGCCCCGACAATTAGTGCGGCCAAAGGCGTGCTTGGGCCAGCCATGGCTGTGCTGCTGTAAGGCCTCATGGCTGGCCGACCTGGATCCACGATCACTCGGGGGTTGGTGTCGATGATTGAGACGACATGCGGGCGCGAAAGCTGTTCGGCGGAGATAAGCTCTGGCTTGTGGCAGGCCGATGTGCCCAAAAGCCCCAAAGCGGCAAACATGGTGCCAATACGGCGCATTTATTCCCCCAAGGAACGGGCCATCCGGCCCAGAATTGGTACAAAAGAGACGTTATCTCCAACTTCAGGTATTAATGTGGCAATTTCTCGGTAAGCTTTAATCCAAAGCTGCACCGCACATATTCGCTGCCAGAAAAAATCCCGCGGCAAGTGCCACCATCGCAACCGAACAGCAATCTTTCGCGGCTACACTCATGTCTGTCGCCAGTTTTCTAAGCGACTTAGTCTCTCCCATCGGCGCCGCGACTGCCACTTGGCGCCAGATCCTGCACTCTGCCGTGGTCCAGCCTGCTGGATCACGGTAGTTTTTTGCGTGCACCTCGCACCCTCCCCCGCAGCCACCGCAGCTTCCAGACAATTGACGCGGCGCGTCGGGCGGGCGACCTAAAGGAAACCACGAATCGGAGCCCCCGTGTGATGCGCCGCCGCCGACTGATTGCCGCGCCCGCATGAATGCCATGCATGACGCCCCGCGCGAGACTTTGCGGCGTATCTTTGGCTATGGCGCTTTCCGTGGCCGGCAGGAAGAAGTGATCCGCCATGTCACCGCCGGCGGTTCTGGCCTTGTGCTGATGCCGACCGGTGGCGGCAAAAGCCTTTGTTTTCAGGTGCCCGCACTTTGCCGCCCGGGGATTGGCATTGTTGTCTCTCCGCTGATTGCGCTGATGGAAGACCAGGTGGCGGCGCTCCGCCAACAAGGTGTGGCCGCCGCCGCGCTGCATTCGGAACTGCCAGGCGATGAAGCGCGCGGCGTGCTGCGCGATTTGCACAATGGAACGCTGAAGCTGCTTTATGTCTCGCCGGAGCGCTTAACACTTGAGACGATGCAGGCGCGGCTGGAAGGCCTGGATATCGCGCTTTTCGCGGTGGATGAGGCGCATTGTGTCAGCCAATGGGGCCATCATTTCCGGCCCGAATATCGCGGCCTTGGCATATTGGGCACGCGCTTTCCGCATGTGCCGCGCGTGGCACTCACCGCAACCGCCGATCCGCGCACGGTGGAAGATATCCGCCTGCAATTGGGCTTGCAGGAAGCGCCGGTATTTCGCGCTTCATTCGACCGACCCAATATCCTGATCGAAGCCGCACCGCGAGAGAATGAACGCGGCCAAATCCGCGCCTTGATTCGCGAAGCCGGCGGCACCGGCATTATCTATTGCGGCAGCCGCGCCAAAACCGAAAGCACCGCCGCCTGGCTGCGTGATGATGGAATTGAAGCCATTTCCTTTCACGCCGGCATGGAAGCCAGTGCTAAGCGTGAAGCGCATCGGCGTTTTTCGCGTGGTGAGGAAATGGTGATGACGGCGACCATCGCCTTTGGCATGGGCATAGATCGGCCTGATCTACGCTGGGTTGCGCATCTCGATCTGCCGCGTTCACCGGAAAGCTGGTATCAGGAAATCGGTCGCGCGGGACGCGACGGGCTGCCGGCGCGCGCGTTGTTGCTTTACGGCGCCGGGGATATTGCGCTGGCGCGCCACCGTATTGCTGAAAGCCCCGCTGGCGAGGAGCAAAAGCGTGTGGAGCGCGCGCGGCTTGAAGCCATGGTCGGCATTGCAGAAGCGGCGACCTGTCGGCGCGCGCTATTGCTGCGTTGCTTTGGGGAAGAACCGGAACGCGAAGCCTGCGGGCATTGCGATATTTGCCTGCGCCCGCCTCGGCTTTTCGATGGTACCATCGCCGCGCAGAAAATGATTTCCGCCGTGCTGCGCACCGGCCAGCGCTTTGGTGTCATGCATGTGGTCGATGTGCTGCGCGGGCGGCTCACGGATAAGGTCGCGCAATTCGCCCATGACAAGCTGCCGACTTTCGGCGTGGGCCGCGATTTGCCCGATACCGCCTGGCGCGGCGTGGCACGGCAATTGGTGGGGCGCGGTGCCTTGGATGTGGTGGTGGAAAACCACGGGGAATTGGTGGCCACCGAAGCCGCGCGCCCCATTCTGCGCGGTGAAGATGTGGTGATGCTACGCGAAGATGTAGTGCAGGCCGGCAAGAAAGCAACCTCGGCGCGCAAGGGGCCGGATATGGCGGAGATTGGTTCCGACGATCCGGTGTTTGAAGCACTGCGCGCCTGGCGTCGCGGCATTGCGCAGGCGCAGGGCGTGCCGGCCTATGTGGTGGCGGATGATCGCACCCTGGCTGGGCTAGCGGCGCGGCGGCCATCCAACACGGAAGAATTGCTGGAAGTGCCGGGGATGGGCCGTTCGCGCGTGGAACGCTATGGCGCTGATATCCTGCGCATCATTGGGGAAGCGGGCGCCTGAAGCGGGGCGCGCCCCCGTTCAGATCGCGCTATTCACCCCAAGCCGCTTCGCGGTTTGCAGAATATTCGCCCAGGTATCCGGCGGCAGCGGCACGCCATCAGCAAGGCGTTCCGCGCGTCGCGTCGCTTCCGGTTCACCCGGCAGCAGCACGGGCGCTTCAGGGTTGGCCGGGCGCGTTTCGGAAACCCAGGCCGCATAGGCCAGCCCCATGCGTTCAAATTCCGCCTGGGTGCCGAAATGCTTGGGCGAGATGAAAATGGAAAGCATGCCGTTCGCGATGCGTGAGCGTTCGGAAACCGGGCCGCTGGTGCCACCCGCCGTCAGGCAGCCCGCCAGCATTTCGCACATGAAGGCAAGGCCCGATCCCTTGTGTTCGCCAAAGGCGCGAATCGCACCCGTGCCCTTGGAAACATCGCGTGGGCCCAGCGTGTCATAAGGCCCGTAAAGCGTATGCGGGTCCGTTGAAAGCCGGCCATCGGCTTCAATCAGCGCGCCTTCCGGCAGCGCCTTGCCCCCGGAAGAAGCGACCAGCACCTTGCCTTCCGCGACAAGCGATGTCGCGAAATCCAGCAGAATGGGCCGGCCCGGCAGCGGCACGCCGATGGATACCGGATTGGTCGAAAAGCGTCGTTCCACCCCACCAAAAGGCGCCACCAGGATCGACCCCGCGACATTGACGAAATGGATCGAAATCAGCCCCTGTTCCATCGCCTGTTCGGCATAGGCGCCCACGCGGCCGATATGTCCGGCATTGCGCAGTGCCGTGATGCAAACGCCATTTTCCACCGCGCGCTTGATGCCGAAATCCACGGCCTGCGGCGCCACCGTCTGGCCAAAACCCCATTTGCCATCAATCACGGCAAAGGCGCCGCCATCCGTCACCACATCGGCGGTTTGGCCCTTCAGCACATAGCCCGCTTCCAGCCATTCCACATACCGCGGCACGCGCACCACGCCATGGCTGTCATGCCCGGCCAGATTGGCATCCACCAAATGGCGGCTGATGCGGCGCGATTCCGGGCCATCACAGCCGGCCGCCTGAAACACATTGGCGACCAAACCATCAAGCGCTTCGGCATTGATCATCTCATAGGGGGTGCTGCCCATCACTCTAACTCCGCAAAAGGGAAAACGCGCCGAGAGCATCGCCCGGCGCGGCGCGATTACATGGCGGCGATCTTCTTCGCCTGCGGCGCCAGCAGGCGCATATAGGTGGGCGTCACCAGCATTTCGGTGATATTCGCCCGCGCCGGCATGGTGGCGACAAACAGCGCCATGGCCGCCAAATCTTCCGGCTGCAACAGCCGTTCAATATCTTCCTGCGGCACGGGTTCGGGCCGGTTCTTCAGGATATCAGTGGCGACTTCGCCAGGGCAGATGCAGCAGGAACGGATATTGTGAATGCCGTTTTCCTGATTGATGCTTTGCGACAGCGCCACAAACCCATGCTTCGCCGCCGTATAGCCGGGGCCAGATAGGAAGGAGATATTCTTCCCCGCCATGGAGGCGATTTGGATGATATGCCCGCCGCCGCGCTTCCTCATGCCCGGCAGCACTGCGACCGAGGTGAAAAACGGCGCTGTCAAATTGCCATCCACCAGGCTGCGAATGGCCTCAGGCGTCAATTGATGCAGATAGCGCTTGGGCAGATTGACGCCGGCATTATTCACCAGAATATCCGGCCCGCCGATGGTGGATTCCACCTTGGCAAGCGCAGCAGCGACTTGTTTTTCATCGGTCAGGTCAGCCGGCACAATCACCGCGCCGCCGCCGATCATTTGGGCGGTTTCTTCCAGCGGTGCTGTACGGCGCCCGGTCAGTGCAACCTTCGCCCCTTCAGCGGCGAAGCTGATGGCAATCGCGCGGCCAATGCCGCTGCCCGCCCCGGTAATCCAGGCGGTTTTTCCTTCAAGGCGCTTCATCACAAAACCTTATCAGAGGTGGGATCAATCAGATGCATCTGATCCATATGCGCAATCAGCGATAGCGGCGCACCAACGGCAGCCGGGGTGGCGGGGTCAAGCCGAGCAGAGACTTCCGTGCCATTCAGCTTGAAATGCACCAGCGTTTCCATGCCCATGGGCTCGATCACTTCGGGCTTTAGCGTGACAGGCGCGGTATTGGATTTATCCGTGGGCTTGTCATCCGTCAGATGTTCGGGGCGGATGCCGAATAGCACATCCCTGCCCGCATGCGCCTGATAGCGCGCGGTGCGTGCCGCCGGCACATCCAGCACAATATCCTGTGGCAAATGCAGACGGAGTGCGCCGGAAGCCTGTTCCAGCTTCGCCGGAATGAAATTCATCGCCGGGCTGCCGATGAAGCCTGCGACGAATTTCGTCGCCGGGTTATGATACAATTCCTGCGGCGGGCCGACCTGTTCGATGATACCGTGATTCATGACCACCACGCGGTCCGCCAAGGTCATAGCTTCCACCTGGTCATGCGTCACATAGACCGTGGTGGTATTCACCGTCTGATGCACTTTCTTGATTTCGGTGCGCATCTGCACGCGGAGCTTGGCATCAAGGTTGGAAAGCGGTTCGTCAAACAGGAACACCTTGGGGTCGCGCACAATGGCGCGGCCCATGGCAACGCGCTGGCGCTGACCACCGGAAAGCGCCTTGGGCTTGCGGTCCAAAAGCGGTGTGATGTCCAGAATGCGCGCGGCTTCCTTCACGCGGCGGTCAATTTCCGCCTTGGGGAATTTGCGCAGCATCAGGCCAAAGGCCATATTGTCGTAAACGCTCATATGCGGATACAGCGCGTAATTCTGGAATACCATGGCAATGTCGCGGTCGCGCGGCGGGATGTCATTCACCACCGTGCCGCCAATGGCGATATCGCCAGAGGTGATTTCCTCCAGCCCCGCAATCATGCGGAGCGTGGTGGATTTGCCGCAGCCCGAAGGCCCAACCAGCACGACGAATTCATGATCGGCGATTTCAAGGTCAATGCCTTTCACCGCCTGAACGCCGCCTTCATAGGCCTTGACGATTTTGCGAAGCGAAACCTGAGCCATGTTCGATCAACCCTTGGTCGCGCCGGCGGTCAAGCCAGCGATGTAATAATCCATGAGGAAGGCATAGACGATCACCGGCGGCAGCGCGGCAAGCAAGGCGCCTGCGGTTATCTGCCCCCAGACGAAAACATCCCCGCGCACCAGCTGAGAGACAACGCCGATGGTAAGCGGCATCTGATCCGGTGTGGTGATGAAGGCCGTTGGATAGACAAAAGCCGCCCAGGAAACCGTGAAGGCGAAGATCGTCGCGGCAATGATGCCGGGCAGCGCCACGGGTACGAAGATTTTCAGCAGCATTTGCGGCCAGGTGGCGCCATCAATCAGCGCAGCTTCATCCAATTCCTTGGGGATGGAGGCGAAATAGCCAATCATGATCCAGGTGCAGAAGGGCACGGTCAGGGTCGGATAGACCAGCACCAGCCCCCAGATGGAATTCAGCAAGCCAAGCCCGCCCACGATCTGATAGAGCGGAATGAACAGCAGCGTATCCGGCACCAGATAGGTCAGGAACACCCCCGTGGCCAAAACCTGGCTGCCCCAGAAGCGCATGCGCGCCAGCGCGAATGCCGCCAGGATGGAAATCACCATCGTCAGCGCCACGACCACCACGGTTACGATCACGCTATTGATGAAGAAACCCTGGAACAGTGAATTGGTGATCAACTCCCAGTAATTCTCCAGCGTCGGATTGCGGACAATCCAGGGATTGCCTTTTTGATCGGCAATCTCAGCGCTGGTCTTGAGGCTGGTGATCAGCATATAGACCGGCGGCGTCAGCAGAATAATCGCCGAGAAGATCAGCGAAATATAGGCCCAGATCAGCGCCCAGCGCCGTTCCGAACGGAGCGATCCCGCCTTGCCATAAAAGCTTGGCATATCGCGATTGGTTGCCACGGTCGCGGACATTACATCTGCTCCTTATTGCGACGGGTGACGCCTCGCAGCACGAAGAAGGCGCAAATCGCCAGGATCGGGAACATGAACAGGCTTACCGCGGCACCGCGCGGGATATTTCCCGAAAGGATGCCAACCTGGAACGCGTAGGATGCGAATACATGCGTCAGGTCGCGCGGCCCGCCATTGGTCAGCACCCGCACAATATCGTAATTGGCGAAGGTGACGATCAGGCTGAACAGCACGGTGATGGAAATGATGTTTGCCATCATCGGCAGCGTCACATAGCGCAAGCGCTGCCAGCTTGTGGCGCCATCAATCGCCGCGGCCTCATAAAGCTGTTCCGGCACGGATTTCAGCGCGGCCAGATACATGATCATGAAGAAGGGCGCGCCATACCAGACATTGACGATGATGATGGAAAGCCGTGCCCACCATTTCTCACCAAGCCAGGGCACTGCCGGAATGCCGAACACCTGAAACAGCCAGTTGATGGATGAATAGGCCGGGTCAAACATCCACCACCAGCCAAGGGTCGAAAGTGCAGGCGGAATAACCCAAGGCACCAGCAACATGCCGCGCCATTTGCGCTGCCCCTTGCTTGGTATGTGGTGCAGCATATGGGCCAGCCAAAAGCCGATCAGCGCCTTCAGGATCACCGCGCTGATGGCAAAGATGCAGGATTGCCAGGCAACCGCCCAGAAGGTTTCGCTTTCGAACAAAATCTCGAAATTGCCGAGCCCGGTCGGCAGCCATTCGCCTTCCATGAAGCCGGTCATGCGGCGATTGAGTGTGGAAAGGTAAATCCCGTAAGTGGCCGGATAGGCAACCAGGCCGATGATCACCACCAGCAAGGGCATGGTCATCAGCACGGCAATCGTCGAACGCCGCCGCGCCAGGCGTTGCAGGCTTGAAGCACGCCCCGATCCGGGCGCAGAAGGCATGTTTGGCGCCATGCTGGCGTCAGCGGCCATGGTCTGAACCTTTCCTGAAATGAAAGACGGGCGGCGCAGCGCCGCCCGTCATGCGCGGTCAGCCGCCGCGGCGGATGGTATTAAGTTCGCGCTCCACCCAGGTCAGCGCCTGATCCACCGTTTCACCACCCTGCACAATGCGGGCAACAAGCTTGGTATTCAGGCCCTGGTTATACATCTGCACCGCCATCGCTGCCGGCGCGGGCGCCATGGCGATGGAGGTCTTCGCATTGTGGTGCGCACGCACCGGATAGTTATAGACCGAACCCACCGGCGGGCCTTCGGTTTCCCAAACCTTGAAATCCGACATGCTGGCGAAGGGCGGGATGTCATAGCCAGCGGACCCATTGGTCTGGCGTTCCGCCTGCGGACGATCAGACAGCCATTCCAGGAAGGCCTTGGCCGCGCCCTTGCTGCGGCTGAAATTCCAGATGCCCCAGAAATAGGGCAGATAGGCCGCGAAGCGCCCTTCCGGCCCGGCCGGCATCGGCACGGTCCAGCAGTTTTCGGCCACTTGCGGCGCATCGCGCTTCGCCACCGCCCAGGCTGAGGGCGGGTTGAAGATCAGCGCCGAACGGCCAGAAATCAGCGCGCGGTTATTGCCGCCATCATCCCAGGCCCAGACATCATTGGGCAGGAAGCGGCTGATGCGCGCGCACATCT
>JBIKXA010000268.1:0-3077 GCA_044356015.1 Roseomonas sp.
GGCACAATCCTAAGAACTAGAGCGGCAAGCCGCGTTGCCGAAGCGCGTCACGGTGCTTGGTGAGGGCCTGCTGTACCACACGCTGCCCCCAAGCGGCGGCGATGGGCGTGATGGCGGCCGTGATTTCCGGTGTGATGGCAAGCAGGCGTTGCCCAATCGGCGATCGGTAGAATCGTGCCAATTCTCGCATTTCTTCGACAGATAAACGTTGGGCGTAAAGGCCAGCGAAGAATTCAGGAAATTCTCCCGCACCAGCGCGAAACTCTGGCATGATGAACTCATCCACCAGATCACGTACTCTTGCCTCCCCAAGCTGTGGCGCCGCAGTGACGAAGGACTGCACCAAGTAGCCGCGCATGGCGTCAATCGTTGACAAAATCTGCGAATCGGCACGCATCGCCGATACCAATTCACGCGCAGCAACCAGCTTTTCGTCCGGACTATTTGACTGCTGGGCGGCTACAGGCGTTGCCAGCAGCAGCAAGGCCAGGATTAAGCGACGCATCATTCAGCTGCCACGGCCAAAGCCGTGCTCCCCTTTTCAATGAAAGCCGCGATCTGTTCGGCCACATCGCGGCCATCGCGAATGCCCCACACCACCAGCGACGCACCGCGCACGATATCGCCCGCGGCGAATACACCCGGCAGCGCGGTCATCATGCTGCGATGATCCACCTTCAGCGTGCCCCAACGCGTGACGGAAAGTGCGGCTTCTTCAAACATCATCGGCAAATCTTCCGGATCAAAGCCCAGCGCCTTGATCACCAGATCGGCCTTCAAGGTGAAATCACTGCCCGGAATGGCTTCCACCTGCTGCCGGCCCGTCGCATCCGGCAGGCCAAGATGCATGCGCACCGCGCGCACGGCCTGCACTTGCTTCTTGCCTTCAAAGGCTTCTGGCGCAGCCAGCCATTCAAAGCGCACGCCTTCTTCTTGGGCATTGTACACTTCGCGCATGGACCCCGGCATATTCGCCTTGTCGCGCCGATAGAGGCAGGTGACGGAAGCAGCGCCCTGGCGCGTTGCGGTGCGCACGCAGTCCATCGCGGTATCGCCACCGCCAATCACCACCACATGCCGGCCTTCGGCATTCAGCGCGCCGGAATCAAATTGTGGCACCGCATCACCCAAGCCCTTGCGGTTGGATGCAATCAGATAATCCAGCGCCGCCACCACGCCGGGCAGGTCAGCGCCGGGTGCGGCGATATCGCGTGCCTTATAGACGCCGGTTGCAATCAGCACCGCGGCATGTTTGCGGCGCAGCTCGGCCAACGAAATATCGCGCCCCACCGCGCAATTCAGCCGAAATTCAATGCCGCCTTCCGCATATTGCTGCCAGCGCCGCAGCACCACATCCTTTTCCAGCTTGAAATTCGGGATGCCATAAATCATCAACCCGCCGGCGCGGTCATGCCGATCATAAATCGTCACCTGAAAGCCCAACACGCGCAGCCGTTCCGCCGCGGCCATGCCGGCGGGGCCGGCGCCGATAATGCCGATGCTCTCCGCCCTTTCGCGCACGGGCTTGGGCGGTTTCACCCAGCCATTCTCCCAGGCCGTATCGGTGATGTATTTTTCCACCGCGCCAATAGTGACCGAATTGAACCCCTTTTCGATCACGCAATTGCCTTCGCACAGCCGATCCTGAGGGCAAACGCGGCCGCAAATCTCCGGGAAATTGTTGGTGGCGGAGGCAACCTCATAGGCTTCTTCAAGCCGGCCCTCGGCGGTCAGCTTCAGCCAATCCGGGATGTTGTTGTTCAGCGGGCAATGCACCTGGCAGAAGGGCACGCCGCATTGCGAACAGCGGGATGCCTGTTCCGAGGCCGCTTCTGCAACAAAGGGGCGATAGACCTCGGCCCAATCGGCGCGGCGGTCAGTCGCGGCCCGCTTATCCGGCTGGTGCTGCGCCAAGCGCACGAATTGCAGCATTTTCTCGGCCATTGGGGGGGTCCTTGGTCGCGGTTGAGCCCGAAGCCGCCCCATAACCAAAGACTATCGCCAAAGCGAGTCTTTTTTACGCGATAAGGACAGAAATTATGACCTAATTCGGCTTTGCTGCCGATTCAGCCCTGAACCCGACCGCCATCTACCACATATTTATGTCCGATTCGGTCTTTTAGGCCGCCACCCCAGCCCGCTGCCCGCCCTGGCGAAACCGCGCCAGATAGGCCGGCACAATCGCCTCCACCGCCTTGGGTTCAATGCCAAGTGCCTGAAATCCCAAAGCATTGGGGGAAACTACATTATCCTTGCCCAGCAGGATCAGCTGATCCCGTGTCAGCGGCGGCGTGGGCAGCAGTTCCCCAAGCCGGGCTTGCAGGCGCACGAAGCCATCGGGCAGGGCAATCATCGGGCGGCGCCGGCCCGTCACATCCAAAATATAGCGCAGCACTTGGCGCATGCTCATCACCCGCGGGCCGCCCAATTCGAAGACCTTGCCGGCGGCGGATGGGTCCGAAAGGGCGGCCATGGCGGCATCCGCCACATCGCCGACATAAACCGGCTGAAAGCGTGTTTCGCCCGCCACCACCGGCATGAAGGGCAGCATGGCGGCAAGGCCGGCGAAGCGGTTGAAGAATTGATCATCCGGCCCGAACACCACGGAAGGGCGCAGGATGATGGCGCTTGGGAAGGCCGCCAGCACCGCCGCTTCACCCGCTGCCTTGGTCTGCGCGTAAAGGCTCGGGCTTTCGGGATCGGCTCCAATCGCGGAAAGATGCAGGAATTGCTTGGCGCCCGCAGCGGCGGCGAGGCGCGCAACCCGCCCCGCCCCTTCGGCCTGGATGCGCTGGAAATCCCCGGCGCGGCTTTCGAACAAAATGCCGACCAGGTTGATGACCAGATCCGCCCCGGCAATGGCCCGCGCGCAGGAAGCCTCATGCGTGACCGAGGCCGATATGGGGGTGATCTGCCCAACACCCCCCATGGTGCAAAGCCGCGCGGCGCGTTCCGTATCCCGGCCCGCGATGCGGATGCTGTGCCCCGCCGCCGCCAGGCGCTGCACGATATGGCGCCCGATAAAGCCGCCGCCGCCGAAAACTGTCACAAGCATTGCACCCACCCTTGCCTATCCA
>JBIKXA010000130.1:0-10831 GCA_044356015.1 Roseomonas sp.
TCGGTTGCTGGGTTCACGGTATTGGAAAACGCCGGCCAGCCTTGTGCCAGCATGGGTTGCAGCAGGGCTTCCGCATCCCGTTCCACCAACCGATCGAACACTTGCGGCGTCGCGCTGATATTGGAGGAAGCATTTTTGCGTTGCAGGACAAGCGCCGTGGGCTATCTGCCGCCCCCGATATGAGGTTCAGCGCCGTGGCGGCTGACCTGCCGATGGAAGCCGGTAGCGCCACAGCAAGCCAAAGGCTAGCGATTCGGGGCGGGAAGGTGAGCATGCCGGATTTCTCCGGTTACGGGTTCGGCTGAAGCTAGCCCTACCGGACGCTGACTGCTAAACACTGATGGAGTTATGGCTCAAGAACAACAGGGGGTCTGAGATGAAGATTAATCTTCGCAAGCTGGCTTTGGCCGCTGGCACAGCTTTTATTGGCCTTTCGGCGCAAGGCGCGCTGGCGCAGAGTGTCACCATGGCGGTGGCCGCGCCGGTCACCTCGCTCGATCCGCATTACCATCAGCTTTCGCCCAATAATGCCGTGGCGGACACTATTTTCGACAAGCTGATCAATACTGATGCCAAGGCGAATACCCAGCCGGGTCTGGCGCTCAGCTGGCGCGCCGTTGAATCCAATGTTTGGGAATTCAAGCTGCGGCCCAATGTACGGTTCCATAATGGCAATCCCTTCACGGCCGAGGATGTGGCCTTCACGCTGCAGCGCCTGCCGAATGTGCCCAATAGCCCGTCTTCCTTCGCGGCCTATTCGCGGCCCATCCAGGCGATTGAGATTGTGGACCCGCTGACCATCCGTTTCCGCACCGCAGCCCCGCATCCGCTGCTGCCCTTGGACATGACCAATGTGCGTATCCTGGACCGGGAGACACATCAGAACGCGACGACCGAGGATTTCAATGCGGGCCGCGCGGCGATTGGCACTGGCCCTTATCGCGTGGTGTCGCATCGCAGCGGTGACCGCATTGAATTCGAACGCAATGACAATTACTGGGGCGACCGTGCGCCCTTCCAGCGCGTGCTGTATCGGATGATCACCAATGATGCGGCACGCACGGCGGCGCTGCTCGCGGGTGATGTTGAATTCATTGATCAGGTGCCGACATCGGATCTGGCGAAGCTCCGGCAGGATAACCGGATTGCGCTTTCGGAAACCGTTGGCCTGCGCTTGATTTTCCTGGGCCTGGATCATTTGCGCAAGGCCAATGAAAACTCGCCCTTCATCACGGATAATGAGGGCAAGCCGCTTGGCAAAAACCCTTTGCAGGATGTGCGGGTGCGCCGCGCGCTTTCGATCGCCATTGATCGCAAGGCGATTGTGGACCGCGTGATGGAAGGCGCCGCCGTGCCGGCGGGGCAATTCCTGCCCGAAGGTGTCTATACCCATGTGCCCGGCGTGACCCCGCCGCCCTTTGACCCCGATGCCGCGCGGCGCCTGCTGGCGGAAGCGGGTTATCCGCAGGGCTTTCGCATTCAGTTGAATGGCCCGAATGATCGCTATGTGAATGATGCGCGCATCATCCAGGCCGTGGGCCAGATGTGGACACGGATTGGCGTGCGCACCACGGTGGAAGCACAGCCCTGGACGACCTTTGTTGGCCGCGCGGGTCGGGCGGATTTCTCGGCATTCCTGATCGGCTGGGGGTCCAACCCCGATGGTTCGCATCCGCTACGCAATATCCTGGCGACCCAGACGCGTGAGAAGGGCTGGGGGTCTTCCAATCGCGGGCGCTATTCCAATCCGCGGGTGGATGCGCTGCTGGATCAATCCCTCGTCGAATTGGATGAAGCGAAGCGCGTTCAGCTTGTCATTGAAGCGCAGCGCATCGCGGCTGAGGATGTTGCGGTGGTCCCGCTGCATATCCAGACCAATATCTGGGGCATGCGCCGCCATCTTGCGCATGATGCCCGCAATGATGAATTGACGCGCGCGCAGGATGTGCGCCCGGCAGCGCGCTGAACGCGGATAGGGGCAAATGACCGTCTACCTCGTCCGGCGCGTTCTGCAGGCACTGCTTGTTGTGCTGGCGATGTCGCTGATTGTCTTCATCGGCGTCTTCGCCATTGGCGATCCGGTGGAAATCCTGATCAGCCCGGATGCGGACCAGATTGAGCGTGAACGCGCCGTGCAGGCGCTTGGGCTCGATCTGCCGCTTTGGCAGCAATATGCGGTGTTTCTGACCAAGGCTTTGCAGGGCGATTTGGGGCGGTCATTTGTCTATAATGAACCGGCGCTGAAGCTTATTCTTCAGCGCATGCCGGCCACGATGGAGCTGGCCTTTGGCGCGACCATTTTCGCGCTGATCATCGGCCTGCCCCTTGGGCTTTACGCGGGGCTGAGGCCAGATAGCCGCTTCAGCCGCATCATCATGGCGGGCTCCATCCTTGGCTTTTCGCTGCCCACCTTCTGGGTGGGGCTGATGCTGATCATGGTGTTTGCGGTCTATCTCGGCTGGTTGCCCTCAACCGGGCGTGGGGAAACCGGCACGCTGCTTGGCCTGCAATGGTCCTTCCTGACCTGGGATGGCTTGCGGCACATGGCCATGCCGGCGTTGAACCTATCGCTGTTCAAGATCAGCCTGGTCATCCGCCTGACGCGCGCCGGCGTGCGAGAGACCATGCTGATGGATTACGTGAAATTCGCCCGCGCCAAGGGGCTTTCGCCGGCGCGCGTCACCTTCGTGCATGTGTTCAAGAATATCCTGATCCCGGTGGTCACTGTGGTGGGGTTGGAACTTGGCAGCACCATCGCCTTTTCGGTGGTGACGGAAAGCGTCTTTGCCTGGCCCGGCATGGGCAAGCTGATCATTGATTCGATCAATGTGCTGGATCGCCCGGTGATTGTCGCTTACCTCATGATGATCGTGCTGATCTTCATCGCCATCAACCTGATCGTTGATCTGACCTATTCAATGCTTGACCCGCGCGTCCGGCTGGAGAGCAAAGGCACATGAGCGACGCTGCCCTTCCTGCCAAAATCGCCGATAAGGTGGAAACGCCCTTCCGGCGCTTCGTATCCGAATTCGCCGAAAGCAAGGTGGCGCTGGGTGGGTTGGTGGTCTTCATCATCATCGCGCTGCTCGCCATCTTCGCGCCCTGGATCACGCCACAAAACCCCTATGATCTGGCCGAGCTTGATATCATGGATGGGCGGATGGAACCCGGCACGGTGGGCGGTGCGGGCTTCACCTATTGGCTCGGTACGGATGATCAGGGGCGGGATATGCTCTCCGGCATCATCTATGGCTTGCGGATTTCGCTGACCGTTGGCGCGGGTTCGGCGCTGATTGCCTGCCTGATTGGTGCGTCCCTTGGCTTGCTGGCTGCCTATGCCGGTGGGCGGACCGATAGTGTGATCATGCGGCTTGTGGATTTGCAGCTTTCCTTCCCGACCATTCTGGCGGCACTCATGATCCTGGCTTTCCTCGGCAAGGGCGTCATGAATGTAGTGATTGCGCTGGTGCTGGTGGAATGGGCCTATTATGCGCGCACGGTGCGCGGCACGGCGCTGGTGGAACGCCGGCGCGAATATATTGAAGCGGCGCAATGCCTCGCTTTGCCGACACATCGCGTATTGTTCCGCCATTTGCTGCCGAATTGCCTGCCGCCCCTGATTGTGGTGGGCACCATGCAGGTGGCGCGCGCCATTGCTTTGGAAGCAACGCTTTCCTTCCTTGGCCTTGGTGTGCCCATCACGGAACCATCGCTCGGCCTGCTGATCGCCAATGGGTATGAGTATATGCTTTCAGGCAAATACTGGATTTCCTTCTATCCCGGCATTGCGCTGCTGATCACCATTGTCTCCATCAATCTGGTCGGCGATCAATTGCGTGATGTGCTGAACCCGCGGCTGAAGAAATGAACATGACGGCGCCTACCTTAGAAGTTCGCGACCTCAAGACGCATTTCTTCACGCGCGCTGGCGTGGTGAAGGCGGTGGATGGCGTTTCCTTTTCCGTCGGCCGCGGCAAGGTGATGGGGTTGGTTGGCGAATCCGGTTCCGGCAAATCCGTCACGGGGTTTTCCATCATCGGCCTGGTTGACCCGCCCGGGCGTATCGCGGGCGGTTCCATCCTGTTTCAGGGGCGCGACCTGGCGAAGCTTTCGGAAGAGGAAATGCGCGATTTGCGGGGCAACCGCATCGCCATGATCTTCCAGGACCCGATGATGACGCTGAACCCGGTGCTGCGCATTGATACGCAGATGATCGAAACCGTGCTGGCGCATAAGAAGGTCTCGACCGAGGAAGCCCGGCAGCGCGCGCGCGACACACTCGGCATGGTGGGGATTCCTTCGCCGGATGAAAGGCTGAAATCCTATCCGCATCAATTCTCGGGCGGGATGCGCCAACGCGTCGCGATTGCCATCGCACTTTTGCATGAACCGCAGCTGATCATCGCCGATGAACCGACAACGGCTTTGGATGTGACCATTCAAGGGCAGATATTGGCCGAGGTGCAGAAGCTTTGCGCCACCACCGGCACTTCCATGATCTGGATCACGCATGATCTTTCGGTGGTCGCCGGCCTCGCGGATGATATCGCGGTGATGTATGCCGGGCGGATCGTGGAAAAAGGTGCGGTGGGCGAAGTGCTGGACAAGCCCTTGCACCCCTACACGCATGGGCTGATCGGCTCCGTCCCCAGCCGCAATAAGCGGGGGGAGGCGCTCAGGCAAATCCCCGGCATGACGCCTTCATTGTTGAATTTGCCGCAGGGCTGCGCCTTTCGCGCGCGTTGCCCCCGCGCTTCCGAAGCCTGCCTTGCCGAGCCCGTGATGGCGGAGATTCTGCCCGGGCGTGACGTGCGCTGCATCCACCCCCATCTTGAAGCTTCTGAGGCCGCATGAACGCCGCGCCGATGCTGGAACTGCGCGACATCACGCGCCGTTTTGAAAAGAAGCTCGATTTCGCCGGGCGCATCGCGCAGCGGCTTGGTGCGCCGGTGCGCGAAGAAGTGGTGCATGCGGTGGACCGCGTGAACCTGACGGTCCGCAAGGGCGAGGTTGTGGGGCTGGTGGGTGAATCCGGCTGCGGCAAATCCACGCTCGGGCGCATGGTGGCGGGCATTTTGCCGCCAACAGAAGGCACCATTCTGCGCGATGGGCGCGACATCAAGGCGCTGACGGGTGCCGAGGCGCGGCAGATGAAGCTGCGCACGCAAATGATCTTCCAGGACCCTTACGCATCACTCAATCCGCGCATGCGCGTTCAGGATATTGTGGGCGAAGCGCCGCGCGTGCATGGGCTTTTGGATGGTGCGGCTTTTGATGATTATGTGGATGAACAAATGCGCCGCGCGGGATTGGACCCGGGCTTCAAGCGGCGCTATCCGCATCAATTCTCGGGCGGGCAGCGCCAGCGCATCGGCATTGCGCGTGCGCTGGCGGTGAAGCCCGATTTCATCGTTTGCGATGAAGCCGTGGCGGCTTTGGATGTTTCCATCCAGGCGCAAATCCTGAACCTGTTCATGCGGCTCAGGAAAGAACTCGATCTGACCTATCTTTTCATCAGCCATGATCTTGGCGTGGTGGAGCATTTGTCTGATCGCGTGGTGATCATGTATTTGGGCCGCGTGGTGGAAGAAGCGGATACGGAAACCGTCTTCCGCCGGCCGAACCATCCCTATACACGGTCCTTGCTGGATTCCGTGCCGCGCATTGAAAACCGCAAGCGCGCCTTCAGTGTTGTGAAGGGGGAAATACCGTCACCCATCAACCCGCCGCCTGGCTGCCATTTCCACCCGCGTTGCCCGCTGGCGATGGAACGCTGCCGGGTAGAGGTGCCGAAGCTGCGCGAAGTGGCGCCGGGCCAGCGCAGCGCCTGTCATTTGAACGATCAATGATGCTGCGCTTCTTCATTGCGGCATTATTGCTGATTGGCCTTGCTGCTTGTGAAAGCAGCGGCACGCGCGGTGGTTATGTTGGCGGCGGTGCGGGCGGCAATCGCGCGTCAAACTGAAGCGTCAGGCCTGCGCGGGCGCGACGCCGCGTAGAAACTCGCCATCGCCAAAAGCCCAATCCCCAGCAGCAACCACGGCACGGGGCCATAACCGCCGGCCGCATCCCAAACCAGCGCCAGCGCCAAGGGTGCGGCGGTGCGGGGCAGCACAGCAAAGGCGGAAAGGGCGCCGGATGTCGCGCCAAAACCTTCTCGGCCCATGATTTCCGCCACACCCGCCGCGCGCAGAATGGTCAGCAAGCCATCCGCCACCGCCCAGGCGATTATGAAGGCAATGGTCAGCGCAAGGCTATTCGGCGCAAGGGCGAAAAGCGCCATGCCAATCGGCAGCAGCAGTACGGCAAAACGCCCCACATGCCGCATGGCAACACCTCGGCCCAGCGTGAACAGCACCAGCCGCGCCGCCACCTGGCCCGGCCCATGCGCAGCGGCCAGGAACAAGACGGTTGCTTCCGGCCAGCCGCGTTCGCGCAGCAGCAGCACCAGATGCGCGCCAAGCCCCGTGCCGATAAAGGCATGCGCGGCGAAGCAGAAAGCAAGGCCCAGAAACACCGGGTCGCGCAGTCGGCGCAACAACGAAACAGGTGCAGCACCTTCCACCATGCGCTTCGGCGGCCCGGCATGGCGCAGCATATAGCCCGTAAGCATTGCAGAACCCGTTTGGATTACCGCCAGCACCAGCAGCGCATCGCGCCAGCCGAAAATCCCGATCAGCGCTTCCACCAAGGGAATGAAGATGGTGCCGGTAAAACCGGTGATCAGCGTAATGGCCGTGATGCTGCGCGTCACATCACGCGCTTCCGCCACCACCACCGCCATGGCCGGCCCCCAAAGACAGGTGGCTTGGGCAATACCAAGCAAAATCCAGATCACGATAAAGACGATGGGGTGAGAGACAAAACTCCACGCCACCAGCAAGGCCGCGCCCAGCAAAGCACCACCCGTCATCATGCCGCGCGGCCCGTGCTGATCCTGCCAGCGCCCCGCCGGCACGGCGACCAGGCCCGAGACCAGCAAGCCGCAGGTGAAGGCGCCCGAGATCAGCACGCGCGACCAGCCAAGCTCGGCCTCCATCGGTGCGACCATCAATTGGAAGGGGGTGAAAAGGCAGCCCCAGCCGACAAGCTGCGTTATCGCCGTGCCCCAGAACAATAGGCGCGGCGGGATGCGTGGCGCGTCGCTCACACGGTGAATTGCTCGGCGATGATGCGCTCGGAAAGCCCGTGATCGGGATCGAACATCAAGGTGAGCGACACATCGCGCGCTTCGCGCACCTCAACCCGCGTCACATCGCGCACTTCCGTGTAATCCGCCACCGCCGCGACAGGGCGCTTTTCCGGTTCCAGAATATCGAACACCACTGTCGCGTCCGAGGGCAGCAGCGCGCCGCGCCAGCGCCGCGGGCGAAAGGCGGAAATCGGCGTCAGCGGCAGCAGATTCGCACTCAGCGGCACAATCGGCCCATGGGCGGAAAGATTATAGGCGGTGCTGCCGGCGGGCGTGCTCACCAGAATGCCATCGCAAATCAATTCCGGCAGCCGCGCCTTGCCATCCACCAGAATGCGTATCTTGGCCGCCTGACGGCTTTCACGCAGCAGGGAGACCTCATTGATCGCAAGCGCCTCCACTGCTGGCGCATTGTCACGCAGCGCCACCATGCGCAAAGGATGCACAATGGCGGTCTGTGCGGCGGCCAGGCGCGCGGGCAGATCATCTTCCCGATAATCATTCATCAGAAAGCCGACACTTCCCCTGTTCATGCCATAGACAGGCAAGCCACGACGCAGGAAGCGGTGCAGCGTCTCAAGCATGAAGCCATCACCACCAAGCGCGACCACCATATCGGCTTCGTCTTCGCTGGCGCTGCCGTAACGCGCCAGAAGCGCGGCGCGGGCCTTTTGCGCCTCGGCACTTTGCCCAGCCAGAATGGCAACGCGGCGGGGCGCGAAGGCGTTCATGCGCGCTGCCAGCCCTGAGCAGCGGCACGGTGTTCCAAAAGCGGCATGTCACGCCGCACGCGGGCCGTCAGCGCCTGATCTATCCGCGCGGTCGCATGGCCTTTGCCGTCGCTCGCCTTGGCAACCACATGGCCCCAGGGATCGGCGATCAATGAATGGCCATAGACGCTGCGTTGCGCGCCGCGTTCTTCATATTGGCCGAAGGAAGCGGCGGCGATGATCCAGCATTGCGTATCAATGGCGCGCGCCCGCAGCAAAGCCTCCCAATGATCCTTGCCGGTTTGCAGCGTGAAATTGGAGGGCACCAGAATGGCCTCGGCGCCCATTTGGCGCAGCGCCAAATACAATTCCGGAAAGCGGATATCGTAGCAGATGGTGCAGGCAAAGCGGATGCCGCCCGCGTCAAACAGCGCCAGTTCACGCCCGCCGCCATAAAGCGCGCTTTCGCGATAGCCCGTGCCATCGGGGGCGGTGATGTCGAACAGGTGGATCTTGCGATAGCGCGCGATCTCCGCCCCATCAGGGCCGAAGACCAGCGTGGTATTGAACAGCTTCTCGCCACCATTTTCGATGATGGAACCGCCATGCACGGTCATGCCATGCCGGCGCGCCAGGCCGCGCAGCAGCTCATAAGCCGGGCCGCCTTCGCCCCCCGGTGCGGGCAGCACTTCGGCGGCTGCCATGCGGGCATCGCGCCCGCCGCCAAGATTGGTCCAGGTTTCCGGCAGGCTGACCAGGCCGGGTCGGTCAGACGCCACCGCTGCTTCGATCAGCGTCTCAGCCTGCGCAAGATTCGCCGCCTTGTCGCTGCCCTGGTTCATCTGGATCACGCTGACGCGCATCCGCCTGCTCCTGCCATGTGAGGCCCCCATCAAGCCGGGGAGGGCGCCGGTCCGCAAGGGGGCGCGTGATCAGCCGCGCGGCGCGCGCCAATCCAGCTTCGGTTCGGCACGGCGTTCCCGCAGGGGCGGCGCGCTATAGGCAGGCGGCGGCGGCACGGGCGCGCTGAGGCGCGGGCCGGCTTCAACTTCCCGCCGGGTGAAGCCCGCAGGTTCTTCCCAATCCTGCTCCACCGGGGCGCGCGGGGCGGCGGCAGGCCCGGCGCGTCGGAGTTCAGCGCGCAGTTCCGCCATTTGCACTTCCAGCGCTTCCAGACGCGATTTCACGCCATAAACGGCAAAGGGCATGCCAAGAAAGGCCAGCACCAAAAGGCCAAGCAGCAGCGCCAGGATCAACCCAGTCCAACCTGGCAGGCCCGGAAAGGTGAGGGCGGCAATGAGCGCTTGCAGCGCCTCAACCACCGGTGACACTCATGTGGCGCGCCACGGCGGGGCGGTTGCGGCGCCGGTCAATCACGAAATCATGGCCCTTGGGCTTGCGGGCAATGGCATCATGAATCGCCTGCAAAAGCGCCGCGTCATCTACGCCGGGGTCGCGGAGCATGGCGCGGAATTCCGCCGCATCATCCTGACCCAAGCACATGTAAAGCGTGCCCGTGCAGGTCAGCCGCACGCGGTTGCAGCTTTCGCAGAAATTATGCGTCATTGGCGTGATGAAGCCGATGCGCTGGCCGGTTTCCTTCACGCGCATATAACGCGCCGGGCCGCCCGTTGAGTAATCCGTATCTTCCAAAGTCCATTTCTGCTTGAGGCGGGAACGCACCAGCGACAAGGGCAAATACTGATCCGTGCGATCGCCGGTGATATCGCCCATCGGCATGGTCTCAATCAGGCAAAGATCAAAGCCGTGTTCGCCGCACCAGGCAATCATGCGGTCATATTCATGCTCATTCACGCCCTTCAGCGCGACAGCATTGATCTTGATGGCAAGGCCGGCGGCCTTGGCGGCGAATATGCCATCCAAGGTCTGCTCGATCTTGCCCCAGCGCGTGACGGCGGCGAAGGCATCTGCGTCAAGCGTATCGAGCGAGACATTGATGCGCCTGACACCTGCGGCGAAAAGCTCATCAGCATAGCGCGTCAATTGCGTGCCATTGGTGGTGAGGGTCAGTTCTCGCAAACCGCCGGGGCCGATGCGCTGGCCAAGGCCCCGGATCAGCGACATCACATTCTTGCGCACCAGCGGTTCGCCGCCCGTCAGCCTGATCTTATTTACCCCGGCCGAGATGAAGGCGGCGGAGAGGCGTTCCAATTCCTCCAGCGTGAGGATTTCCGCCTTGGGCAGGAAGGTCATGTCTTCCGCCATGCAATAGACGCAGCGCAGATCGCAGCGATCCGTCACGGAAACGCGCAAATAGGACACATGGCGCCCGAAGGGATCCACCAGGGGCGCGGGCTGCGGAGAATGAGCGTTCATCAGGGGCGATTTGGGGGCGAAGTGGGGTCCGGTGCAAGACCCCTTGTTCAAATCAGCAGCGCGATGGACCCTGCGCCGATCAGCACAATCAGGGCAAAGGGCCGATACCAGCTTTGCGGCACCACATGGAAAAGCCGCGCCCCGATCGGCACGCAAAGCACCATAACGGGCAGCAGCACCGCAGTCCGGACCAGCACGGATAGGTCAATCAGCCCCAGAAACAGGGGCGGGAAGACGGAAATCACCGAAATCACCGAAAAGAACAGGATCAGATTGGCCCGATGCGTCTTGGCCGCTTCCTTCCCTGCCAGCAGGTAAAGGATCACCGGCGGCCCGGACATGCCGGTGGAGCCCTTCAGCAGGCCTGAGACCGCCCCCACCGCCATATTCAGCGGCAAGGGCCGGGACCCGTTGTAGCGCCAACCCGACATCAGCAGCCCGCCAAAGACCAGCACAAAGCCGCCAATGGCGCGGCGCAGCAGCTCTCCATCCGCCGTGATCAGGATATAGGCGCCAAGCGGCGTCATCAGCGCCGCCGTGCCGCCAATCGGCAGGATCACGCGCCGGTCGGCATCCTTGAAGGCGCTGGGCA
>JBIKXA010000131.1:0-10776 GCA_044356015.1 Roseomonas sp.
CGCGCCAGGCTTCAAAAGCGCCAAAACCCTGTTCCAGCCGGCGCGTGGTGCCGCGGTCCAGCCAGACCATGGCGCGCGAAAGACTTTCCAGAAAGCGCCGATCATGGCTGATCAAAACCAACGCCGAGGCACTCGCGGCCAGTTCCGCTTCCAGCCATTCAATGGCCGGTAGATCAAGGTGATTGGTCGGTTCATCCAGCAACAAAATGTCGGGGGACGGCGCCAAGGCGCGGGCGAGTGCGGCACGCCGCGCTTCACCACCCGAAAGCGCGGCAGGCGCTTCCGCGCCATTCAGCCCCAGGCTTTCCAGCAAATACCGCGCACGATACGCTTCATCCGCCGGGCCAAGCCCCGCTTCGACAAAGGACATCACGTCAGGAAAGCCAGACAGATCCGGCTCCTGCTCCAAAACGCGCAGCGTGGCGCCTGGTTGCAGAAAGCGCGTGCCGCCTTCCGGTTCAATCAACCCGGCAGCAATTTTCAGCAGCGTGGATTTGCCCGACCCATTCCGCCCGACCAGCGCCAGCCTTTCGCCAGGCGCCACCGCCAAGGAGGCACCATCCAGCAACCGCGTGGTGCCAAAGCCAAGCCGGATATCCTGAAGAAATAGAATCGGCGGCGCGGCCATGGCCTACCCCGCGAAGGGGTCGCGCATCATGATGGTGTCGTCACGCTCAGGGCTGGTGGACAACAGCACCACGGGGGCTTCCACCAATTCCTCGATCCGGCGGATGTACTTCACCGCCTCGGCCGGCAATTCGGCATAGGAACGCGCCCCGCGCGTGGAACCGGGCCAGCCGGGCATCACCTCAAAAATCGGTTCCGCTGCGGCCTGAGCGCGCTGGCCCGTGGGCAGGCGCTTCATCACCTGGCCATTCACCCGATAGCCGGTGCAGATCTTCAATTCAGTCAGGCCATCCAGCACATCAAGCTTGGTCAGCACCAGGCCCTGCACGCCGCCCACCTTCACGGCCTGGCGCACCATGCAGGCATCAAACCAACCGCAGCGACGCGGACGGCCCGTGACGGTGCCGAATTCATGCCCGCGCTCACCCAGGCGCTTGCCGATCTCATCATGCAATTCGCTCGGGAAAGGGCCGGAACCAACGCGCGTTGTGTAAGCCTTGGCAATGCCCAGCACGAAGCCAATCGCATCCGGCCCAATCCCAGCCCCGGCAGCGGCATTGCCGGCGACCGTATTGCTGCTGGTGACATAAGGATAAGTGCCGTGATCCACATCCAGCATGACCGCCTGAGCACCTTCGAACAGCACGCGCTTGCCGCTGCTGCGCGCCTCATCCAGGCGTTCCCAGATCGCTTCCGAAAAGGGCAGCAGCTTTGGCGCAAGCGCGAGCAAGCTATCCAGCAGCGCCTGTTTTTCAAACTCCGGCGCGCCCAAGCCACGCAGCAGCGTATTGTGATGGCGCAGCAGCTCATCAAGCTTGTCGGAAAGCGTTTCCGGTTCCGCCAGATCGCAAAGCCTTATCGCCCGCCGCGCCACCTTGTCTTCATAAGCGGGGCCAATGCCGCGCCCGGTGGTGCCGATTTTCGCATCACCCCTTGCGGCTTCGCGCGCCTTATCCAAGGCAGGATGCAGCGGCAGGATCAGCGGCACATTATCGGCGATGCGCAGATTCTCGGGCGTTACGGAAAGCCCCTGCGCGGTCACTTTCGCGATTTCGGAAAGCAGGGCTTCCGGGTCCAGCACCACGCCATTGCCGATAATGCCAAGCTTGCCCCGCACCACACCGGAAGGGAGCAAGGAAAGTTTGTAGGTCTGATCGCCCACCACCAGCGTATGGCCGGCATTATGCCCGCCCTGAAAGCGCACCACGATATCCGCGCGGGAGGCAAGCCAATCAACAACCTTGCCCTTGCCTTCATCGCCCCATTGGGCACCGATCACGGCGACATTGGCCATGGTTTCAACCTTTCCGAGGCAGCGCCACAGCGCGCCCTTCCTGAAGTACATGAGAACAACGCAGGCTTTCGGGCGTATCTTCCGCCGAAAGCGCCGCAACAGTGACAAAACCTTCCGCGCGCATCGCTGCACCATCGGCGCCGAGCGGGATGAAAAGCCGCGCCGGTTCCGCCCCGCGCGGCGCCGCGCGCAATACCGCATCCGGGTAAAGCGTCATGCCCGTGGCGGGTTCGCCGTTATGGGAAACATAACGCCCACCGCGCGCCAATTCGCCGCCAAGGCCCGGCCCATACAGCGTGAAGGCCACGCCCGTATGGTAGCGGAGACCGCGAAATTCGACGGGGTCCAAGGTAATGCGCAGCCCCGGTGCGCGGCGCGTTATGGCGGCGATGATGGCGGCGGCATCATTGGCAAGTGCCCGCGCGGCAGGGGACAAATCAGCGCTTTGCAGAGCCGCAAGCGCAGCCGCGGCTGAGCCGGAAGCAGCCATCAAGGCAGGCAGGCAGCGCAGCATCGGCACACCGGAATCACGCACCTCAGCTTCAACCGCCGCGCTATCCTTGCGGTCCAGCGCGCGGGCCAGGCTGGCGCGCAAAGCGGGGGTCAAGCCGGCGGCATCCAGCAGCGCGGGTGTCAGGCTTGGCAGCGTCACATCCAGGCTGACGGGGGCGACACCAATGGCGGCGAGGGCTTCCACCGCCACAATCGCCACTTCCGCATCGGCTTCGATGGCATCGCTGCCGATCACTTCAATCCCGGCCTGGGGAAGCTGGCGTTCGGGGGCCAATTGCGTGCCGCGCACGCGCAACACCTGGCCCGCATAGCAAAGCCGCAAGGGGCGCGATTCGGCAGCAAGGCGTGTTGCGGCAATGCGCGCCACTTGCGGCGTGGTATCGGCGCGCAGCCCCATCATGCGCTGGCTGACGGGGTCCATCAGGCGAAAGGTTTGATCCGCCACCGCAGCCCCTGATCCCGTCAGCAGACTGTCTTCAAATTCCAGCAGCGGCGGCTTGACGCGTTCATAACCATGCTGGGCGAAGGCGGCCATCATGGCTTCCACCAAGGCGGCTTCCCGCGCCGCGTCGGGTGGCAGCAGATCGGCAAAGCCGGCGGGCAGCAGGGCGGGATTGGGCAAATCTTCGGTCATGGGCGAAGGCAGGGTTTGGCAGGGGCGGCGCGGCTCGGCAAGCCCCGTCCGTGCTTTCAGCCTGATCGGGTGAAATCGCTCCCGCGAACAGGGCTCAGCCTCTCCGCATGCCCATGGCCCGCGCCGGTCAAATAGCCATAAAGCTGATGCGCGCCCTCATAGGTCATTTCAATGCCGATCCAGGCAATCAGCGCCACACCGGCATAGGCAATCCAGCGGAACCGCGCGAGCAGCCGGGCGATGATGGAAGCCGCCACCCCCATCAGGATGATGGAAACGCCAAGCCCCAGGATCAGCATGGGCAGATTGCCGCGCGCAATGCCCGCAATTGCCAGCACATTATCAAGCGACATGGACGCATCCGCGATTACGGTCTGCTTCAGCGCAGACGCCATGGTCTTGCCGCCGATGCCATCCTCATGCGCTTCGGGGTCTTCTTCCTCGGCCTTTTCCTCGCGCAATTCCGTGAAGAAGCCATAGGCGATCCAGAGCAGCAAAAGCCCGCCAATCAGCATCAGGCCAGGCACTTCCAGCAAATAGACGGCGAAGATCGAGAAAATCACCCGCAGCACGGTGGCGAAGATCATGCCGAACAGAATGGCGCGGGAACGCTGCGCCGCGGGCAGGCCGGCTGCCGCCAGGCCGATCAGAACGGCGTTATCACCAGAGAAGGACGATATTGGCGAACATGATCTGGCCAAAGGTGGCCAGATTGACGTTTTCCAGGATAGTCGAAAAATCCATCACGTGGCTCCAGGTAAGCAGACCCAAAGCCGCGCATAAACACTACGCGTCGCGGTGGCCTGCCCCGGCACCGGAAGGCCTAGCCAACTAAAGGCGGGGCGTGACGCTCCGCAACTCAGCCATGGGCCGCAGATGAACCCCGCCGCGCCTGCCGAACCACATCGGATACGAAGGCAGCGATGCCCGTATAGACAACCACTTGCAGGAAGGTGACCCCCACCCACAGCCAGACCGGGAAAACCCCCGGCAAGGCCAGGAAGCCAAGCGGCAGGAAAAGATAGGCATAAGCCTCGGCCACCTGCTGGGTAACTTGCTGCGTTCCCTCATAAATCATCTGGCCGGCGACATACAGGATGATGAACAGCCCGATCCAGGCAATCCAGCGATGCTTATCAAGCAGGCGCGCGATGAAGGTGGCGGCAACGCCCATCAGCACCACGGAAACCGCAAGCCCGATGATCAGGATATAGGGGTGATCCTTGGCCGCCCCGGCCACCGCCAGCACATTGTCAAGCGACATGGACACATCGGCGACCAGGATTTGCGTAATGGCCTGCCGCAACGTCTTCTTCGGCGCGCCCGGAACAGCACCATTATTGAGTGATTCCACCCCTTCATGCTGATCGGTGACCGAAGCGTCGCCATGGCTGCCGCCATCACGCAATTCGCGATACATTTTCCAGCAGACCCAAAGCAGCAAGACGCCGCCCGCCAGCACAATCCCGACGATTTGCAGCAATTGAACGGTGATGGACGCGAAGCCGATGCGCATCACGGTCGCCGCGATAATGCCCCAAAAAATGGCCTTCTTCCGCTGTTCTGCAGGAAGACCCGCTGCCGCCATGCCCACCACGATGGCGTTATCGCCCGCGAGCACAACGTCAATGAACAGAACCATGAGAAGTGGCTGTACCCAGTCAGGGAGCATTTCCAACATTTTTAGGGAATTCCAGTTTGAGCGTTTGACATTACGTTTTCTTTAGCCAGCCCGGTGCCGCCCCGCAAGCGGGCAGAAGGTCCAAGCTTGCCATTAGGCTTCCAAAGCGCCAGAAAGACATAGCCGTTTTGGAGCCTTCCCCATGGTCCCGCGCTATTCCCGCCCGCAAATGGAAGCCATCTGGGCGCCCGCCAATCGCTATCGCATCTGGTTCGAGATTGAGGCCCTGGCGGCTGAGGAAATGGGCCGCATCGGCACCATCCCGGCCGAGGCCGCGCGCATCATCCGCGAAAAAGGTGCCCCGCGCGCCGCTGGCATCACCGATGCCGATATTGCCCGGATTGATGAGATTGAACGCGTCACGCGCCATGATGTGATCGCGTTCCTGACCTGGATGGGGGAAGGCATTGGGCCGGAAGCGCGCTTTATGCATCAGGGCATGACTTCTTCCGATGTGCTGGATACCTGCCTTGCCGTGCAAATGACCCAGGCGGCGGATTTGCTGATTGCGGATGTTGATGCGCTGCTGTCGGCGCTAAAAACCCGCGCCTTTGAACATAAATTCACGCCCACCATCGGCCGCAGCCATGCAATCCATGCCGAGCCCACCACCTTTGGCCTGAAGCTCGCTGGCTATTATGCGGAATTCGCCCGGAACCGCGCGCGGTTGGTCGCTGCGCGTGCCGAGGTCGCGACCTGCGCCATTTCCGGCCCTGTCGGTACCTTCGCCAGTGTTGATCCGCGCGTGGAAGCCTTTGTCGCGGGCAAGCTTGGCCTTTCGGTGGAGCCGGTTTCAACGCAAGTCATCCCGCGCGACCGTCACGCTGCCTTCTTCGCGGCGCTGGCAGTGGTGGCGACGGGGATTGAACGCCTGGCCACTGAAGTGCGCCATTTGCAGCGTAGTGAGGTGCGCGAAGCCGAGGAATTCTTCCATGCCGGGCAGAAGGGTTCTTCCGCCATGCCGCATAAGCGCAACCCAGTGCTGAGCGAAAATCTGACCGGGTTGGCGCGTCTGGTGCGCGGCTATGTGGTGCCGGCGCTTGAAAATGTGGCACTTTGGCATGAACGCGATATTAGCCATTCATCGGTGGAACGCGTCATCGGTCCGGATGCGACGATTGCGCTGGATTTCGCGCTGATGCGCCTAACCGGCATGATGGAAAAGCTTACCATCTATCCCGCGCGGATGCAGGCGAACCTCGAAAGCCTGGGCGGCGTTGTGCATAGCCAGAAGGTGCTGCTGGCGCTGACCCAGGCGGGCATGAGCCGGGAGGACGCCTATGCCACCGTGCAGCGCTGCGCCATGGCCACCTGGCAGGCTTTGGGCAGCGCGGGCGCCAAGGATTTCCGTACCAATCTTCTGGAAGATGCCGGCGTGGCCGCGCTGATGGATGGTGCAGCGCTGGATCGCGCCATGGATCCCGCGCGCGATTTTGGCCATGTGGAGACCATTTTCGCGCGGGTTTTTGGTGGTTGACCGCTAAAACTTAAGCGGCGTCGCGCGCACCACCAAGGGCAGGCGCCGCACTTCGGCCAACACTGCCTCCGGCATTGGGCCATCCAGGCCGACCAGGCAGATCGCATCGCCGCCCGGCGCCGCGCGGCCCAGATGGAGCGTGCCGATATTGATGCCCGCTTCCGCCAGCGCCGTGCCGAAGCGCCCGATGAAGCCTGGCTTATCCTGGTTGGTCACATAAAGCATATGCGGCGCGAAATCCGCTTCCACCGCAATGCCCTTGATGGCGACCAAACGCGGCTTGTTTTCCGCAAGCAAAGTGCCCGCGATGGAACGCTGCCCCTGGCTGGTGGTGACTGTGATTGTCAGCAGGGTTTGATACTCGCCCCGCCGTTCCAGGATGGTTTCGGCCACGTCAATGCCGCGTTCCTTCGCCAGCACCGGCGCATTCACCATATTCACCGCGCCCATTTGCGGCGTCAGCACGCCGGCCAAGGCCGCCGCCGTCAGCGGGCGGCGGTTCAGCTCTGCCGCATGGCCTTCATATTCAATGCGGATCGCCTTGATGGCATCATCCTGCCCGGCTGAGAGCTGCCCCGCCATGGAACCCAGCAGGCGCGCGAGCTCCATATAAGGCTTTAACCGCGGCGCTTCTTCCGCCGTCACGCTTGGCATATTGATGGCGTTGGAAACCGCGCCGGTCAGCAGGAAATCCGACATTTGCTCGGCGACTTGCAGCGCCACATTTTCCTGCGCCTCATTCGTCGCTGCCCCCAGATGCGGGGTGCAGACCACATTCTCGAGCCCGAAAAGCGGGCTGTCGGTCGCGGGTTCAACCTCGAAAACATCCAAGGCAGCGCCGGCCAGATGGCCGGATTGCAGTGCCTCCGCCAAAGCCACCTCATCCACCAGGCCGCCGCGCGCGCAATTGATCAGCCGCGCGCCCTTTTTCATGCGCGCGATATTCTCGCGTGAGAGGATATTGCGCGTCTGTTCCGTCATCGGCGCATGGAGCGTGATGAAATCAGCACGCGCCAGCAATTCAGGGAGTTCAACCTTCTCCACGCCGATTTCAACAGCGCGTTTTTCCGAAAGAAAGGGATCGAAGGCAATCACCTTCATCCTGAGCCCATTGGCGCGATCAGCGACAATGCCGCCAATATTGCCGCAGCCAATCAGGCCAAGGGTTTTGGCGAAAAGCTCCACCCCCATGAAGCGGTTCTTTTCCCATTTGCCCGCCTTGGTGGAGGCCGAGGCTTCCGGCAATTGCCGCGCCAAGGCAAACATCATCGCAATGGCGTGTTCGGCGGTGGTAATCGCATTGCCGAAGGGCGTATTCATCACAACAACACCACGCGCGGTGGCGCTGGTGACATCCACATTATCCACGCCAATGCCGGCACGTCCCACCACCTTCAGGCGCGGTGCGACATCCAGCACTTCCCGCGTGACCTTGGTGGCTGAGCGCACCGCCAAGCCATCATAATCGCCAATGATGGCGCGGAGTTCGGCGGGCGTCAGGCCGGTTTTGACATCGGCTTCAATGCCGCGCTCACGAAATATCGCGATCGCGGCGGGGCTGAGTTTGTCGGAGATCAAAACGCGCGGCATGGGCCTCACGCCCCCGCCATCTCGGCTTGCACAGAAGCCAGCGCCCAATCGAGCCATGGCAGCAGCGCCTTGATGTCACTGGTTTCAACCGTGGCACCACCCCAGATGCGGAGGCCAGGCGGCGCATCACGATAGGCACCGGCATCCAGCGCCACCCCTTCCTTTTCCAGCAGGGAAGCGATCTTCTTCGCTGCCATCGCCTGGGCTTCCGCTGAAAGCGCTGCGAACCAAGGTGCCGTGATGGTCAGGCAGATGGAAGTGCAGGAACGTGTCGCCACATCCTGCGCCAGGAAGCCATAGCCGCTGCCCGCTGCGACCCAATCCGCAACCGCGGCCAGATTGGCTTCGCTGCGCGCAATCAAGCCCTTCAGGCCACCAATGCTTTCCGCCCAACGCAGCCCATCCAAAGCGTCCTCAACACACAGCATGGAAGGCGTGTTGATGGTCTCGCCCTTGAAGATACCTTCACTCAGCTTGCCGCCGCTGCTCAGGCGAAAAATCTTTGGCATGGGCCAGGGAGGGGAATAGGATTCCAGCCGCGCCACGGCGCGCGGGGAAAGCGCCAACATGCCATGCGCGGCCTCCCCGCCCAGCACCTTCTGCCAGGACCAGGTCACCACATCCAATTTCGCCCAGGGCAAATCCATCGCAAAGGCCGCGCTTGTCGCATCACAAATCGCAAGCCCTTCACGGTCCGCGCTGATGAAATCGGCATTGGTCAGGCGCACGCCGCTGGTCGTGCCATTCCAGACAAAAACCACATCGCACTTGGGATCAACCGCGCCAAGATCGGGCAGCTTGCCATAGGGCGCATCAAGCACGCGCGCGTCAGCCAGCTTCAATTGTTTGAGCACATCGGTGGCCCAATCCTTGGAGAAGGATTCCCACACCAGCACATCCACCCCGCGCGCGCCGAGCAGGGACCAGAGCGCCATTTCCACCGCGCCCGTGTCAGATGCCGGCACAATGCCAAGCCGCCAATCGGCCGGCATGCCGAGGATCGCTTTGGACAGCGTAATCACCTCGGCCAGCTTCGCCTTGGGTGTCGCAGCGCGATGGCTGCGCCCAAGCAACGCGCCTTCAAGCGCGGCAAGTGACCAGCCAGGACGCTTGGCACAGGGACCGGATGAAAAACGGGGATTGGCCGGGCGGATCCCCGGCTTGGTGGCGGCTGCCATGATGAGGCTCCCTTCCAGAAGCGAATGCGCCCCGGTGGGGGGGCGTGGCCCGCCTATTTTCTACGCCCGGGGCAGGGGGGTGATCAAGCGGTGCTGCACTGAACGGCGAACGAAGCCCGGAGCGCCCTTATTGTCGCGGCGCCTGGCCCGCCGGTTCCTGACCAATCCCGAAGATGCCGCGCAAGAACCCAGGTGTGAGCGCCGCCAACGGGTTGATGCTGGTCTGCGGGTCTTTCAGCGGCCCGCGCATGCGATAGGAAACAGCGAATAGCCCGCCGCCTTCTTCCGGGCTGAACAGCCGCCCCAGTACGGGAATGCGCCCCAAAAGCGTGTTGAAAATATAGGCCGGCACAATGGTGCCTTCCATGTCAATCGTCTCTCGCCGCCGATCAATCCGTCCCTTGCTGGTCAATCCAAGAGAGGATGAAAAGGCCCGCGCATCCCGCAAAACCAACGCTTCAGGGCTGAGGCTGAAAGGAATGGTCGCGCGGGTGAAATTCAGGCCTGGTCCGCTTAGCGCATCCACCAGGCCATAAAGCGTCATGGCCTGCAACACCTTCCCAAGCCCTGGCGCATCGCGCACGGCGAAATCTTCCAGAACGGCATCACCGGAAAGCGTGGCACCGGAGCGGGAGTGATCATAATGCGCGGTGACGGTAAGCTTGCCGCCCTGGATGCTTTGCAGCACGTCAAACGCACGCAAAAGCGCGCCGCCATTATCGCTGGTCACGCTCATGGCGCGGCGCTGGCCATCCGGTGTGATGCTGACGGTAAAGCTGCCGCGTTCTGGAAGGCGCGCGGTGATGCGGGCCTGCTGCATGGCGCCAAAGCGATTGACCAGCAACTGTGCTTCAAGCGCGCTGATGTCGCGCTGATGCGGCAGCAAAACCCTCTCGAACCTTGCCACCAATTGCGCCGGCGCGACTTCTTCCGGATTGGCTTCGGGGACTTCGTGCCGACCGAGTGTCGGTGCCAAATCAAGCACCGGCCCATTCAAGGAAATGATCCATTGGCCCCGACCACCTTTTGCAGGGGGGCGCAAGAGGCCTGTGAAGCGCGACCGCCCGATGGTTGCGCTGGTCAGGTCAATGCGCTGGGGAATGTTCTGCCGGACTTCGCTGGCGCGGCCGCGCACCAGAGCATCTGCGGCTTCGACGCGGAAGCTTTCAATCAGCGTCACCGCGCCGCCTTGCATCAACACCACGGCATCGGCGCTGCCAGCGGTGCCCGGTGGCTTGCTCCAGGCGAAGGGGTCGAGACTGACAGTAGCCGCGCGCAGATCCGCGCGCACCGTCAGGCGGGATTGCCCGTTGCGCCGTGTTTCATTGCGCAGATCAAGCTGCACCGGCCCTTCCAGCAAGGGACGACCATCAAGGCCTAGGGCAGCCAATTGCCGGGCATCGGCGCGGGTGGAAATGATTTCGCGTGAGACGATATCAGTCGCCGCACCGTTGCGGAAATCCGTCTCCTGTCGGATGCGCGCTTCAATATCACCAAGCACACCAGTGCCGCTTGCCGTCAATCCCTTATTGCTGACCGAAACCTTGGCAATACCGCGTTCCAGGTCACGGTCAAAAGCGATGCGCGGAATGCGCAAATCGCGCACCTCAAGTTCCGCTTGGATATCAATATCCTCGATATCGAGTGTCTTGATGAGCGGGAAGGTAAGTTTCAGCGTGGCAGTTTCCAGCATACCGGTCGGGTCATTGATCGGTGGCGGGCGTTTTTCGAAAATCTTCAGCCGAGGATGGCGCAGAACGGCCCAACCATCGGCCAGCGGGC
>JBIKXA010000269.1:0-2988 GCA_044356015.1 Roseomonas sp.
GCATTGATCTGGTGGCGATGTGTGTCAATGACCTGGTGGTGCAGGGGGCCGAGCCGCTGTTCTTCCTGGATTATTTCGCCACCGGAAAGCTGCAATTGGCCCAGGCGCGCGCCGTGATCGCCGGCATTGCGGAAGGCTGCCGCCAGGCGGGCTGTGCCCTGGTGGGGGGCGAAACCGCCGAAATGCCGGGAATGTATGCCGCGGATGATTATGATCTGGCTGGGTTTTCCGTGGGGGCCGCCGAACGCGGGCGGCTTTTGCCGGCGGGTATTGCGGCAGGTGATGTGCTGATCGGGCTTGGGTCTTCCGGGGTGCATTCGAACGGATTTTCCCTGGTGCGGCGCATCCTGGCCGCGCGCGGCCTGACGCTGGCCGATGCCGCGCCCTTCGCACCTGGGCAGAAGCTCGGTCAGGCCCTGCTGGCGCCGACACGCATTTACGTGAAGCCCTTGCTGGCCCTGCATCGGGCGGGGTTGCTGCATGCGGCGGCGCATATCACCGGCGGCGGCCTGCCCGGCAATCTGCCGCGCGTGCTGCCGGCGGGGGTGACCGCAGTGCTGCAAGCGGGAAGCTGGCCCGTGCCGGCCGTTTTCGCCTTCCTGGCAGAGGCCGGGAATGTCAGTGCCGATGAAATGCTGCGCGTTTTCAATTGCGGGCTTGGCATGGTGCTGGCGGTGCCGGCCGAAGGGGCTGAGGCCGCCACGCGCATGTTGATCGAAGCCGGGGAAGCCCCCTTCCGCATCGGCCATTTGGAGGCCTCCAGCGGGCCGGCGGGCATCCGGATTGAAAACCTGCCCGCTTCCTGGCCGCGCGCATGAAGCGGAAAAGGCTCGCCCTGCTGATATCCGGGCGCGGGTCCAATATGGCGGCGATTCTGGCGGCTGCCGGGCCGGACTACCCGGCAGAGCCCGTGCTTGTGCTGTCCAACCGCGCCGATGCGGCGGGGCTTGAGGTTGCCAAGGCGCGCGGTGTGCCCACCGCTATCGTGGAAAGCCGCGCCTTCAAGAGTGATCGCGCCGGGTTTGAGGCCGCCATGGAAGCGGAATTGGCCCGGCATGGCGTTGAAATCATTGCGCTTGCCGGCTTCATGCGGGTGCTGACACCTGATTTCGTCCGGCGCTGGGAAGGCAGGCTCATCAATATTCACCCCTCCCTGCTCCCGGCTTTTCCGGGGCTTGATACCCATGCGAGGGCCTTGGCGGCAGGTGTGCGGCTGCATGGCTGCACCGTGCATCTGGTGACGGCTGGCGTGGATGAGGGGCCAATCCTCGCCCAGGCCGCCGTGCCGGTATTACCCGAGGACACGGAAGCAAGCTTGGCCGCGCGGGTGCTGGCAGAAGAACATAAGCTTTATCCCGCCGCCCTTTCCTGGCTGGCGGCAGGGCAGGTGCGGGTGGAAGCGGGCCGCGCCATCATCTCCAATGCGGAATCTGCGCGGGATTCCCTGCTGAACCCCTTGCCCCGCGCGGCGTTGCTTTCTACACAGTGATCCAAGCTTCGAGGGTTGGGGAAAGCCATGGCTGAAAAAGAGCATTTTGATTTTGTCGAAGTGAAATCCGCCGATATCCTTGCGGATCGCCGCGGCGGCTGGGAAGAGTTCACACGCTTCGTCACCTGGTCCACCGGCGCCATCATCGTGGTGCTGATTCTGATGGCGATTTTCCTGGTCTGACGCCTGGCGCGTATCGGCTTGAAAAAGGGCGGCTTTGACCGCCCTTTTTATTGGTTGCCCTATGGCTGCGCCATCAATCGGGCCGTTTCAGCTTCTATCTGCCCTTCAAGGGCCTCCATCAGCGGCTTGCGCGCAAGCCCGGTCGGCAGGGCAGGCAGGATGGAAATGGCGATCACGCCCGGCGTCTTGTGAAACGCTCTTCTTCCCCAATGCCGCCCGCTATTGGTCGCGACCGGATAACAGGGCACGCCGCTGCCCATCACCAGCGCGGCTACGCCCGGCTGATAGGGTACCCTTTCACCAGGCGCGGAACGCGTGCCTTCCGGAAAAATAACCAAGGGCCGGCCCTCATCCAGCACGCGCTTCGCATCGCGCACCATGGCGCGCAGTGCAGCACCACCACCATCCCGATCAACCGCAACCGCCCCGGTATGGCGGGCCACGCGGCCCCAAAAGGGCAGGTTCAGCAATTCGCGCTTCAGCACGTAATTCGGCTGTTCCAACAGCGCGAGCCAGACAAAGGTATCGAAGGCAGATTGGTGTTTTGAGGCAATGATCGCCGCCCCCGGCGCGATATTCTCCAAGCCGGTTACTTCAACGCGAATGTTGCAAACAAGGCGCATCATCCAAATGATGAGGCGCGCCCAAAGCCGGATGAAACGGCGCATGATGCGCGGATGAAAGGGCAGCAAGACCATCGCGATGATGGCGCTAAGCGCGGTGATTGTCATGAACAATATGTTGAAAATCAGGGAACGCAGCCAGATCATGCGCGTCTTCCACCAAAGAAGGCCGAAAGCCCGGCCTCGGCGCCGAGGAGTTTCATGTATTCACCAAGCAACAAGCCCCAATTGCGCGGGCGCCAAAAGGCGCCATCGGCACGCAGCCGGGCGGGTGTGACGGGATGTGCCTGCACAAGCAAGCCCGGCATGGCGCGGCGCAATTCCGCGCGCGCGCGCGGCATGTGATAGCCCGCCGTCACCAGCCGGATTGTCGCAATATCGCGCTGCTTCGCCCAGGCAGCGATTTCCACCGCATTGCCGCGTGTGGACGCCGCCGCATGGCCAAGCTCCACGCGCCCTGCAAGCCTTGCGGGATCCACGCCCGCGCCACGCGCCAGATCCGCAAGGCGCGTCTCAGGATGCACGCCCGAGACAAAAAGCCGCGGTGCGGCGCCTTCTTCCAGCAAGCGAAAGCCGGTCTCGACGCGCTCTGTCCCGCCGGTCAGCACAATAATGGCATCCGCCGCGTTGGCATCGGCGGCCGTTTCCTGCACGGCGCGCAGGAACCAGATGAAGCCGCCGAACCACAGCAGC
>JBIKXA010000132.1:0-10644 GCA_044356015.1 Roseomonas sp.
CACCGCCAAAGGCTGAACCTTTCCAAACGCGGCCTGTCACAAGCTGGAAGGGGCGCGTGGCGATTTCCGCACCCGAAGGCGCGACGCCGATGATGATGCTCTCCCCCCAGCCGCGGTGGCAGCATTCCAGCGCCTGGCGCATCACCGCGACATTGCCGGTGCAATCGAAGGAGAAATCCGCCCCGCCCCCGGTCAGGTCCGTGATGGCCTGTACCACCTTATCGTTGCCGATCTCATTCGGGTTGATGAAATGCGTCATGCCGAATTTGCGCGCCATGGCTTGCTTGGCGGGGTTGATATCAATGCCGATGATCTTGTCGGCGCCCACCATGCGGGCACCTTGGATGACATTCAGCCCAATGCCGCCCAGGCCAAACACCGCGACATTGGCGCCGGGCCAGACCTTGGCGGTATAGATCACAGCGCCAATGCCGGTGGTGACACCGCAGCCGATATAGCAAATCTTGTCGAAGGGCGCGTCTTGGCGCACCTTCGCGACGGCGATTTCCGGCAGCACGGTGAAGTTTGAGAAAGTGCTGCACCCCATATAGTGAAACACCGGCTTGCCGGGCGCCGCCCCTTCGCAACTGAAGCGGCTGCTGCCATCCGGCATCACGCCCTTGCCCTGTGTCGCGCGGATGGAGGTGCAAAGATTGCTGCGCTGGCTCAGGCAGGTTTTGCAGGCGCGGCATTCCGGCGTGTAGAGCGGGATGACATGATCGCCGGGCTTCACGCTGGTAACACCTGCGCCGATTTCGCGAACAATGCCCGCTCCTTCATGGCCGAGGATGGCGGGGAACAGCCCCTCAGAGTCCAGCCCATCCAGCGTATAGGCATCGGTGTGACACACGCCGGTAGCCATGATTTCGACCAGAACTTCCCCAGCCTTGGGGCCGGCCAGATCAACGGTTTCGATGGTGAGCGGCTGTTTCGCTTCCCAAGCCACGGCGGCGCGCGTTTTCATGCAAAGGTCTCTCCGGATGCGTTCCAGTTAAACTTTGCACCGACACGGCGCGGGGTGGAAGCCTCAGGCAGGCACGGCCTGGGGAGCAGCGCGCGCACCCGTATCACGCGGCAAAGCCATGGCAGCGGCCAGCATAACGAGCCCAAGAACAGCCAAGGTCAGAAACAGCGCCGGCGCGCCGCCCGCGGCATCGCCATAGGCCCAGGCAACCAGGTTCACCCCCAGCGGCGCCGCGATAAAGCCCATGGCGAATTTCAGCCCGAAGGCCAGGCCGCGTCGCTTGCCCGATGAATAGCGTGCCAGCAGCAGGTTTTCGACCGGCGCGGCAAAATCAAACATGAAGCCGATGACAACCGCGACCAGCAGCGCCCATGGTCCGCCCAGCCAGGCCGCCAGCGCCATGAGCGGTAATTTGATCATGAAGGTCGCGACATAAAGCGCCTTCATCGGCATGCGATCCGCAAGCCGCCCGCCAATCAATTGCCCGGCGCTGCCCATCAGCATGGTCGCACCCACAATCAACCCAAGCTGCGCCGCTTGGGCAGAATCCAGCAGCAGCATGTCACTCAACCACTTTGGAAGCGCCGTTGAATAGGCGGTATAGGCAATCGACCCAAGCATGAAGGTGATGGCGAGCACGATCAGCACGCCCCAGGGAATACGCGCTGCCTCTGCCGCCGCAGCCTGCGCCGATTCCTGCCCCGGCTGGTGATTGCTGGCGGCAACGCGCCCGGTGAGCAGGCAAAACAACAAGGCCAGCCCGGCAATGATGGTGACAATGCCCGGCAGGATCATCGCCATGCGCCAGCCGGCAAGCGCTGCAAGCCCGCCCGCGATCACCGCCGCGAAGGCAACACCAATACTGCCGGCAATACCAAGAACCCCCATCAGCCGGCCGCGCGCATCGGGCGGCGCGGTCATGGAAACCCAGGCGAGCGCGACGGGATGATAAATCGCGCCAAAGCCGCCAAGCAGCGCCAGCGCAAGCCCCATTTCAGCACTATCGGAAACCAGCCCCGCGATGATGGAAGCGCTACCGATACCCAGGAAAAACACCACCATCATGCGCGCATGGCCGAAGCGATCCGCAAGCCAACCCGCGAGCGGTGCGCCCACGCCGATCATCGCCGCGCCCAGGGTCCAAAGCGCGATGATCTCCGCATAGGGGCGCTGCCAGATGCCTTCCAGGATAACGGCCAACGTCAGGAACAACCCCGTCAGCACATGATGCAGGAAATGCCCCGCCGAGGCGAAGCCGATAATCAGGCGCTGCGCGGGCTGCATCAGGCACCCACCACGCGCGTGCGGGTGCGGAGTGTGACGAATTCCTCTGCCGCCGTGGGATGAATGCCGATGGTGCGATCAAAATCCTGCTTGGTTGCGCCCATGACCACGGCAATGCCGATGCCCTGCATCATCTCCCCGGCATCCTCACCGATCATATGCGCGCCGAGGATTTTTTGCGTGCGCTGACAGACCACCAGCTTCATGAGCGTCTTACGCCCTTCGCGCTTGCTGATGGTGTGGCGCATCGGCGTGAAGCGCGTGACATAGATATCGGCGGGGCCGCGCTTGGCGGCTTCTTCTTCGGTGATGCCAACCGTGCCGATGGGCGGGTTCATGAAAACGGCGGTTGGTACGTTTTCGTAGCTTACGCGGCGCGGGTTATTGCCGAAGAGCGTATCGGAAAGCGCGTGACCAATTGCCGTTGCCATGGGGGTCAAATTCACCCGGTCCAGCACATCGCCAATGGCGAAGATATGCGGCTGGCTGGTGGCGTGGGTGTCATCCACCGCAATCACGCCATTGGCCGCCAACGCCACCCCGGCCTTGTCCAACCCAAGCCCGGCGGTGGCGGGCTTGCGCCCGGTGCAGAAAAACACCGCATCGCATTCCAGTGCGCTGCCATCGGAAAGATGCAGCAGTCGCGCCGCGCCTTGCGCTTCAATGCGCGTCGGGCTCACACCCGCACGGCAGGTGATGCCCTGCGCCACCAGGGCTTCCGCTGCGGCGCTGCGGATATCCTCATCAAAACCGCGCAAGGGCAAGGGCGCGCGATGCACCAGCGTCACCTCCGCACCGAGGCCCTTCAGGATGCAGGCAAACTCCACCGCGATATAGCCAGCGCCGAGCACGGCCACGCGCTTGGGCAAAGCCTTCAGGGTAAATAAATCATCGGAAATAAGGCCAAGCTCAGCACCCGGAATATCAAGCCGCGTGGCGACCCCACCAACCGCGATGAAGATGCGTTCCGCCGTCACGCGCTTGCCGCCGACATCAAGGCTATGCGCATCCAGGAAGGTCGCGCGCGCATCAAAGCAGGTCACGCCAGCATTGCCGAGCAAGCGGCCATAAATCCCCGAAAGCCGCGCCACTTCCGCATCCCGAGCCGCTGCCAGCTTCGCCCAATCATGCCCATGATTTTCAAGCGACCAACCAAAGGCAGCCGCATCTTCCGCCCAGGCGCCATATTCGGCGGCATTCACCATGATCTTCTTCGGTACGCAGCCGACATTCACACAAGTGCCGCCCCAGAAGCGTTCTTCCGCCACCGCGACGCGCGCGCCATGGCCTGCCGCGATGCGCGCCGAACGCACCCCGGCCGAGCCACCACCAATCACGAAAAGATCAAAATCATAAGCCATGGAAACCTCAGGAATACGGATCAGGCGGGGCGCTTCGGGACAACAAGCCGCACGGTGAAAATCTGCACCGGCTCATCATTCTGGTTGAAGGTGGTATTGCGCATCAGCGCCGAACCACGATCCGGGCGGGAACGCGAAGGGGCCACTTCCAGCACCTCGATCTCCACGCGCAGCCTATCGCCGGGATAGACCGGCTTGGTCCATTGAATCTCGCCGCCACCACCGACAATGCCACCGGAAATACCGCCTATCGCCTGCACCACCATGCGCATGCTCATCCCCGCCGTGTGCCAGCCACTCGCGGCCAGGCGCCCGAATAGCGGATGCGCGGCACCCGCTGCCTCATCCATATGGAAGGGCTGCGGATCATAAAGCGCGGCGAAGCGCTTGACCTCCTCCGCCTCCACCATCACCGAGCCAGCGTTAAAGCGCCGGCCCGGGAAAAGGTCCTCCAGGAAAATCGCCTCACTCACGTGCCGATACCACCAAGGGCGAGGTATTTCACTTCCAGATATTCCTCAATTCCAAGGTGGCTGCCTTCTCGGCCAAGGCCGGATTGCTTGAAGCCGCCAAAGGGCACCTCAGCCGTTGAGATGATGCCTTCATTGATGCCGACAATGCCATATTCCAGCGCCTCCGCAACACGGAAGATGCGCCCGACATCGCGCGCGTAGAAATAGGACGCGAGGCCGAATTCCGTATCATTGGCAAGCTTGATCGCTTCCTCTTCCGTCTTGAAGCGGAACAAGGGCGCCACCGGGCCGAAGGTTTCCTCGCCGAAAATCTTGGCGCCGCGCGGGACATTGGCAAGCACCGTCGGTTCAAAGAAATTGCCGCCGCGCGCATGGCGCTTGCCGCCGGTGATGATGCTGGCTCCTTGCGACAGCGCATCGGCGATATGTTCTTCAACCTTCGCCACCGCATCGGCATTGATCAGCGGGCCTTGCGTCACACCTGGTTCCATCCCGGGGCCGACCTTCAGCGCCTCCACCGCGATTTTCAGCTTTTCGGCGAAGGCCTCATACACGCCATCCTGCACCAGAATCCGATTGGCGCAGACGCAAGTCTGCCCCGCATTGCGGTATTTGGACGCCATGGCCCCCGCAACAGCCGCATCCAAATCCGCATCATCAAACACGATGAAGGGCGCATTACCGCCCAATTCCATCGAGGTCTTTTTGATGGTCGCGGCGCATTGCGCGAGCAGCACACGGCCAACTTCCGTAGAACCCGTGAAGGAAAGCTTGCGGATGATGGGGTTGCTGGTGAGTTCCTTGCCTGTCTCGCCCGAAGGCCCGGTGATCACATTGCAGACGCCAGAAGGCATCCCGGCGCGTTCCGCCAATACCGCCAAAGCCAAAGCGGAAAAGGGCGTTTGCGAGGCGGGGCGAATCACGCCCGTGCAGCCAGCCGCCCAGCCCGGCCCGGCCTTCCGCGTAATCATGGCCGCGGGAAAATTCCACGGTGTGATGGCGGCGAAAACACCGATCGGTTCCTTGGTCACCAGAATGCGGCGGCCCTTGGCGTTTTGCGGAATCGTCTCACCCTGCACGCGGCGGCCTTCATCGGCGAACCATTCAATGAAGGATGCGGCATAAACCACTTCGCCCTTGGCTTCGGCAAAGGGCTTACCTTGTTCGGCGGTCATGATCGCGGCCAGATCGTCGGAGTTCTCATGCATCAGCGCGGCGATCTTGTGCAGGATCACGGCGCGATCTTTCGCCAGCATCGCACGCCAGGCCGGCCAGGCGGCATTGGCGGCTTCAATGGCGCGGCGCGTTTCCGCCTGGCCCATGGCGGGCACTTCGCCAATCACCTCGCCAGTGGCGGGGTTGCGCACGGGAATCGTCTTGCCGCTATCGGCCTGCACCCAGGCGCCGGCGATGTAATTCGCCTGACGGAACAGGGCGGGGTCCTTCAGGGGTAGCTTGGTGGTGGCGTCGAGCATCTGGGTCCTCCTGGGCTTTGCGCCGAGAATAGGCCGAAACAGCGCCTTTTCCCAAGCCTTGCTCGCGCGGGCTTGCGCTCACGCCCCGGCGGGCCATGATCGCCCCATAAAACCGTAGGAACGCCCGAATGGATGCCACCCATGACCCCAGCCTGAAAAGCTGGGTCGCTTCCGCCAATCAGCCGGGGCAGGATTTCCCGATCCAGAACCTGCCCTTCGGCATTTTCAGCCGTGCGGGCGAAGCACCGCGCGGCGGGGTCGCGATTGGCGAGATGATTCTTGATCTGCGCGCGGCCGTCACGGCAGGGTTGCTATCTGGTGCGGCGGTTGATGCGGCTGCCGGGCCTTCGCTGAATGGGCTGATGGCCATGGGCAGGGGCGCTTCTGCGCGTCTGCGCGCGCAAATCTCCGCATTGCTGGCCGCCGGATCATCCGCCGAAGCCATGGCCGCGCGCATCCTGGTGCCCATGCGCGACGCACAACTGCATTTGCCCGCCACGGTCGCGAATTTCTCCGATTTCATGGCAAGCTATGATCACTGCGCCCGGCTTGGTGTGCGGCGCGATCCGAAGAACCCTCTGCCCCAGGCTTTTCGCCATCTGCCTGTTGCCTATCATTCCCGCGCCAGTTCCGTCCGCGTGAGTGGCGAAGATGTGATCCGCCCGCATGGCCAATGGGCGCGCAGCGATGGCGAAGTGCGCTTCGGCCCATCTGAGGCGATGGATTACGAATTGGAATTGGCGATCTGGATCGCGGGTGAAAACGCGCTCGGCACACCGATCACCATGGCAGATGCACCAAACCGCATCTTCGGCTTCGGGCTTTTGAATGATTGGTCCGCGCGCGATATCCAGCGCTGGGAAATGCCGCCGCTGGGCCCATTTTTGGCGAAGAGTGTCTCAACCTCGGTCTCGCCCTGGATCATCACCGCCGAGGCTTTGGAACCCTTCGCGCAAGCGGCACCGGCGATTGAACCGCCGCCCCTGCCCTATCTGGATAGCGCTTGGAATCGTGCCGCCGGCGCGCTTGGCATTCGCATGCAGGCATTTTTGGTGACCGCACGGATGCGCGCGGAAGGCGCCGCGCCCGCGCTGCTGACGGATACGGAATTCGCCCGCATGTATTGGACCGCAGCGCAAATGGTCGCGCATCACGGTACCAATGGCTGCAATCTGCTGCCCGGAGATTTGCTTGGCAGCGGTACGGTTTCCGGGCCGGAGGCGACCGCCGCCGCTTGTCTGGCGGAGCTTGGCCTTGGCGGCCCCATCACGCTCCCCAATGGCGAAACCCGCCGCTGGCTGCAGGATGGTGATGAGGTGATTTTCCGCGCCCGCGCCGAAGCGCCAGGCGCTGTTGGTATCGGCTTTGGCGAATGTCGTGGCGCGATTGCGCCGGCCATCGCCTGGCCTGTTTGATTGCAGAACAAGGAGGAACCCTCATGCCCCGTCGCATCGTTGATATTTCAGTCGCGCTTAAGGCCGGCATTATCAGTGATCCACCTCATGCACTGCCGAAGATCGACTATCTGGACCATCACATGACCGCCCCCGCCATGGCGCAGGATTTCGGCATCAGCGTGGATCAATTGCCCGAAGGCGAATATGCGGCGATTGAGCGCGTGCAGATCAGCACGCATAACGGCACGCATATTGACGCGCCCTATCACTATTTCAGCCGCATGAATGAAAGGCTGGTGCCGGGCGGTGAGCCTTCCTGGCGCATTGATGAAGTGCCGCTTGATTGGTGCATCCAGCCCGGCGTGAAGCTGGATTTTCGGCATTTTGACCATGGCTATGTCGCGACAGCGAATGATGTGCAGGCGGAATTGAAGCGCATCGGCCATACGCTGAAACCGCTTGAGATCGTCGTGGTGAATACCGCCGCTGGTGCGCGCTATGGGGAGGATGATTATATCCATTCCGGTTGCGGCATGGGCAAGGAAGCGACCCTTTGGCTGCTGGAACAGGGCGTGCGTGTGACCGGCACCGATGGCTGGTCCTGGGATGCGCCGTTTTCACTGACCAAGAAGAAGGTTGCCGCCACCGGCGATGTTTCGCTGATCTGGGAAGGCCATCGCGCGGGGCGCGAGATTGGCTATTGCCACATCGAAAAACTCTCCAACCTCGATAAGCTGCCGCCCAGCGGCTTCACCATTTCCTGCCTGCCGGTGAAGGTCTATCGCGGCTCCGCCGGCTGGACCCGCGCTGTCGCGATTTTCGAAGAATAGGGGGAAGGCCATGGCTCGCCGTTTCATTGATATCTCGGTCGCACTCAAGGGCGGGATCGCTTCCGACCCGCCACATATGCTGCCCGAAATCGAGTATCACGACCATCACATGACCGCGCCGCGCTTGGCGCAAGAATTCGGCATCAGCGTGGATCAACTGCCCGAAGGCCAATTCGCCGCGCGCGAAGTGGTGCGCATCACAACCCATAGCGGAACACATCTTGATTCGCCTTATCACTTCTTCAGCCGCATGAATGAACGGACAGTTCCGGGTGGGGAGCCTTCCTGGCGCATTGATGAAGTGCCTTTGGATTGGTGCTTCCAGCCGGGCGTGAAGCTGGATTTCCGGCACTTCCCCGATGGCTATGTCGCAACGCCGGAAGATGTGCAGGCGGAGTTGAAGCGCATTGGCCATACGCTGAAACCGCTGGAAATCGTTGTGGTGAATACGCGCGCCGCCAGCCGCTATGGCCATGATGATTTCATCCATAGCGGCTGCGGTGTCGGCAAGGCGGCGACGCTTTGGCTGCTGGAACAGGGCGTGCGCGTGACAGGCATTGATGGCTGGTCCTGGGATGCGCCGTTTTCACTGACGAAAAAGAAGGTGCAGGAAACCGGTGATGCCTCACTGATCTGGGAGGGCCATCGCGCGGGGCGTGAGATTGGTTATTGCCACATGGAAAAACTCACGAATCTGGAAAGCCTGCCGCCGGATGGCTTCATGATTTCCTGCTTCCCCGTAAAGGTGCATCGCGGTTCCGCCGGTTGGACGCGCGCTGTCGCGATCATTGAGGAGTAAAACACATGAAACGCCTGCTCATCCTTGCGCTTTTGCTGTTCCCTTTTGCCGCCAAGGCTTTTCCGGATCGGCCCGTGACCATCATCAACCCCTACGCCACAGGCAGCAGCACGGATGCCGCCGCCCGCGCCTTGGCGGATTCTTTCACGCGTGACTTCGGGCAGAATTTCGTGGTGACCAGCCAGTCCGGCGCTTCCGGCGTGGTCGGCATGCGCGCCTTGGTGGCGGCAGCACCTGATGGACATACGCTGGCCTATTCACCGCTGGTGCCACTCGCTTTTCAGCCGCATCTGGTGCGCAATACTGGGCTTGGGCCGGATGCCGTGGCGCCGGTCTGCAACGTGACTGAGAATATTTTGGGAATCATGGTGAAGGCCGATAGCCCCTGGCGGACGCTGCCCGATATGGTGGCGGCGGCGAAGCAGCGCCCTCTGAATTATGGCTCGCCAGGGCCGAATTCCGCGCCTTTTCTTGGTGTCCATCGCGTGCAGTCAGCCGCTGGTGGGCAATGGACGCATGTGCCCTTTCGCGGTGATGGCGCGTCATTGACTGAAGTGATCGCGGGGCGGTTGGATTTCGCGGCGATTGTGGTGGCATCTGGCGTGCCCATGGCGCGGGCGGGGCAAACGCGGCTTGTCGCGGTATTCTCCGAAGGGCGTCACCCGGCCTTTCCGGATGTGCCGACGGCACGCGAACAGGGCATCAATGCGCTGCAGCCATCCTATGCGGCGCTTTGGGCGCCGCGCGGCACGCCGGAACCGATCCTGGATCGCTTGCAGGAAGCCTGCCGCCGCGCGATGGAAACCGAAGGGTTCAAGCGCTTCGCGGAAAACTGGGGCGCCGTGCCGCAATTTCGCGGGCGCGCTGATCTCGGGCGCTTGCTGGCTTCTGAATATGAAGCGACCGGCAAGGCATTTCGCGAATTGGGGGTACAGCCGGAATAGCGTGACGGCTTATTCCACCGTCACACTTTTCGCGAGGTTGCGCGGCTGATCCACATCCGTGCCCTTCAGCACCGCGACATGATAGGCAAGGAACTGCACCGGGATTGTGTGCAGAATTGGCGCGGCAAAGGCGGGCACGCGCGGCAGCACCACAATACGTTCGGCAAAGCCGCGCAGCTTTTCCGCGCCCAGATCATCGGTAAAGGCCATGACACGCCCACCGCGCGCCGCTGATTCCTGAAGATTGGACGCGGTTTTTTCAAACAGCGGACCGGATGGACAAAGCGCGATTACCGGGACCGCGGGATCAATCAACGCAATCGGGCCATGCTTCATTTCGCCCGCCGCGTAACCCTCAGCATGAATGTAGGAGATTTCCTTGAGCTTCAGCGCGCCTTCCAAGGCGATTGGGTAAAGCGATCCTCGACCAAGGAAAAGCACATCCCGCGCCTTGGCCACTTCCGCTGCCATGGCACGGATTTCACCATCGCGTTCCAGCACGGCGGCAGCATTTGATGGCACTTCCAGCAGCGCTGCGGTCAGTTCTGCTTCTTGTGCGGCGCTAATAGCCCCCCGCGCACGCCCAAGCCCGATGGCAAGGCAGGCCAGCACCGCGAGCTGCGCGGTGAAGGCTTTGGTGGAGGCAACGCCAATCTCCGGCCCCGCGACCGTCAACACCGCCGCATCGCTTTCGCGCGCCATGGTGCTTTCCGGCACATTCACAATGGAAAGCACGCTTTGGCCGCGCGCCTTCAACAGGCGAAGCGCGGCCATTGTGTCAGCCGTTTCACCACTTTGGCTCACCAGCAAGGCGCCACCACCCTCCGGCAAGGGCGGGTCGCGATAGCGCAATTCACTGGCGAAATCGGCATCCACCGGCAGGCGCGCCAATTCTTCAATCCAATAGCGGCCAACAAGCCCAGCGAGATAGGCGCTGCCGCAAGCGGTCATGATCAGCCGCGGCACAGTCACGGGATTGAAGGGCAAGGACGGCAAAACCACGCGTCGCTGCGCCGGTTCCAGATATTGCGTCAGCGTATCGCCCAGCACCACCGGATGTTCATGCAATTCCTTTTCCATGAAATGGCGGTAATTGCCCTTGCCGGTCGTCGCACCT
>JBIKXA010000016.1:0-32705 GCA_044356015.1 Roseomonas sp.
GGTGCTTTGCATCACCTCAGCCGAGGTCGCTTCGCGCGTGCTGGCGGCGGAGGGCGAATTGCTCGGCGCGCGGCCCGCGATTGTGACGCTTTCGGATTGCCAGGTGCTGCGGGCGGATCATTTCTGATCCGCCTGCGTGTGTCATGGAAATGTGAAGAGCGCCAGGACATCGGCAAGGCTCATGTTCTGGCCGAGGATCACATCATCCCCGGCGCCGCCATTCAAATAATTGGCAAGGCCATTGCCGATGATGACATCAGCGCCGCCACCGCCGTTAAGGGTGATGCCTGTCACCCCATCGGCGATCTGTAATTCTTCGACATTGTCGGGAAGGATGTAGCTGACGGATGTGATGATGGTTTCTGAGCCGCCCTGCGCCAGTTCCAAAACAAGATCGAGCGCATTTTCCACATAGAATAGATCATTGCCACCGCCGCCATCCATGGTATCGGCGCCGGTGCCGCCGTTGAATGTATCATTGCCGCCAAGGCCACTGAGTTGGTCATCACCGCCAAGCCCAACCAATTGATCGGCGGAGTCCGAGCCAAAGAGAAAGTCATTACCCTCGGTTGGCCCATCGTCACCGCCACCCACCAGGCTTTGCGAAGCGGTCAGCGATATTGTCCCATTGGTAAAGGTAATCATGCCGTCGATGGTCGGACCCTGCACCCAGCCGGTATCGGAGAAAGTGACGCTGCTTTCGCCGCTGCCATAGATGGCGAGGCTCCCGCTACCCGAAACCGCCTGGATGGTGGCAACGGAAAGCACAAGCGTCGCGCCTGAGGCGCCAAGATTGATCGCTTCAATGCCGGTGACATTCGCCAGCGAAATCGGCGTTTCCGATGCCGGGAATTCATCAGAGCCAATGGCATCAGTACCTTCGGCAAAGGAGAAGAAAACCGGCAGGGATAAAGGCTCCAGCGTGTCATTCCCGCCAAGCCCATCCACGGTCATGGAAACATTTGCGGTTTGCACGCGAATGAGATCATCCCCGTCACCACCGGAAACCAGAACCGGGTCAAAGCTTAAATAGGGTTCGCCCGTGATGGTGTCGTTATTCGCTTCACCCAATATCGTGGCGCTGCCGGTGGAGCTGAAGCTGATTGCGTCATTCCCATCGCCGCCCAGGATACTGTCACGGCCACCATTACCGACAATGCTGTCATCATGGGCGCCGCCCAGCAAGGTATCGCTGCCGAAGGATGCCACCAAGGTGTCATTGCCATTCCCGCCATCGGCCGACATCACGGGCGCACTGCCGAAGGTGTAGCCGGAAGCACTCAGCAGCGCATCATCACCATTACCGCCGGACAGCGTGTCGGTCACCGTGACCAAGCTGTAGGAGGTGCTGTCACCTGAATTGGCGTAAAGCGTGTCGTGGCCATCGCCGCCCGAGAGCGAATCCGCGCCACCACCGCCATCCAGCAGGTCATTCGCGCCACCACCAGATATGGTGTCATCGCCAGCAAGCCCATAAAAACTCTCGGAAGAACCCGAACCGACAAGACTGTCATTGAAGCTGCCGCCCAAAGCGGCTTCAAAACCAGAAAGACTATCCGTGCCGCCAAGCCCATCCTGTGCGCGGCTGGTATTGAGGTTGATGGTGACCGCGCCAGTGGCGGTGCTGTAATCCACCGTGTCATTGCCGGCTGCGCCCACCAGGCTGTCGCTGCCGGCGCCCCCGGCGAGCAGATTATCGCCGCCACTACCCAGCAGCGTATCAGCGCCATCCCCGCCGCGCGCATTTTCAATGCTGATCAGCGTATCGGCATCACCGCCCGAGGCATTGTAACCGCGCCCGACATCAAGATTGACACTGACAGCCCCGGCGGCGCCGGTGTAATCAACCATGTCAATGCCATTGCCGCCATTGACGAGATCCTGCCCATCATAGGGCCGGAAAATATTGTCAGCATCGTTGCCAAGCAGCGTATCGGCAAAGGTCGAACCGCCAGCATTGGTAACGCCAATCAGACTATCCGTGCCGCCGTAACGATCAAGGCCAAAGCCTGCGGCAAGATCAACCGTCACCCCGGATGCGGCGGTGCCGCTGCGGTAATCCACAAAAAACAGGGGCAGGGCAGAGAAGGAGAAAACCTGGATCACATCATTGCCGGCGGCGCCATCGAACAGCAGGGGGCTGTCGGTTCCCGTGCCAAAGACCTCCGCGGTGTCATTGCCGCTGGTGGCCTGAAAAATCTCGAAGCCCATGGCTGAAGCGATGAGTGCGTCGCCACGGATGACAGAGGCGCCATGCGGACTGCCGACGCCAGCCGGACCACCAAAGGATCCGTAGAGAGCAACAGAAATTGCGGTGCCTTCGAAATAGACCAGATCGCCCGAACCCGCGCCACCATCCAGCTGGTCAATCCCGCCTTCACCGCCGGTCAGCGTATCATTCCCGCCCTCACCGGAAAGGTCGTCACTGGCATTGCTGCCGCGCATGCTGTCGCCAGAGGCGGATCCGATGACGCCGCCAATGCCCGCAAGACTATCTACAGCGCCATCGCTTTCCTGTACGCGGCCGGTCTGCATATTGACCGTAACGGCGCCGGCGGCATCGGCGTAGGAGGCGTAATCGTAATAGTCATTGACGAAATAGCGACCGACAAGTGAATCGCTGCCCCCGCCGCCCGCCAGCGTATCGGCGGCCTCATTCTCGCGCAGCAGAGTTAAGGTTCCGGCTTGATTACCGATGACAATCGCGCCTTCGGCTTCGACGGCGACGGGCCTTGCATAATCGCCAACATCAATGCCGTTGAAGGGATTATTGGCCCCGGTCAATTGTGTATAAACACCTGAGCCATCATTTCGCCAGGTGCGAAGCGTCCCATCAAAATTGCCAAGGAGAATATCCCTGTCATTATCTCCATCAATATCAAGGAAGGTGATCCCCCTTGAGCCTGATGCTGACAGGAACGGAATGGTGGTAAAGCTCGAAAAATTGCCGGCATTGTTCGTATAGATACGGACTTCGTTTTGCCACGTAATGGCCAGGTCCAAATCGCCATCACCATCGTGATCCGTCAGTGTCAGCGCATAGACGCCCTGCACAACGCCAGGATAGGAAATGCCATTGAACGGATTGGCGCTGCCGGTGAGTTCCGTAAAGCCGGTGCCGCTTCCGTTGTTCTGAAACACGCGCAGCGGGTTGTATTGATCCCCGACCACCAGATCGGGAAGGCCATCGCCAGTGACATCACCAATGGTGAGCATGGACATGTCGGGAAGGGTGGTGGCCGGCAGGGGGCTGCTAACCCAGGAAGAAAAAACCCCTCCATTATTCTGATAGGCGTAGAATCTGGCCGTACCCGTAGAGCCAACATAGGTCGTTCCGATCGCGACGATATCCAGATCACCATCCCCATCCAAGTCGGTGAAACCCGGCGATGCATGGAAGCCGACATCAATGCCGTTGAAAGGATTGTCGAAACCGACCGGTGCCAGGGAAAAACCCTGGGCGCCCCCGCCGCCCACCAGCGTATCCGCACCATCATTGCCGAGCAGCGAATCTGCGCCAGCACCGCCCCATACAGAGTCTGCCCCGCCCAGGCCCTGATAAGTGTCATCCCCCGCCAGCAGGTTAATGGTGTCATCAACACCAGACCCGTTCAGAACATCATTATTCACCGTTCCGGACATTTCTAATTTCCTTAAACCGAGGGTTTCGATTGACGGGCGCTCGATACAGTGACGGCCGAATGGTAAGCCCGATAAAAAAGCAGGCCCCCAGGGCGAAGCGACAGCAGCGGATTTTCAATAAATGATTTCTAAGGTTACGGATTGAGTTTGACGAACGCAACAAAAAAACCTGCTCATCATGCGCTGTTCACAACGAATTCACGCGTCAAACTTGGTTGCAGGATAAGCGCTGTGCAACCAAGGTTTGGCCCATTGTCATGTTCACGCCTTTGATCATGCTCACGAACCAGCCTGGGAAGCATGTCCCATCCCGGCATTGCTGAGTGATGTCAGGGGCTTAGTCTCATCCTTGTCATTCGCCCTGTTTTCAGGTCGTAGCTTGCCCAAGCCGCCGGGGCGGGGCCGCCTTTTCGACCTTGGCGCAGGGTTTTGATTGACCGATGCGGCACCAAAGGCCTACTAACCCGGCATGGTAACAGCCCTGGTCCTACCCTTGAAGGTTGGCTCATGATTCGTCGGGTCTGGTGGCGCCTTGCTCTGACGGGTTTGGCTATTTTGTTCGCTTCGCCTATCGCGGCGCAGGACCGTGCGGCAGCACCGCGTCAGCAGCGCCAGGCGGCCACCCAAGCGGCTTCTAACCCGGCCCCGCCTGTCTTACCGGAACCCTGGGGGCTTTGCGCGGCGGCCATTGCGGCGGCGGAACGCGATGCGGGTATGCCAGCCGGCCTGCTTGGCGCCATTGCCAAGGTTGAAACCGGGCGCCGCGCGCCGGATGGCAGCGTGCAGCCCTGGCCCTGGTCCTATAACGCCGCCGGCGATGGCCGCTACGCCGCTTCACAGGCCGAGGCGCTTCAGGAAGTGAGGGCAATTCAGGCGCGCGGCGTGCGCTCCATTGATATCGGCTGCATGCAGATCAATTTGCTGCATCACCCGAATGCCTTCCCCAGCCTGGAGGCAGGCTTCGATCCCGTCACGAATATCGCCTATGCGGTGCGGTTTTTGCGCGAATTGCACGCACGTACGGGGGATTGGAACCAGGCAGTTGCCATGTATCATTCCGCGACCCCGGAACGCGGCTTGGTCTATCAGCAACGCGTCATGGCGGCGCTGTCAGGCCAGGGCTTCGTACCCGCCCCGGCGCCGGGGGTGATCCCGCTACCCGGTCCCGCTATGGCGAGCCTATGCGCTTCCGGTCGCGGCGCGGTGATGTTGATTGGCGCGCGGGAACCAAGCCTGAAGCCCGTGCCGACCACGCCCGAGGTTGAACTTCGCCTGCGGGGCGGCGGCGCCCCCGGCCCGGCGACGCGCACACGCATCATGTGCCTGCCGAAGGCCGGCCATGCGGCGACAGAGGTGGCGGAAGCGCGGCCCGCGGGAACGGGCGCGCGGCGTTGAAGGAGCGCCGTCGGGCGCTGTCATCCTGCCGGTCAGGGGAAGGCGAAGAGCGCGAGGATGTCCTGCACGGCAATATTTTGTGCGAGAATGATGTCGTCCCCCGCGCCGCCGTTGAAGGTATTGGCACGCCCGTTGCCGATAATGACATCCGCGCCGCTGCTACCCGTGATGGCAATGCCGGTGACCCCATCGGCGATCACGATCTGTTCGACATTGTCGGGCAGGGCATAGCTGACTGATGTGATGATGGTTTCGGAACCGCCCTGCGCCAGTTCGAAAACACGGTCGAGGCTATTGTCCACATAGAACAGATCATTACCGCTACGGCCATCCATGGTATCAGCGCCGGCGCCGCCTGACAGGGTATTATCGCCAGCATCGCCCCAAAACTGGTCATTCCCGATGCCACCCATGGCCGCTTCTACGTCAACCAGCCGGTCTTCATCATGGCCGCCTCGGGCAAAGCCACTGGCAAGGTCAATCGTGACGCCCGTTGATGCAGAGGCGTAACTGGCCCAATCGGCGCCACTGCCGCCGTCTATCGTGTCATTGCCGATATCGCCTGTCAGCCAATCATTACCCGCGCCGCCTTGCAGGCTGTCATTATCATTCACGGCGACCCCCGATGCGGTGCCGGAGCCGCCAAAAATCGTGTCATCACCAACCGCGCCCAGCAGCGAATCCGCGCCACCACCGCCGTCCAGCCTGTTATTGCCACTATTGCCCTGAACAAGTTGCGCGAAGGAATTTCCGGTACCGTTTATATTGTCGCTGCCGGTCAGGATCAGTGCTTCGATTTCCGCATAGTAATAGCTGAACAGGAAAGGCCCGGGGGTACGAGCTTGTGTCATCGTGTAGCTGACCGAAGCGTAGATCGTATCACTGCCTTCGCCGCGTTCCTCGAAAATCATATCGCGGGAGCCGTCAGACATGATGCCGTCAGTGCCTTCGGCCATCAGCTCCGCAGGTAAATCCATATCATCGGGGAGTACCACATAAGTATCACTGGCTTCTCCGCCAAAAAAAGTGTCGGCGCCGAGGCCACCAATCATGGAATCGGCGCCACCACCCCCATACAATTCATCATTATTGCTGCCACCGGATAGAGTATCATCACCGTCATCACCGTAGAGGAAATCCGGCGCTGCTAAGCCATAGATAAAATCGCGATCGTTGCCACCGTAAATATAGTTGGCGAGTGCCTGCGACGTTGCAATGACCGTATCGTTTCCACCACCGGTGGATAATTCAAGGGCGGCCAATGCGCCGTTAGAAAACTGTATGATGGACATATCGGTACCGATGACAGGCAGACCCTCAATGTCATTACTCGTACCAAAAACATATACATCAGCAGAGTCACTGCCGATGGCCCTGAAAAACGAGCCCGAACCCGTCGCCAAACGTTCAATATCGAAGAAAGGTAGGCTGGTCCCAAAGCGAACCGTACCGGAAGTCAGAAAAGTGTCCTGCCATGGCCAGCCAAACTGATCATTGCCCTGGTTCCCGCCATCAAGATAGGCGCCCGTGAGATCCATCGGGAAGGCAGGAGCCCATGGCGCCACAGTTGTGATAAAAAGATCGGCACCAGCTGCGCCAAAGATCGTGTCTCCAGCATAGGCGAAAATGGTATCATTGCCGTCAGGTCAAAGGCCGGGGGCCGCTTCAGTTGCGGCATAGCCGTAAATCAAATCACCACCACCGCGCCCGTCTATCGAATCTGCGCCGCCAATAGTTCCAGAGAGGGTATCTCTTCCGGTTGTGCCTATGGTGACAGACATACGAAAACTCCCTGGTGTCAGATGATTGATCCATCAAACGATCAAGGCGCGAGTCAAATGGGCAAGAAACTGGCGCGGGAAAGACTACTTAATTGTTGCCAGTCGAGGTTGTCCGTAGATCAATATTTTCTTCTTTGCAACAAAAAAGATATCCGGCTGAAGCCGTTCTTCATTCCCGCTGCCGGGCGTTCATCGGCACCGCAATGACCCTGCGCTGCTTTTTTTTTTCGGGCCAAAGGCTACGCCAAACCCTTCGCAAAGTTGAAAAACACGCGCTCAGACGCCGCGGGGTTGGAATGGGGCAACATGCATTTCCGGCGTTTCATGCATGACCATAGGGCGAGCGGCCCGCCGAACCATCAGCCCCCAAGCCGCGCCATGCCACCCATATACGGGCGCAGCACTTCCGGAATGGCGATGGTCCCATCCGCCTGCTGGTGGGTTTCCAGCACAGCAATCAGCGCACGCCCGACCGCCACACCAGACCCATTCAGCGTATGCAGGAAGCTGGTGCCCTTGGCGTCCTTGGCGCGGTATCGCGCCCCCATGCGGCGCGCCTGGAAATCCCGACAATTGGAGCAGGATGAAATCTCTCGCCACGCTCCCTGGCCCGGCAGCCAGACTTCCAGATCATAGGTGCGCGCGGCGCCAAAGCCGGTATCGCCGGCGCAGAGAATAATCCGCCGCCAGACCAGGCCCAATTCAGTCAGCACGCGTTCCGCGCAGCGGGTCATGCGGTCATGTTCGGCGTCGCTGTCTTCCGGCTTCACGATGGAAACCAATTCAACCTTGGCGAATTGATGCTGGCGCAACATGCCGCGCGTATCGCGCCCGGCGCTGCCGGCTTCAGAACGGAAGCAGGGCGAAAGCGCGGTCAGGCGCAAGGGTAGATCGGCCTCGCTCAGGATTTCCTGCGCGGCGAAATTGGCCAGCGGCACCTCGGCGGTTGGAATCAGCCAGCGGCCATCGGTGGTGCGGAACAAATCCTCGGCGAATTTCGGCAATTGGCCGGTGCCATACATGGTGGCGTCATTCACCAGCAAGGGCACGGCGCTTTCGGTATAGCCATGCGCTTCCGTATGCAGGTTGAGCATCCATTGCCCAAGGGCGCGTTCCAAGCGCGCAAGTGCACCTTTCAGCACCGTGAAGCGCGCCCCGGCAAGCCTCGCGGCGGTTGCGAAATCCATCAGGCCAAGGGCTTCACCCAACTCAAAATGCTGCTTGGGCTGAAAGGGAAATTCGGGCGGCGTGCCATGCCGGTGCTGCACGACATTGGCGCTTTCATCGCGGCCATCGGGCACTTCGGCGTCAAGGATATTGGGCAGGGTTTCCAGCACGGCCTGTTGCGCGGCCTCGGCTTTCGCGGCTTCCGCTTCCAGCGCCGCCATGTCATCGCGCAGCTGCACCGCTTCGGCTTCCAAGGCCGTGGTATCGGCGCCCTGGCGCTTGGCCATGCCGATATCCTTGGACAGCGCATTGCGGCGCGCCTGCTTTTCCTGCAGCGCGGTTTGTGCCGCGCGGCGGGCTTCATCATGCGCCAGAATGCCGGAAGCCGCCGGGGCCATGCCGCGCCGCGCCAAAGCCGCATCGAAAGCCGCCGGGTCGGCGCGCAATTGCCTTATGTCGTGCATATCACTGATCCTTCGATGGGATCTTTAGGCCTTGGTGTTCTCGTCCTCGGTCTTCGGTGTCATCCACCGCGCCGCCAGGATGGAGATTTCATAAAGCAGGATCAGCGGCACCGCCAAGCCGATCTGGCTGATCACATCAGGCGGCGTCAGGATCGCAGCCGCCACGAACATGCCAACAATGGCGTAGCGCCGGCCTTTGCGCAGGCTTTCCACGTTCAGAATACCCACCCGACACAAAAGCGTGAGCAGCACAGGCAATTGGAAGGCAATGCCAAAGGCCAGGATCATGTGCATGACCAGCGACAGATACTCACCCACCTTCGCTTCCAACTGCACCGGAATGCCTTCCGATCCCGGCGGCGTTTCGAAGGAGATGAAGAATTGCCAGGCCAGCGGGAAGATGAAGTAATAGGCCAAGGCCGCACCCGCCAAAAACAGAAAGGGCGAGGCGATCAGGAAGGGCATGATGGCGCGCTTTTCGCTCCGATAGAGCCCAGGCGCCACAAACAGCCAAAGCTGCGTTGCCCACATCGGGAAGGAAAAGAATAGGGCGCCAAAGAAGGCCACCTTCAAATAGGTGAAGAAGGCTTCATACAAGGCGGTGAAGATCATCCGCCGATCACCGCCACCCTGCTTCGCCAGAATATCGGCCAGGGGCTGCGCCAGAAAGGCATAGATCTGCGGTGAGAAATAATAGCAGACCGCAAAAGCCGCCGCGAACCCCCCAACGGACCAAAGCAGCCGCGTGCGCAGCTCCTTCAAATGGTCCATGAGCGGCATGGCCTTGTCGTTTATCTGATCGTCATCCCGGGTGGTGGACACGGAAATTCCTCAAGCGCTGGCGGCGGGTGGGGTGGATGACGAAGCGGGTGCCGGCGCGGGTTCAGGCGCGGGCGGCAAGGGGGCGGCGAAGCGCGCGACGGTCGGCGGCACGAAGGCGGGCGCGGCGGGGGCCGGCGGCAATTCCGGCGGCACATAGGGCGCGGGCGGCGGCGGCATGAAGGTATCCCGCAGCGGGTCATCGGCCATGGTTTTCTGCAGCGTGCCATCCGCATCCACGGCCTTTTCGATTTCGCCCTTGATGTCGAAGCTGCGGATATCGTTGATGGTGCTTTTCATTTCCTGGATGGAATTGCGCACATCATCCAGTTTGGCTTCGCGCACCAGCTCATCGGCCTGTTGCTGGAATTCGCCGGCCATGCGGCGCAGCTTCTGCACGCCCTTCGCGACACCGCGAATGGCCTCCGGCAAATCCTTCGGACCGATAATGACAATGGCCACCACCGCAATCACCGCGATTTCTGACCAGGCGAGGTCTAACATGTTCTCCTTTGTCCCCGCGCGTCACTTTGGCGGGGAAGTCCCGTTAGAGCATGTTGCGTTCACATTTGTTCACGCAACCCGCTCTATATTGTTGTTTTCCGAGCATCTTCACGCGTTTAGATGATTCCATCCGAACGCGATCTGCTCTAGCAGGAAGCCGGATGCGCGCCAACCGCCCCGATATGGCGCGCCACCCGCTTCAATGAAAGCCGTGTCATGTCTCGGCGCGCGGAAAGACAAAGGCGCGTTCGGGGTCAAGCGCCACGGCGATTCGCTCCCCGCGCCTCAGCCGCCGCCCCGGGGGCAGCCTGGCATGCAAATGCAGCAAGCCACCCGCACCATCGGGCAGCGCCAAATGGGCAAGCGTGGTGGCGCCGAGCAGGCGGAAGGCTTCCACCTCCACCACCGGGCCTTCGACCCCAAGCTTCAGGCCTTCTGGCCGGACCAGCACCTCCACCTCGGCGCCTTCCGCAAAGCCTGGGGCGGCCAGGGCGCCAAGGGCGGTCTCCGCCTGGCCGGCGGCGATGCGGGCGGGTAGGCTATTCACCTCCCCCAAAAAGCTTGCGACATAGCGATCCGCAGGCGCCAGATAGAGCATTTCCGGCGCGCCTACCTGCAAAATCCGGCCCTGCCGCATCAGCGCAATCCGGTCGCCCATGAACATGGCTTCTTCGGCGTCATGGGTCACCAGCAGCGTCGCGATGCCGGCTTCTTGCAACACATGCAGCGTGTCATCGCGCACTTTTTCACGGAGCCGCGCATCCAGGCTGGCAAAAGCCTCATCCAGCAGCAAAACGGTCGGGCGCGGGGCCAGCGCGCGGGCCAGGGCCACGCGCTGCTGCTGCCCGCCTGAGAGCATATGCGGAAAGGCATTCTGGAAGGCTTCCAGCCCAACGCGGGCCAGCGCATCCATCACGCGCCAGACCCTTTCACCGCGCGGGGCGAAGCGAAGCCCGAAGGCGACATTCTCCGCCACCGTCAAATGCGGAAACAGCGCGTAATCCTGAAAGACAAAGCCGATATGGCGTTCTTCCGGCGGCACTTCCCGCCCCGCTTCGGCGATCAGCCGGCCACCAATCTCGATCCGGCCATGCTGGAGGGGTTCAAGCCCTGCCGCGAGGCGCAACAAGGTGGTCTTGCCGCAGCCAGAGGCACCCAGAAGGCACACGATCTCCCCCGCCGCGACATGGAGATCAATGCCGGCCAGAACCTCTCGCACACCATAGGCATGGCGGATATCGGCGAAGCTGAGGCTCACCTTTCGTGGGCTTCCTCGGTGGGTTCGGGGGTGGGTTCTGGCGCGGGCACTTCGGCTTCTTCTGCGCTTACGGGGGCGTTCAGGCCGGGCAAGGGCGGCGCATCGCCGGTGACCAATTCTTCCTTGCGCGGCAGGTCCGCCAGGGATTTCAGGGAGAATTGTTCCAGAAACTTGGGCGTGGTGCCCCAAAGCGTGGGCCGGCCCGGCACTTCGCGGCGCCCACGCGGCGCCACCAGGCCAAGTTCCAGCAGCGATTCAAGTGTGGTTTGCGCGAGCGTCGCGCCGCGGATTTCTTCCACATCGCCGCGCGTGCAGGGCTGGTGATAGGCGATGATGGCAAGCGCTTCCATCGCGGCACGCGGCAGGCGGCGCGGGCTTTCGACCACCTTGGTCAGGCGCGGCGCTAGGTCCGCCGCCGTGCGGAAGGCGTAGCCGCCGCCAATTTCAGCCAGCACCACGCCGCGTCCCTGATAGGCTTCCGCCAGCGCCGCGCAGGCCATGGTGGCGGAAACGCCTTCCGGCAGCACAGAGGCCAGGGTTTGCGGAGATACCGGGCGATCCGCGGCGAAGATCACTGCCTCAGCAATGCGGAGCGCTTCGGCCATGGTCGCCGCATCGGGCGCCTCGGGCGCTGAGGGTTCCGCCGGCGCTTCGGTTTCAGCCTGTTCTTCCATCGCTGTCCCCTTCCTCTGCCCGGCGGCGGATCATGATCGGCCCGAAGGCCGCTTCCTGTTGCAATTCTATCCCGCCGCCACGCGCCATTTCCAAGCCGGCGACCAGGGTGCTGGCAAGCGCCGCGCGCTGTTCCACCGGATCGTCAAAGCCTTCCGGCAGGAAGGCGCGCAATTCGGACCAGCTTGGCAGGGCGCCGACCAGCTTGGTGAGCCGATCCAAGGCTTCCTGCACGGTGAAAAGCTTGCGCGGCTTGGGCCGATAGGGGCGCGCGGCCAAGGCGCGGCGCCGCCCCGCCACATAGGCCTGCAACAGCGCCGGCAGATCAGCCGCAATACCGGAGCGATCTTCCACCTTCAGCCGCTCAGGCGCGCCGCGAGCAAAGACATCATGGCCCAACCAGGGGCGGCGATTCAGCCAAAGGGCAGCGGCGCGCATGCGTTCCAGCGTGGCGAGGCGATCAGTCAAAGCCTCGGCCAGGGCTTCGGCGTCTTCGCCTTCCACCTGTTCGGGCGGGATCAGCAGGCGGGATTTCAGCCAGGCGAGCCAGGCGGCCATCACCAGCCAATCCGCGGCCAATTCCAGCCGAATGCGGCGCGCGCCTTCGATCACCGCCAGGAATTGCTCGACCAAGGCGACGATGGAAATCTTGGCGAGGTCCACCTTCTGCGCCCGGGCGAGTTCCAGCAGCAGGTCCAGCGGGCCTTCATAGCCTTCAAGCTGCAATTGCAGGGAGGAATCGCTCATCTGGTCCCGTTACCCGTGTCCGGTGAGCATGAGAACGAAATCGAAGGCGGGTGCAACCACCCCCCGGAAAAACCAGCCCATCGGGTCATAGCCGGGGAGCAGATGGGGCAGGATGAACAGGCCAAACATGACCAGCAGCAGGCCATAGGGTTCGATCCGTGCGAGTGCCATGGCGGGGCTGCGGGGCAGCAGCCCAACGGCGATGCGCCCACCATCAAGCGGCGGCATGGGAAACAGGTTGAACAGGCCAAGCACCAGATTGGCCAGGATAAACAGGCCGATGGCGCGATAGGCGAAGGCGGTGCCATCCGCCCCCAGGCTGGCCTGCCAGGGTTCCACCACATGGGCGGCGAGCCCCGCCGCCAAGGCAAGGGCGAAATTCGTGGCCGGCCCGGCCGCCGCCACCGCCACCATGCCATAGCGCGGGTTGCGGAGCTGCCAGATATTGACCGGCACGGGCTTGGCCCAGCCGAACATGGCCTCCACCCGGCCAATCGTAAGTAGTTGCGAAATCAGCAAAAACCCTGGCAGCAGGATGGTGCCGACCATATCCACATGGCGGATCGGGTTCAGGCTGAGCCGCCCGGCGCGTTCTGCCGTATCATCGCCCAAGCCACGCGCGGCATAGCCATGCGCCGCTTCATGCAGCGTAATGGCGATGATGGTCGCGAAGACCGAAGCCGCCAATTCGGGCAGCCAGGCGGGCATGGGGGGTTCTCCCTCGGGGGTGGGGAAGCCGGGATAGACGGGACGGGGGGTAAAGGGAAGCTAGGCCCGTTTGCGCTTTTTCACCGGGGCGGGGGCGGCTTCCCGCAGCAAAGGCGCCAGGAAGCGCCCGGTATGGCTTTCCGCCACCGCCGCGATGTCTTCCGGCGTGCCTTCCGCGACCAATTTGCCGCCGCCCTCGCCGCCTTCGGGGCCAAGATCCAGCACCCAATCGGCGGTTTTGATCACTTCCAGATTATGTTCGATCACCACCACCGTATTGCCGGCATCCACCAGCGCATGCAGCACTTCCAGCAATTTGCGTACATCTTCGAAATGCAGCCCCGTGGTGGGTTCATCCAGAATATACAGCGTGCGCCCGGTGGCGCGGCGCGATAATTCCTTGGAAAGCTTGATGCGCTGCGCTTCCCCGCCGGAAAGCGTGGTGGCTTGCTGACCCAAATGGATATAGCCAAGCCCGACCTTACGCAGCACGGAAAGCTTTTCACGAATGGCGGGGACGGCGGCGAAGAAATCCTCAGCCTCTTCCACCGTCATGTCCAATACATCCGAGATGGATTTGCCGCGGAATTTCACATCCAAAGTTTCGCGGTTGTAGCGCTTGCCCTTGCAGGTATCGCAGGTGACATAGACATCGGGCAGGAAGTGCATCTCAATCTTGATGACGCCATCGCCCTGGCAGGCCTCACACCGCCCGCCCTTCACGTTGAAGCTGAAGCGGCCGGGCTTGTAGCCGCGTGCGCGGGATTCCGGCAATTCGCTGAACCAATCGCGAATGGGCGCGAATAGGCCCGTATAGGTGGCGGGGTTGGATCGCGGCGTGCGGCCAATGGGGGATTGGTCAATGTCAATGATCTTGTCGAGGTGATCGAGCCCTTCGATCCGATCATGCGGCGCAGGCACTTCCGCCGCGCCCATCAGGCGCCGCGCGGCGGCCTTGTAAAGTGTTTCAATCACCAGCGTTGATTTGCCGCCGCCGGAAACCCCGGTGACGCAGGTAAAAGTGCCAAGCGGCAGGGCGGCATTCAGCCGGCGGAGGTTGTTCCCGCTGGCGCCCACCACGCGCAATTGCCGCTTGGTGTCTATTTTGCGGCGCTTTTCAGGGATTTCGATGCGCTTCGCACCCGAAAGATATTGCCCCGTCAGGCTTGCCGGATTGGCAGCCACTTCCGCGGGCTTGCCCTGCGCCACCAGCCGCCCGCCACCCTTGCCGGCGGCGGGGCCGATATCCACCAGATGGTCGGCGCTGCGGATCGCGTCCTCATCATGTTCCACAACCAGAACGGTATTGCCAAGGTCGCGCAGCCGCCGCAGCGTGACAAGCAGCCTTTCATTGTCGCGCTGATGTAGCCCAATGGAAGGTTCATCGAGAACATAAAGTACGCCCGTCAGGCCGGAACCGATTTGCGAGGCGAGGCGAATGCGCTGCGATTCCCCGCCCGAGAGCGTGGTGGAAGACCGCGCGAGCGACAAATAATCCAGCCCTACATCCACCAGGAATTGCAGGCGTTCATTGATTTCACGCAGGATTCGGCGCGCGATATCGCGCCGCTGCGGTGTCAGGGTTTCCTCAACCCGCGCGAACCAATCCCGCGCGCGGTGGATCGCCATGGCGGAGGCTTCGCCAATATGCAGCCCTGCCACCTTCACCGCGAGGGATTGCGGCTTCAGCCGATGCCCCGCACAAGCAGCGCAAGGCCGTTCCGCCTGATAGCGGGAGAGGTCTTCGCGCACCCAAGGATTATCGGTTTCGCGAAAACGCCGTTCCAGATTGGCAATCACGCCCTCGAAAGGTTTTTTCACCTCATAGGCGCGGAGCCCATCCTTGTAGCGCAGCGTCACCACCTCATCACCCGTGCCATGCAGGATGGCCTGGCGCACGCGGGCGGGGAGTTCCTGCCAGGGCGTCGTCATCTTCACCTTGAAATGCGTGGCCAGGCTTTGCAGGGTTTGGTCGTAATAGGGCGAAGACGCACCAGTCCAGGGCATGATGGCGCCATCCTTCAGCGCCACATCATCCTGCGGCACGACAAGCTGCGCGTCGAAGAAGCTTTCCGTGCCAAGCCCATCACAGGTGGGGCAGGCGCCATGGGGCGAATTGAAGGAAAACAGGCGCGGTTCAACTTCCTCAATGGTGAAGCCGGAAACCGGGCAGGCGAAGCGGCTGGAAAAGACCGTGCGTTCCCCGCCATCCGCGTTTTCGGCATAGGCGATGCCATCGGCCAGACCCAGCGCGGTCTCAAACGAATCCGCAAGCCTTTGCATGATGCCATCACGCACCACGATGCGGTCCACCACCACTTCAATATCGTGCTTGAGCTTCTTGTCGAGCTTGGGTGCCTCGGCAATTTGATAGAGCTTGCCGTTGATTTTCACACGCTCAAAACCGCGGCGTTGGAATTCGGCAAGCTCCTTGCGGAATTCGCCCTTCTTGCCGCGCGCGATGGGGGCGAGCAGCAAAAGCCGCGTGCCTTCCGGCATGGCCAATACGCGATCTACCATTTGGGACACGGTTTGCGCTTCAATCGGCAGGCCAGTCGCCGGCGAATAGGGCACGCCAACCCGCGCCCAAAGCAGGCGCATATAGTCATGAATCTCCGTGACGGTGCCGACGGTGGAGCGTGGATTATGGCTGGTGGTTTTCTGTTCGATGGAAATGGCCGGCGAGAGCCCTTCGATCGAATCCACATCCGGCTTTTGCATCAATTGCAGGAATTGCCGCGCATAGGCCGAAAGGCTTTCAACATAGCGCCTTTGGCCTTCGGCATAGATGGTATCGAAGGCCAGCGATGATTTGCCCGAACCCGATAGCCCGGTGATGACCGTGAGTGTATCGCGCGGGATATCGAGATCGAGGTTCTTGAGATTGTGCTGGCGCGCGCCGCGGATGCGAATATGGCCGGTCATGCAAAGGGGGCTCCGACCGCCGACCCGGGGTAGGGAAAAGCGGTTGTTCTAAAAATGTTCTCGTTATATATGCGCCTGAATGGCGCCCTGGGAAGGGTGCGGGATGGCCCGCCTTGGGGCGATGGTCTATCCTGTTTGACGAAAACGCGGGAGAGCATTGCCATGGCGGGTATCAACAAGGTCATTATCCTGGGCCGACTGGGGCGGGACCCGGAAGTGCGCAATTTCCAGAATGGCGGCAAGGTGGTGAACCTGCGCATCGCCACCTCTGAACGCTACAAGGACCGGGAAGGCAATCAACAGGAACGCACCGAATGGCATTCGGTGGCGATTTTCAATGATCGCCTGGGCGATGTGGCGGAGAAATACCTGCGCAAGGGCAGTGAGGTCTACATCGAAGGCCAATTGGAAACCCGCAAATGGCAGGATCAATCCGGCCAGGACCGCTACACGACTGAGGTTGTGCTGCGCCAATATCGCGGCGAATTGCAGCTGATTGGCGGGCGCGGCGCTGGCGGCGGGATGGATGATCCTGGTGAGCCTTCAGGGGATCGGGCGCCGGCTGCGCGCCCGGCCCAGCGCGCCGGCGGTTGGGATGCCAAGAAATCCGATCTGGATGATGAAATTCCCTTCTAATTCAATGGCTTGACGTTAGGCTGACCCTTCGGGCGCGGCGGTGGTTGACGCGGCGCGCTTGACGGTGCCTATGGCATTTTCTCCCTGTGACCCCTCAGGAATCGCGGTCTTTAGAATCGGTTTTCAAGCGTGAGCGACACCCAGAACCCCGGCCAACCCCCGCAGGATACGACCCCGGTCGCGCTTGAGGAGGAAATGCGCCGTTCCTACCTCGATTACGCGATGAGCGTGATCGTGGCGCGTGCGCTGCCTGATGTGCGCGATGGGTTGAAGCCGGTGCATCGGCGCATCCTGTTTGCCATGCAGGAAGCCGGCTACACGGCAGACAAACCCTATCGCAAATCGGCGCGCGTGGTCGGCGATGTGATGGGTAAATACCATCCGCATGGCGATGCTTCGATCTATGATGCGCTGGTGCGCATGGCGCAGCCCTTTTCCATGCGCCTGCCGTTGATTGATGGGCAGGGGAATTTCGGTTCGGTTGATGGCGACCCTCCCGCGGCAATGCGCTACACCGAAGCGCGGCTTGCCCCGGCGGCGGGTGCGCTGCTGGCCGGCATTGACGAAGATACGGTGGATTTCCAGCCGAATTACGATGAAAGCGTGGATGAACCGCGCGTTCTGCCAGCGGCCTTCCCCAATCTGCTGATCAATGGCGCGGGCGGCATTGCGGTGGGTATGGCCACCAATATCCCGCCGCATAACCCGACCGAGATTCTGGATGCGACTCTGGCGTTGATCGCCAATCCGGCGCTGACGTTGGAAGAGTTGATGAAAATCGTGCCGGGGCCGGATTTTCCGACCGGGGCCTTGATTCTGGGCCGTTCCGGCATTCGCGCGGCGTTCGAGACAGGGCGCGGGTCCATCCCGCTACGCGCGCGGGCGGAAATTGAGGAAATGCGCGGTGGCCGCCAGGCGATTGCGGTCTCGGAAATTCCCTATCAGGTCAATAAGGCGACGCTGCTTGAGAAAATCGCCGAATTGGTGCGCGCCAAGGCGGTGGAAGGCATTTCCGATCTGCGCGACGAAAGCGACCGTTCGGGGATGCGCATCGTCATTGAATTGAAGCGCGATGCGACAGCGGAGGTGGTGCTGAACCAGCTTTATCGCATGACGCAGTTGCAGACCTCCTTCCCCGTGAATTTCGTGGCTTTGCATGAAGGCCGGCCACGGCAAATGGGCCTCAAGGACGCGCTGATGGCCTTCATCGCCTTCCGTGAGGAGGTGATCCTGCGCCGGTCTCGCCACCGTTTGGCGAAGGCGCGGGAACGCGGGCATTTGCTGATTGGCTTGGCGATTGCGGTCGCCAATCTGGATGAGGTGATCCGCGTTATTCGTGAAAGCGCCGATGGCGCGGCGGCGCGCGCAGCCTTGATGGCGCGGGATTGGCCGGCGGGTGATGTTGGCGTCTTGCTGGCGCTGGTGGATGATTATCGCAATGCCGTTTCACCCGAAGGCACGGTGCGGCTGACGGAAGAACAGGCGCGCGGCATTCTGGATTTGCGCCTGCAACGCCTAACCGGGTTGGAACGTGAGAAGATCGTCGCGGAACTCGGCGAAGTTGGCGGCCGCATTCGTGAGTTGTTGGAAATCCTGGCGAGCCGCCCTCGGCGCCTGGAAGTGATGGATCAGGAATTGCGCGAAATCCGCGCCGAGATTGCCTCCCCTCGCATGACCGAGATTGTGGATGGCATCGCCGATGTGGATGATGAAAGCCTGATTGAACCCGGCACCATGGTGGTCACGCTGACGCGTGATGGCTATGTGAAGCGCACGCCCTTGGAAACTTTCCGTGCCCAGGGCCGAGGCGGCAAGGGGCGCAGTGCTGCCGCGACGCGCGAAGATGATGTGATCATCCGGTCCTTTGTTGCTCATACGCATCAATGGGTGTTGTTCTTCACTGATCGCGGCATCGCCTTCCGCGAAAAGGTTTGGCAATTGCCGGAAGCGGGGCCGCAGGGGCGCGGGCGTTCGCTGCGCCAGGTGCTGCAATTGCAGGAAGGCGAGAGTGTCACGGCCATCCTGCCGCTGCCGATGGATGAGAATTTGTGGGAAGGGCTGCATTTGGTCTTCGCCACAGTGCAAGGCAATGTGCGGCGCAATCGGCTTTCTGATTTCAAGAATGTGCGCTCGGTCGGCCTGATCGCCATGAAGCTGGATGAAGGCGACAGTTTGGTGGGCGTTTCCACCTGCCGCGAAGGTGATGATGTGATGCTGGCGACACGCGGCGGCAAATGCATCCGCTTCCCCGCCGATGCCGATACGCTGCGTGTATTTGCCGGGCGCGATTCCACCGGCGTACGCGGTATCAAGCTGGCGCAGGGTGATGCGGTGATTGCGCTTTCCGTGCTGCGCCATGTGGAAGCCAGCACGGAAGAACGCGCGGCCTATCTGAAGGCCGCCGCGCAGCGCCGCCGCGCCGCGGATGAGGAAGCCGAAACGCCAGTAGTGGCCGAGGCTGAGGCCGAGGAAGCCGTGGCCGAAATCACGCTCTCGCCGGAACGCTTTCAAGCCCTGGCGGAAGCTGAGGAGATTCTGCTGACCGTGACGGATGCCGGCTTCGGCAAGCGGTCTTCCGCGCATGAATATCGCGTCACGGGCCGTGGCGGGCAGGGCATCGCCGGCATTGTGTTGAGTGCGCGCACGGGCCGCGACGTGGTTGCAACCTTCCCGGTGCGCCCTGGCGATGACATCATGCTGGTGACCAATGGCGGGCAATTGATCCGGCTGAAGGCCGATGATGTGCGGCTCACGGGCCGCATGGCGATGGGGGTGACGCTGATGCGCCCCGCGGAAGGGGAACGCGTGATTTCCTGCTTCCCGGTGGCTGATGAGGGCGGCGATGAAGAAGCCAGCCCCGCGCAGGAGGAAAACGGCAATGGCTGAACGCATTGCGCTTTATCCCGGTACTTTCGATCCCGTGACCAATGGCCATTTGGATATTATTGGCCGGGCCGCGCGGCTGGTGGATCGGCTGGTGATTGGGGTTGCCATCAATATCGGCAAGGGGCCGCTGTTTGAATTGGCGGAACGCGTCGAATTGGTGCAGGCGGAAGTCGCGCCAATTGCGGCACGCACCGGCACGGTGATTGAAGTGCGCCCCTTTGAAGGCTTGCTGGTTGCCTTCGCCCGCGAAGTTGGCGCCTGCATGATTGTGCGCGGGCTGCGCGCGGTGACGGATTTCGATTACGAATTCCAGATGACCGGCATGAACCGCCGACTGGATCATGACATTGAAACCGTGTTTTTGATGGCGTCTGAAACCAATCAATTCATCGCGTCCCGCCTGGTCAAGGAAATCGCGCGGCTTGGCGGTGATATCAGCAGCTTTGTGCCGAAGCTGACGCTGGAACGGACCCTGGCGCGCGTTAAAGCTGGCGCCTGAAGAAAGGAAAAACCCATGCATCGCCGCCTTCTGCTTGCCGCCGGTTTGGGCGCCTTGGCCGCGCCGGCCTTGGCGCAGGCGAATGATCCGGAAAACACGCTGTTCCTGGAATTGAAGGATGGGCGTGTGACGATCCAATTGCTGCCGGAATTGGCGCCGCGCCATGTGGAACGCATCAAGACCCTCGCGCGGCGTGGCTTTTACGACAATACGCCCTTTCATCGCGTGATTGAGGGCTTCATGGCGCAGGGCGGTGATCCGACCGGCACCGGCACGGGTGGTTCGCCTTTGCCGAATCTGGCCGCCGAATTCAGCCCACCATCACGCGCGCGCTTTCTGCGCGGCGTTTGCGGCATGGCGCGCGCGTCGGACCCGAATAGCGCCAACAGCCAATTCTTCATCATGTTCGCGCCGGCGCCTTCGCTCGATGGGCAATATACCATCTGGGGCCGCGTGACCGCCGGCATGGATGCGGTGGACAGGATCAAGCGTGGCGATCCGCCCAATGGCATTGTGCGCGGGCCAGACCGGCTGCGAAGCATGCGCGTGGCCGCTGATATTCGTTGAGACCCGAACCGAAAGACCAAAAACGATGTCCGAAACCGAAGCCCCTGCCGGGGAAGCCGAAAACACCCTGCTCATGGAAATTGAGCACGGCACCATCACCATCAAACTGCGCCCCGATCTGGCACCCTTGCATGTGGAGCGCATCAAGACCCTCGCGCGGCAGGGCTTTTACGACAATGTACCCTTCCATCGCGTGATTGAAGGCTTCATGGCCCAAGGCGGCGACCCCACCGGCACCGGGACGGGTGGTTCCGATCTGCCCGATTTGCCGGCGGAATTCAGCGAGCCGTCCAAGGCGCGCTTCCTGCGCGGCGTTTGCGGCATGGCGCGCACCAGCAACCCCGATAGCGCGAATAGCCAATTCTTCATCATGTTCGCGCCGATCCCTAGCCTTGACGGCCAATACACCATTTGGGGTGAAGTGACGGGCGGCATGGACGCGGTGGACAAGATCAAGCGCGGTTCTGGCGGGTCTGGCATGGTGCAGGGGCCGGATAGGATCCGCAGCATGAAGGTTGCGGCGGATAACGCCTGAAGCCTGAGTTTGGCGAATGGGCGGCGCCGTGTTAAGGCGCGCGCCGTTATTGGGAGCTCGTAGCTCAGCTGGTAGAGCAACGGACTTTTAATCTGTAGGTCGAGGGTTCGAATCCCTCCGAGCTCACCATTTTCCCCATGCCGGCTTTCGGATGACTTCACCGTCCAGGCTCGGCCTTGCGCTTCTCCGCAAGGCGATATTGCCACAAGGCGCGGGCTTCCATACCCTTCTTCTTATGACGCCAGATGGGTGCGCCAAGGCGCCTCAACCGCCTTGGTCTGATCTGGCTTCAAGAGGAAGTGAAGGTCATGAAAACCGCGCCGACCGTCCAAATTCCAGGCGTCTATCATTGCCGCGTTGGCGATATCATCGTCACCGCCATCAGTGATGGCTATCTGGATGGTGGCCTGGATGTTCTGCGCAACATCAGTGAGGACGAGGCGCGGCAGATCCTGACCGAAAATTTCCGCCCGGCGCGCCATACGCCGGTGAATGCCTTCCTCATCTGGTCTGCGGGGCGGCTTGCGCTGGTGGAAACCGGGTCCGGCAATTACTTGCAGGCCAGTGCCGGTAAGCTGCTTTCCAATATCAAGGCGCTTGGCGTTGATCCCGCCGATATCGAGGTTGTGATGCTGACGCATATGCACCCGGACCACTCCGCTGGCCTGACGGATATGAGCACTGGCAAACGCTACTTCCCCAATGCCGAATTGGTCATGCATGAAAATGAACCGAAGCATTGGTTCGATGATGGCGCGATGGCCAAGGGCACAGAGCGTGAGAAGAAATTGTATTTCCAGGCGGGGCGTGAACAGGTGCTGCCGTATAAGGATCATTGGCGGTTGTTCCAGCAGGGCGAGGTTTTTCCGGGTGTCAGGGCAGTGCCGATGCCTGGGCATACGCCGGGGCATACCGGCTATCTGGTGGCTTCCGGCAAGGATCAGTTGCTCATCTGGGGTGACATTGTCCATGTGCCGGAAGTGCAAACCGCGCGGCCAGAAGTCTGCATGGCTTTCGATACGGATGCGACAGCGGCTGAAGCCATGCGCAGGCGGGTTTTTGATATGGTGGCGACTGATGGATTGCTGGTGACGGGCATGCATTTGCATTTTCCGGGCTTCGCGCATCTCACGCGGCGCGCCAGCGGCTATCACTTGATCCCGGCGGCTTGGGAAGAGCAGCTTTGATGGGCGGGCTTGTCATGAATGCAGCGGATAAATTGCGGAACAGATTGCAGGCGGGCAGCATACTCGCAGCCCCGGGCGCGCCCGATAGCCTGACCGCGCGGCTGATTGAACAGGCGGGGTTTGAGGCGATTTACATGACCGGCTTTGGTGCGACGGCGTCTCGGCTGGGTCGGCCTGATATTGGGTTGCTGACGCAAACGGAAATGACCACTCATGCGCGGGATATGGCCCGCGCGGTGACAATTCCGATCATTGCGGATGCAGATACGGGCTATGGCGGCCCCGCCAATATCGCGCGCACCATCGAAGAATATGCGCAGGCCGGTGTGGCCGCGATCCATCTGGAAGACCAGGTGGCGCCGAAGCGCTGCGGCCAATTGACCGGCATCAAGCTGATTCCGGCAGAAGAAAATGTCCGGCGCCTGAAATGCGCCATCGCTTGCCGCCCCGCGCATGGGCCGCTGATTATTGGGCGGACCGATGCCATGCCGGCGATTGGGCCGGAAGAAGCGGTGCGCCGCGCGCTGATGTATCGGGATGCTGGGGTTGATCTGGTTTTCGTTGATGGCATCAAGAAAATCTCGGAAGTGGAGATCGTTGCGCGGCAGGTGCCAGGCCCCAAAATTGTCAGTATTGTGGATGGCAATGAAACCACGGCGCTGACCATGCGCGATCTGGAACAAATGGGCTTCGCTGTGGTGTTCTATGCGGTGACCGCTCTGTTCACCGCCGCGCGTGCGGTTGCTGATGCGCTGGCCGTGTTGAAGCGCGATGGCACACCGGCCAAGGCCGCGCATGCCATGATGAGCTATGCGGAGTTCAGCGCATTGGTTGATCTGCCGCGCTTTCAGGCGCTTGATGAAACTTATGGTTAGGCCCAAGGGCGGAAAAAGGATCACAAACATGCAATTCGGTCGCTTGGGCGTTTGGTGTTCCACGGATCGGCTGGATGCGGCGGCTTTGCGCGCCTTGCTGAACCGCGTGGAAGACCTTGGCTATGGCAGCTTCTGGTATCCGGAATCGCGCGGTTATGAATCCATGGCGCTGGCGGGATTTTTGCTGGCGAATAGCCGGAAGCTTGTGGTTGGCAGTTCGATTGCGAATATCTATGCGCGTGATGCCTTCACCGCGCGCCGCGGCCTTGCCACGTTGAACGCGCTGCATGAAGGGCGCTTCGCGCTTGGGCTTGGTGTCAGCCATATCCCGATGGTGGAAGGCTTGCGAGGCCATCGCTATGAAAAACCCATCCCCGCCATGCGCGGCTATTTGGAGGGACTGCGAAAGGCTGGAGGCGACGCGCTGGAAGGCCCGGTGCTGCTGGCAGCGCTTGGGCCAAAAATGCTGGCGCTTTCCGGCAGCGCGGCGGATGGTGCTGTGCCCTACAACGTGACACCGGAACACACGGCGCAGGCGGCGGCCATTCTTGGGCCGGGCAAGGTGCTGGCCGTCGAACAGAAGGTTTGCATTGAAACCGATCCGGTGCGTGCGCGGGCGCTCGGGCGCCGGGAACTTTCGCGCTATATGGTGCTGCCGAATTACGTGAATAACTGGCTGCGGCTTGGTTTCAGCGAAGCGGAATTGGCCAATGGCGGCAGTGATCGTTTCATTGATGCGATGGTGTTGCATGGTGATGCCGCGACAGTGAAGGCAGGCTTGCGCGCGCATTTCACAGCGGGGGCAACGCATGTTTGCATCCAGCCCGTGACGGAAGATGGCGATACCACGCATCGGGATGCGATGCTGGCCGCTTTGGCGGATACGTGATGGCCATGTTGAAGCTTGGCTATAAGGCATCCGCCGAACAATTCGCGCCGGCAAAATTGCTGGATTTTGGCTTATTGGCTGAGGAGATGGGCTTCGATAGCTGCTTCATCTCGGACCATTTCCAGCCTTGGAAACACACAGGTGGGCATGCGCCGAATTCCTTGGTTTGGCTTGGCGCGCTTGGCGCGCGCACGCATAGGCTTGTGATGGGCACCAGCGTGCTGACGCCAACCTTTCGTTACCATCCTTCCATTGTGGCGCAGGCTTTTGGGACGCTGGGTTCCATGTTCCCAGGCCGCGTCATTCTTGGCATCGGCACCGGTGAAGGGCTGAATGAAGTGCCTTCCACCGGCGCGCCCTGGCCAGAATTCAAGGAACGCTTCGCCCGCATGCGCGAAGCTGTGCAATTGATGCGCAAGCTTTGGACCGAAGAACGCGTGAGCTTCGAAGGCCAATATTACCGCACCGAACACGCGACGATTTATGATCGGCCTGAAACTCCCGTGCCGATTTATGTCGCGGCTGCCGGCGCCATGGTCGCGAAATATGCCGGCCGCGCCGGTGATGGATTTATCTGCACCAGCGGCAAGAAGCCGGAACTCTACACCGAAACCCTATTGCCGAATGTGGTGGCGGGGCTGGAAGCGGCGGCAACACCAAAGCCCAACTATGATCGCATGATCGAGGTTAAGGTTTCCTTCGACACGGACAAGCAGCGCGCCTTGGAAGACACGCGCCATTGGGCCGCCTTGGCACTTTCGGCTGAAGAAAAAATGTCGGTGGAAGACCCGGTGGAAATGGAACGCCTGGCCGATGCGCTGCCGCTGGAACGCGCCGCCAGCCGTTGGATTGTTTCCGACGATCCGGAAGAACATGTGGAACGCATCGGCTATTATATCGGCCTCGGCTTCCGGCATTTGGTGTTCCATGCGCCGGGACCAGATCAGGCGCGGTTCTTGCGGTTGTATGGGGAGCAGGTGCTGCCACTGCTGCGCCGCCGCTTCGCTTGAAAGCCGCGTTGCAGCTTTTTGCGCTGCCAGGCCTGCCCATGGTGCAGCAGGGCGATGATCTTGCGGCTTTGCTTTCCGCCGCCATGGCGCGCGCTGGCCTTGCGCCACAACAGGGTGATGTGCTGGCGGTTGCGCAGAAAATCGTGAGCAAGGCGGAAGGGCGGAGCATTGCGTTGGCGTCCGTAGAGCCATCAGCCGCTGCGCGTGAACTTGCCGAGCAAACCGGCAAGGATGCGCGTTTGGTCGAGCTGATCCTTTCGGAATCGGAACGCGTGGTGCGTGCACGACCAAACCTGATCATCGTCAAGCATCGGCTTGGTTTCGTGATGGCCAATGCCGGCATTGATCAATCCAATATCGGCGCTGACGGCCATGCGCTGCTTCTGCCGCGTGATCCTGATGGCAGTGCGGCGGCGCTTGCCGCACGGCTTGGCCTGCCTGTGGTGATCACGGATAGTTTCGGCCGCGCTTGGCGTCGCGGCACGGTTGGTGTCGCCATCGGTGCGGCGGGGCTGCCGGCCTTGCGTGATTTACGCGGCCAGCCCGATTTGTTTGGCCGCACGCTGATGGTCAGCATCACGGGCTTTGCCGATGAAATCGCTGCCGCCGCCGGTTTGGTGATGGGCCAAGGCGCTGAGGGTCAGCCGGCTGTGCTGGTGCGCGGGCTGTCCTGGTCAGGTGCGGCAAACCCTGCTTCCGAATTGCTGCGCCCTGCGCAGGAGGATCTTTTCCCGTGATCATTGCATTATCCGGCGGCATTGGTGGGGCGAAGCTGGCGCTTGGTTTGTCGCATGTTTTACCGCCAGAGGAATTGCTGATCATCGCCAATACCGGCGATGATTTCGAACATTATGGCCTGACGATTTGTCCCGATACGGATACGCTGCTCTATACCCTGGCGGGGCTGGATAATCCCAAGCTTGGCTGGGGGCGCGCGGATGAAAGCTGGGCTTTCATGGAAACCCTCGCTGCGCTTGGTGGGGCGGATTGGTTTCGCCTGGGTGATCGCGATCTGGCGCTGCATGTGCTGCGAAGCCATCGGCTGCGCAGCGGCGAAACCCTTTCGGCCATTACGGATGATTTGCGCGAACGCTTAGGCATTGGTCCGCGTATTTTGCCGATGAGTGATGATCCGGTGCGCACGCAAATCAACACGGATCAGGGCTGGCTTGATTTTCAGGATTGGTTTGTGCGGCTGCGCGCTGAACCCCTGGCGCGTGTGGTGAAATTCGCCGGTGTTGAACAGGCGCGCCCGCAATCTGCATTATTGGAAGCGCTGCGCGGGAAACCACGCGGGATCGTCATTTGCCCAAGCAATCCCTTCATCAGCATCGAACCCATCCTGGCCGTGCCAGGAATGCGCGATGCCATCATGGCATCAGGCGCGCCGGTGGTGGCGGTATCGCCCATCATTGCCGGGCAGGCGGTGAAGGGACCAACCGCGCGCATGTTTGAAGCGCTTGGTGTAGCGCCAAGCGCTTCCGCTGTTGCCGCGCGCTATGGTGATCTGCTGCATGGCTTCGTGATGGAACATGGCGATGATGCGGCGGGCATCACGCCGCGCGTCTTTCAGGCGGCCACCTTGATGCGCGATCTGGCCGACAAGATTGCGCTGGCGCGGCAGGTGCTGGCGGCGATTGATGCCCTCAGATGAAGCCCTGGGTCATTCTGCCGGTGAAGGACATGGCGGGGGCAAAACAACGCCTCGCGTCCTTGCTTTCACCTGCCGAGCGCATCGCGCTCATGCAAGTGATGTTGCGCGATGTCTTGGCCGCCCTTTCCGCTGCGCGTAGCCTGGCCGGCATTACGCTGGTGACGCTTGATCCATGGGCGGAAGCGCTTGGGCAGGAATATGGCGCGCGAATCATCACGGAAGGCGCGCGGGAAGGTCATACCGGCGCGGTGACAGCCGCCGCGACCGTGTTGCAGGCGGAAGGTGTGGCGAGCATCTTGACTCTGCCCGGCGATATTCCCGCAGTGAAAGCGCCGGAGATCGAAGCACTGATCGAAGCTGCAAATTCGTCACCCGCCTTCATCATCGCACCCGCACATGATGAACAGGGATCGAATGCCATCCTGATGTCACCACCCAATGCGGTGAAGCTGCGCTTTGGTGAAGACAGCTACTTTCCGCATCTTGCTTCCGCACGTGCCGCGGGCATCACACCGCAGATTCTACGCCTGCCCGGTATTGCCATGGATATTGACCACCCGGCGGATATTGCGCGCTTCGCCGGCATTCCCGAAGCGAAGGGGACGCAAACGCTCGCGTGGCTCACGCAAAACGACATTCTCAGCCGTTTGGCTTAATCCCCTGCCAATAAAGCGCGCTTGCGCGGCGCGGTCTGCATCATGGGCAAAAGCGGTGCGGCACACCGCGAAGCCTGTTCGCGTTCACGCGCAACGGGGCCATAGGTCGTGCTGCGCTGCATCGGCTGACGCCCGATGGAAAGGATCAGGCGTTCCATCGCCTCGGGTGGGAATTCCTGGCCATGTTCTGTGCCTGCGGCGCGGCTGATGCTTTCATTCATCAGCGTGCCACCCAGATCATTCGCGCCCGCCTGCAAGGCCATGGCCGCACCTTCGGGACCCATCTTCACCCAGCTTGTCTGGATATTCGTAAAATGCGGATGAAGCACCAGGCGCGCAACACTGTGCATCAACAGCGCTTCACGGAAGCTTGGCCCGCGGCGTGCGAGGCCGCGCAGATACATGGGCGCTTCCATATGCACGAAAGGCAGCGGCACGAATTCGGTGAAGCCGCCCGTTTCCGCTTGCAAATCGCGCAGCACCAGCAAATGCCGCGCCCAATGCAAGGGCGCTTCCACATGGCCGAACATGATGGTGGCGGTACTGCGCAGCCCCAGCCCATGCGCCGCGCGCATCACCGCCTGCCATTCGGCTGTGTTCACCTTATCCGGGCAGATGATGGCGCGCACTTCATCATCCAGGATCTCCGCAGCCGTGCCGGGCAAAGTGCCAAGCCCGGCGTCACGCAGCCGCGTCAGAAATGCGGATAAAGACAGCCCAAGCGTGCGCGCGCCCTGATGGATTTCGAGCGCAGAGAAAGCATGAATATGCATCCCCGGCACGGCCTGCTTGATGGCGCGGCAAATCGCCTCATAGGTCGCGCCGGTGTAATCCGGGTGAATGCCGCCTTGCAGGCAGACTTCCGTCGCACCGCGCGCCCAGGCTTCCTTGGCGCGTCGCGTAATCTCCGCGTGATCGAGATCATAGGCCGGGCCACGCAGGGCTTCATGCGTCTTGCCCTTGCTGAAGGCGCAGAAGCTGCAACGATAGCTGCAGATATTCGTGTAATTGATGTTGCGATTGACGACATAGCGCACGGTATCGCCCGCGACCGCCTGGCGAAGCCGGTCGGCAGCGCTCATCACATGCGCCTGATCGGCATCCCGCGCGGCAAACAGCGTTTCAATTGCGGGCGCATCAAGTCTTTCACCTTGCGCGGCGCGCTCAACCAAGGCTGACAGCGCTGTATCAGTCGCAGCCAATAGCGGTGCGGCCAGGCGTGGCGGCGTCAGCGCTCCGGGAGACCAATCATCGCCGCGCGCGAAGCCGGCGGCGTCACTCGCCCGCAGCATTGCTGTTGCGATGCGCGGCGCGAACCATTCGCGCGGCGCGCGCAAATAGGCGGGATAAGCCGGCAGGCGTTGCACCAGCACCTTGCCCATGCTGGCGGTTTTTTCAGTCAGTGTCGCAATCGCGGGCCAGGGCGCTTCCGGATTCACATGATCAGGCGTCACCGGCGAAATACCGCCCCAATCATTGATGCCCGCCGCGATCAGTTGCGGATAGGTGGTCGGCGAAAGATTGGGCGGCGCCTGGATATTCGCCTCTGCGCCCAGAATGATGCGCGCTGAGGCAATGGTCCAGAGCAGATCATCCAAATCAGGCTCTGGCGCCTCGGCACGTTTGGTGCGGGGCTTGGCGCGGAAATTCTGGATGATGACTTCCTGCACATGGCCATACTGCGCATGGCTTTCCGCAATGGCGCGCAGGGCATCCAGCCGTTCCGCGCGGGTTTCGCCAATTCCAATCAGAATACCGGTGGTGAAGGGAATCCGCGTCGCACCTGCCAGGTTCAGCACTTCCAGCCGGACTGCCGGGTGCTTGTCCGGGCTGCCATGATGTACGCCGCCGGGTGCGCAGAGCCTTTCACTGGTGCTTTCCAGCATGATGCCCTGGCTGGCGGTCACTTCGCGCAAGGCGCCAAGTTCCGCTGCATTCATCACGCCCGGGTTGGCATGCGGCAGCAGTCCGGTTTCGCGCAGCACCAGATCGCACATCGCCACCAGATATTCGATGGTGCTGGCATGGCCCATTTCGGCCAAGGCTTCGCGCGCCTGGCGCCAGCGCAATTCGGGCTTGTCGCCCAGCGTGAATAGCGCTTCCGTGCACCCTGCCTTGGCACCGGCGCGCGCAATCGCCAGCACTTCGTCGGGTGAAAGATAGGGTGCCTGTCCCGCGCGCGGCTTTTCGGCGAAGGTGCAGTAATGGCAAACATCGCGGCAGAGTCTGGTCAGCGGAATGAAGACCTTGCGCGAATAGGACATGACGCGCCCGTGGCCCGAATCGCGCAACGCTGCAGCTTCGGCCATCAGCGCCGCCAGCGGTGTGGTTTCCAACCTGTCCTGCACTCTTGCCATTCTCCTTCCCCTGACCCCATCGTGTGGGAATGCCGCGCCGGATGCAATGCGCGCGGATGGGAGGCAGAGCATGCAGATCGGTTTCAACGCCCCAACCGCCGGCCCGCTTGCGACGCCCGAGGCGATTACCCAGCTTCTCCAGGGCGGGGAGGCGATGGGCTATGCCTATGCCACCTTCAGCGACCATGTGGTGATCCCAACCGATATTCACGCCATCTACCCCTATTCCGATAATGGCGAATTCCCCGCCGGCGCGCGCGGGGCGCGGCATGAACAATTGACCGAGGTAATGTTCGCCGCCGCGCGCACCACGAAACTTCGGCTGGTGACGTCTGTCATGGTGGTGCCGCATCGCCCGGCGGTGCTGACGGCGAAAATCCTGTCCACGATTGACATATTTTCCAATGGGCGGCTCACGCTTGGCATTGGCGCTGGATGGCTGAAGGAGGAGTTTGAGGCCCTCGGCGCGCCGGATTTCGCCGCGCGCGGCAAGGTAACGGATGAATATATTCAGGCGATGCGCGAATTATGGACCGCGCCTGATCCGCGCTTTCAGGGCGAGCATGTCAGCTTTGACAAGATCAGCTTTGAACCCAAGCCGGTGCAGCCGGGCGGTCCGCCAATTTGGGTGGGGGGTGAAAGCGGCCCCGCGCTCAGGCGCAGCGCGCGCATGGGTGATGCCTGGTATCCCATCGGCACGAATCCGGCTTTTCCGCTGGATAGCCTGGCCCGCTACAAGGCTGCGGTTGCCAAGCTGCACCGCTTGACGGCAGAGGCCGGGAGAGACCCCGCTGCTGTTGGCCTCTCGCTGCGGGTGCAGAAATTCGGCGCCGATTTGCCCGCGCTTGCGGGTGATGGGGAACGGCATTTGTTTTCGGGTAGCGCGGCAGAGATTATCGGCGATATCAAGGCTCTGCAAGAAATTGGCGTCAGCGCGATTGATTTCAACTTCCTCGGTTCCAGCGTTGAGAAAGTCCTGGGACAGATGGAAAGCTTCCGCGCTTCCGTGATGGAAAGGATCTGACCCATGCGCCTTGGCATGACGCTTGGCATGACCGGCACGATTGATATGCCGCTGGTGCTGGAAGCCGAAAGGCTTGGCTTTTCCATGGTCTGGTGCGGGGAAAGCTATGGGACGGATGCGGTGACACCCATCACCTGGGTGCTGGCGCAGACCACAAAAATCAAGGCCGGTACTGGCATTATGCAAATGCCGGCCCGCAGCCCGGCTTGCGCGGCTTCCACGGCGATGACGCTGCAATCCTTATCGGGCGATCGTTTCCTGTGCGGCGTTGGGCCTTCCGGGCCGCAGGTGGTGGAAGGCTGGCATGGGCAGCCCTATGGCAGCCCCTTGGTGCGCACGCGTGAATATATTGACATCATGCGCGCCATCATCGCCCGCGAAAGGCCCCTGGAATATCAGGGCACGCATTATCGCATTCCCTATGACGGGCCAGACGCGACGGGGCTCGGCAAGCCGCTGAAAAGCATTCTGCACGGCAAGCCGATGCGCTTTTATTGCGCGTCCATCACGCCAGGCGGCATGCGGCTCGCGGGCGAGATCGCCGATGGCAATTTGCCGATTTTCATGTCGCCCGAAAAAGCCGATCTGGTGGTGAAGCCAACTTTGGAAGGCATGGCGAAGGCCGCCACGCCGCGCGCCTTGAGTGATTTTGACATCGCGCCCTACACAAAAATTAGAGTTGGCGATGATCTGCAAGCATGTCGCGATGCTGTGAAGCCTGAACTCGCGCTCTATATCGGCGGCATGGGTGCGATTGGCAAGAATTTCTACAATGATTACTGCAAGCGCCTGGGTTTTCCGGATGCCGCCATTGCCATTCAAAAGGCCTTTCTGGCCGGGCATCGCAAGGAAGCGCTTGCCGCCGTGCCGGATGCGCTGGTGGATGAAATCGCCCTGGTCGGCCCCGTGGATCGTGTGCGCGCCCGCTTGCGCGATTGGCAGGCAGCAGCGCGAGAAGGCAAGCTGACAACGCTCGTGCTGACGGGGGCAACGCAGGAAGCGCTGAGACTCGCCGCCGAGACAGTCCTTTAACCCACCGCGCGTATCAGCGCCGCCCAACGGTCCAGCTGCGGCAGAATCTCATCACGCTTGGCGGAATCAAGGCTTAGCACCACCCGCTGAACGCCAAGGTCGCGATCCGCCAGCAGCGCGTCGCGGTCTTCCTTCACGCCCCAGATGGTGATGGGCAAATCCTCATCACGCCGCCCGGCCTCTGCGACCAATTGGCGGAATTGCGGGATCAGCGCACCGACATCGGCATAGTGCTTGCGCACACGATGCGGCATCCAGCCATTGCCATAACGCACCGCGCGCTTCGCACCCCAGGGAAAGGCACCGCCCACAATGATCGGCGGGTGCGGCTTTTGCAGCGGCTTGGGCCCGGTTTCCATCGGCGTGAAATGGACGAGCTCGCCGGCATAGCTTGGCTGCGCTTCGGTCCAAATCACTTTCATTGCCTCAATGCGTTCGCGCGCCAGCTTGTGGCGGGTTGCAAAGACGGTGCCGTGGTTTTCAATCTCATCCTGGTTCCAGCCATTGCCGACACCAAAAAGGAACCGCCCGCCGGAGATGTGATCAATCGTCGCGACCGCCTTGGCGGTCTGGATCGGATCGCGCTGCACTACCAGACAAATGCCTGTGCCCACCAGCAATCTCTTCGTGGCAGCCGCGGCGGCAGTGAGTGTCACGAATGGGTCCATCACCTCATAATATTCGCGCGGCAAGGCGCCGCCGCCCGGATAGGCAGCGGTGCGCGCCAGCGGAATATGCGAATGTTCCGGCGCCCAAAGACTGTCAAAACCGCGTTCTTCCAAGGCCACGGCCAATTCGCCGGGCGCCATGGAATAA
>JBIKXA010000270.1:0-2962 GCA_044356015.1 Roseomonas sp.
TGCTGATCCGCGATGGGCTGATTGCCGATTGCGGCGCTGGCCTGACGGCGCCCGAGGGCGCGACAGTGGTGGATGCTGCGGGCGCTTGCCTCGCACCCGGCTTGATTGATCTCCGCGCCAATCTCGGCGAACCGGGGGCCGAGCATCGGGAAACCATCGCATCAGCCGCGCAAGCCGCTGCCGCCGGGGGCATCACCACCATTTGCGTCCTGCCGGATACCGACCCGGCCTTGGATGACCCCGCGCTGATTTCCTTCATCGCCCGGCGAGGCGAAGCCACCGGTTCGGTCACGCTGCTGCCTTATGGCGCCGCGACGGCGGGCTGCGCCGGCAAGGAATTGGCGGAATATGGGCTGCTGCGTGAAGCCGGCGCCATTGCCTTTACCGATGGGGCGCGCGCCATTGCCTCGGCGCGCAGCATGCGGTTGGCGCTGTCTTACGCACGGGCCTTTGGCAGTTTCATTGTGCAGCACCCGGAAGAACCGAGCCTCGCCGCTGGCGGTGCCGCGACGGAAGGCGAATTGGCCACACGGCTTGGCCTGCCCGGCATTACCCCGGCGGCGGAAGCCATGATGGTGGCGCGGGACATCGCGCTGGCGCGCATCACCGGTGGGCATGTGCATTTCGCGCATATCTCCACCGCCGCCGCGCTTGATCTGATCCGCGCCGCCAAGGCTGAGGGCCTCGCGGTCACGTGTGATACCGCGCCGCCCTATTTCGATTTGAATGAAACGGCGATTGGCGATTACCGCAGCTACGCCAAGCTCTCCCCGCCGCTGCGGACCGAGGCTGATCGGCAGGCGGTGGTGGCGGCGCTCACGGATGGCACGATTGATGCCATCGCTTCAGACCACCAGCCGCGTGATGCGGATGACAAGCGGCTGCCCTTCGCCCAGGCGGAAGCGGGTGGGGCAGGGCTTGCGACGCTGCTGGGGGTGACGCTCGCGCGCGTGCATGCCGGCGATGTGCCGTTGCTCACCGCGCTTGGGCTGCTGACAGCGCGGCCCGCCACTTTGCTCGATCTGCCGCAGGGCAGGCTCGCCAAGGGGGCACCGGCGGATTTGGTGCTGTTCCACCCCGATCGGGGCTGGAAGGTGGAAGCCGGCAAGCTGCCCGGCAAGGCGCAGAATTCCCCCTTTGATGGCCGCGCCCTGGAAGGCCGGGTGCTGGGCACCTGGAAGGCCGGGCGGCGCGTTTTCGGCGGCTGAACCATGGCGGAACATGCGGATAGCATCGCGTTTCTGATCGCGCTGGTGGGCGGCTACTTGATCGGCTCCGTGCCGTTTGGGCTGTTGCTGACCAAGGCGGCAGGGCTTGGCGATATCCGCCAGGTCGGTTCCGGCAATATTGGTGCTACCAATGTGCTGCGCACCGGGCGGAAGGGGCTGGCGGCGGCAACCCTGATCCTGGATGGGCTGAAGGGCGCGGTGGCGGTGCTGCTCGCGCGGCAGTTTCTGGGCGATCAGGATGTGGTGGTGGGCACGGCGGCGGTGCTTGGGCATCTTTTCCCGGTCTGGCTTGGCTTTCGCGGTGGCAAGGGGGTGGCGACAGGGCTTGGCGTGCTGTTGGCCGCCGCCTGGCCGGTGGGGCTCGCCTGCTGCGCCCTTTGGCTGGTGGCGGCGAAAATCCTGAAAATGTCCTCCGCCGCCGCGCTCACGGCCTTTGCCGCGGCGCCGCTTTTCGCCCTGGTGCTGTCCAGCACGGATCACGCGCTGATGGCGCTGCTGATCGCCGTTTTGGTGTTCTGGCGGCATGAGGCGAATATCCGCCGCCTTTTGGCCGGGACGGAGCCACGCATCGGCAAAAGCAGTAAATAGAACTACGATTTGATATTTCCCGTATAGGTTGAATTATGGCATAGGATTTCGCCTATGCCCGATGGAACCCCCGGCCCTGCCGAAAGCCTCGCCCTATGGCGCATCGCCCAGACCGAGGGGATTGGCCCCATGGGCTTTCGCCGCCTGCTTGCCCGGCATGGCAACGGGGCGGCGGCGCTGGATGCTTTGCCCCGCCTACTCGCTAAACGCGAAACCCCGGCGCGCATCCCAAGCGCCGGCGACGCGCGGCGGGAAGCCGATGCCATGGCGAAGCTTGGCGCGCGGTTCATCTTTTGGGGTGATCCCGGCTACCCGCCCTTGCTCGCCCTTTTGGCGGATGCGCCGGCCATGCTGGCGGTGCAGGGCGATGCCGCGCTGCTGGCCCAGACGCCAAGCTTCGCGATTGTTGGCGCCCGCAATGCCTCGGCTGCCGGCCGGCGCATCGCGGAAGATATCGCCGAAGAATTGACCCGCGCCGGGGTGCTGGTGATCTCCGGCTTGGCGCGCGGGGTGGATGCGGCGGCACATCAGGGTGCCTTGCGCGCCGGGCGGACTTTGGCCGTGCTGCCGGGGGGCCTCGATGTTGCCTATCCGCCGGAAAATGCCGCGCTTCAGGCGCGGATTGGGCGCGAAGGCGCTGTGGTCGCGGAACATGCGCTCGGCACCGCGCCGCTTGCCCGCCATTTCCCCAAGCGCAACCGCATCGTGGCCGGCTTGTCGCTTGGCGTGCTGGTGGTGGAAGCGGCGGAGCGTTCCGGGACACTGATTACTGCCCGCCTTGCCTTGGAAGCGGGGAGGGAGGTTTTCGCCATCCCTGGCAGCCCGCTCGATCCCCGCAGCCGCGGTGCCAATGATTTGATCCGCCAGGGGGCGCATTTGGTGGAAAGTGCCGCCGATGTGCTGGCGCATCTGCCCGAAGCGCCGAACGACACCCCGCTTTTTGCCCTCGCGCGTAGCCCGGAAATTCCGATCTCAGAAGATGTGCCCGCCGAAGCCACCCCCGGCGAATATGGTCAACTCATTGATTTGATTGGAATGGCACCGATATCTGTTGACGATCTCCTCCGGCGCTGTCACCTCTCACCCCCCGCGCTCCAGGCGGCGCTTGCCGATCTGGAACTGGAAGGCCGGGTGGATATGCTGCC
>JBIKXA010000133.1:0-10506 GCA_044356015.1 Roseomonas sp.
GCATCAAGCTTGGGCATATCGTGCCCGGTGCGCCGTGGAAGATTGTGCAGGAATCAGCGACAACATCGGTGATTGATGGGCATTGGGGCTTTGGGTATGTCGCCAATGAAAAAGCCATGCGCTACACTATCGAAAAAGCGCAGACATCCAATGTTGCTGCCGCGACCGTGTTTCGGCAGGGCCATATCGGGCGCCTGGCAAGCTATCCGCTGATGGCGGCGGAAGCCGGCATGATTGGCATTTGCACGGCGGATTCCGGGCGTTCACCGAAAGCCGTCGCCCCTTTCGGCGGGCGTGAAGCGCGGCTTGGCACCAACCCGATTTCCATTGCCGTGCCTTCGGATTTGGCCGGGCCTTTTGTGCTGGATATGGCAACCTCGGCCGCCGCAGCGGGCAAGGTGTTTCTGGCGCAGGCGCGCGGGCAGGAAGTGCCGGATGGTTGGGTGATTGGCGCGGATGGCAAATCCACGCGTGATCCATCGCAATTGAAGAAGGGCGGCGCGCTGCTGCCACTGGGCGGCACGGAAGGCTATAAGGGTTTTGGCCTGGCCGCGATGGTGGAAATTCTCTGTGGCCTGCTGACCGGGCTTGGCTTTGGTGTGGAGCCCACGGGTAGGCATAATGACGGCTGCTTCATGGCGGTGTTCAAGGTTGATGCCTTCCGCCCGCTTCAGCAATTCAAGCAGGAAGTCGCGGATTTCGCGCGTTATCTGAAGGACACGCCGCCGGCGGAAGGCAGCCAGGGCGTTTTCTACCCTGGTGAGCTTGAAGCAATGCGTGAAGCGGATCGCCGCGCGAATGGTATCGAGATCGAGGATAAGACGATTGAGGTGTTGACCAAGCTTGCCGGCGAATTGGGTGTGGCCGGCAAGCTGAGTCTTTAGTTTCAATCAGCTAAGATCAAAAGTGATCTCGCCAAATCCGGCAAACCCGGCCTCTACGCGCTCACCGGGCGGGACGAAGATGCAGCCCGTATAGGTGCCGGTCGTCACCACCTGACCGGCGCGCAAATGCTCGCCAAGCCCATGCAGATAATTGGCGAGCCATACCAACGGCACACAGGATCGCCCGAGGGATTGCCGCCCTGCTGATCCACCTGCACCGCGCCCGCATAGGATTGCCGCACGGCAAGATTGGGCAGATCAAAGCGCCGCCAATCCGCGACATCCGTACCCAGCACATAGCCAAGATGTGCGATGTTATCAGCCATACCCTCAGAGGGTGCCACGACCTTATGATCCGCGTAGCGCGATTGCACCAATTCAAGCAGCGGGAAGGCCGCGTCTATCGCATCCAGCACTTCGTCGCGGCTATAGGCAGTGCTGCGCGATGGCAGATCACGTTTCAGGCGGAAAGCGACTTCGGTTTCAAGGCCGATGGGGCGCGTCGTCGCCACCCCCCAACGCCCGCCTGATTGGCGCGCGCCAGAAGCCGCCATGATGCCGAAACTGGTCGGCTTGCCGGGTGGGGTCGCGCATTTCCAGCCGCCGATGGAACCGCCCAACGCTTTCAGCACACCGCGTTGAATGGCGAAGATCTCCGCCTCATTGCCTGGTGCTGCATCACCAAGATTGGCGATGGGCGCGCCGCCCTTGTGGACGGCAACCAGCTTTTCGATGGCGCGCGCAATATTTTCCGATGACATGACCGTGTTTCCTATTCATTCAATTCCGGAATGACCCAAAGCGGCGCCTCGCCCCGCGCGACACGCTGCACATTGTCAAAAGCATTGCGCAGACGGGCGATGTTGCTGTCTTGCGTCGGGCCGGCCATATGCGCGGTCAGCACCACGTTATCCAGATTGAACAGTGGATTATCCGGCGGCGGTGGTTCCTGATCGAAAACATCCAAGCCAGCACCAGCGATCTGGCCGGAAGACAGCGCGCGGTAGAGCGCGCCTTCATCCACCACCGGCCCGCGGCTGGTATTGATCAGGAAGGCGGTTGGCTTCATCAGCGCCAATTCGGCTTCACCCAACAACCCCTTGGTGCTGGCATTCAAAGGCACATGGAGCGATACGATATCGGACGTCCTCAGCAATTCCCGATACAGCCGGAAACGTACATTCAGCGCATCTTCGGTTTCTTCGCGGAGCCTGGCGATATCGTAGTAACGCACATTCATGCCGAAAGCCTGCGCGAGCCGCGCCGTTTTCTTGCCAATCGTGCCAAGCCCAACAATACCAAGGGTACGTCCACGCAATTCATACAGCTTTGGCGTTTGATTGCCGCGCCAACGGCCAGCGGCGACATTCGTATGCTGACGGATCAATTGCCGCGATACCGCCAACATCAGCAACACCGCATGTTCGGAAACCGCGGTGGAATTGGCGCCACCATTATTGGCGAAGGGCACACCGCCACGCCGGGCTGCGGCGATATCCGCGCGGTCATAGCCCGCGCTCAATACCTGGATAAGCTTTAGCTTGGGGGCGATGGCGTAAAGCTCATCCTTCACCAACATATCCACGAAGCCAACCAGATATTCTGCTTCCCTCATCGCTTCCGTCCAATCTGCGCCGCCGGGCTTGGCGATGCGCAGATCAAAGCCATCGGGCGCCATTTCCTGGATCACCGCCTCATCCACCATGGATTGCGTGACGACAACAATACGCGGCTTCATGTTTCCTCCGAATTCACTTTCCGGCGCAGCATGAACCGACAGGCGGCTGCCGCCAAGGGTGGGATTGCGCGTTGCGCAGGCGGGCGTCATGCTGTTGCGGAAAAAATAATTATGCCAAGGGGATCAATCGAGTGCAGCAGAAGCGCGCTCTGCCGGGGAAGCCCAAGGCATGAAGGAAGCCCCTTCGCGCCGCGCTTGGTTTATTTTGGCCGGCGGCTTCTTGGCCTTCACCATCAGCGCCGGCCTGATGCATGCCTATAGCGTTTTTCTGCTGGTATTCATTGCAGAGTTTCGCTGGACCCGCGCGGAAAGTTCCATCGCCTATTCCGTTGGGCAGGTGGTTGGGGGCGTTTCATCCCCGCTGGTGGGCGGCATGGTAGACCGGCTGGGCGCCCGGCGCATGGTGCTGCTGGGTGGCTGCCTTTTGGCGCTTGGGTTGCTTGGCAGTGCCTTCGCAACATCGCTGTGGCAAATCGTGCTGCTCTATGGCGTGGTGATGACGCTGGGTGCCAATTGCATCAGCATGGTTGTATTTGCGCCGTTGATATCGCGGCTTTTCGTCGCGCGGCGCGGCATGGCCATGTCCATGCTGCAATCCGCCAATGGTTTTGGCCGCGCGATTTCAGCGCCCATTGCACAGCTGATGGTGAGCGAAGTTGGTTGGCGCAGCGCCTATCTGCTGCAAGCGGGCGTGATGGCAGCGCTGATCTTGCCGCTGGCCGCGCTGTTTCGCGGTGCGGAGCAAACGCCCATGGCCAAAGCCAGCGTGGATAGCGCGCCGCAGCGCGATTGGTCCGTTGCACAGGCGATGCGCACGCGGCATTTTTGGCTGTTGTTCATTGTCTATGGCCTCACCAGTATCGGCAGTTTTCTGGTGTCGCTTCATCAATTGGCCTTTGCGGTGGATCGCGGTTTTGATCCGCTTTATGCCGCTTTTGTGCTGGGGCTTGGCAGCTTGCTGGCCCTGCCTGGCGTGATTTTGACTGGAACGATTTCAGATTACATCGGGCGCGAAGGTGCCGCGATACTGGCTTACGCGATCTCCATCATCGGCGTTGCGGCGGCGCTGCTGATTGATGACGCGGATCAACACCTGCTATTCTGGATACATGCTTGTTGCTTTGGCATTACCTGGGGCGCGCGCGGGCCGGCCGTTACGGCGAAAACGGCTGATCTTTTCGGCGGCCCCAGGCTTGGCACCATTCTTGGCATGATCACCATCGGTTCAGGTTTGGGCGCCGGGCTTGGTGCCTGGGGCGCGGGCTTCCTGTTTGACCTGACGGGCAGCTATCAGCTTGGCTTCATGCTTTCCATCGCGGCTTATACCACCGGTGCCTGCGTGTTCTGGGCGCTGCGTAAGCCGGTGCAGTGATGAGGCTTAACAGCATGGCGTGATCCCGCAGAACGGATCACGCCACGAAGGGCGCTTCAGCCTTGCAGCCTGATCCCTGAATCCCTGATCACCCGTCCCCATTTGGCGATATCATCAGCAATCCTGGCGCGCATCTGTTCGCTATCGCCATCCACAATATCAAGCCCGAGGCCGGTAAAGCGCTGGCGCATGGCGGGGTCCGCCAAAATCGCGCGCGATGTGGTCTGTACGCGATTCAGAATCGGTTGCGGCGTTCCCGCCGGCGCCATGGTCCCGAACCAGGAACTCGCTTCAAAGCCGGGGAATCCTTGCTCCACCAGCGTCGGGATTTCAGGCGCATTGGCCGAGCGTTGCAAGGTGGTGATGCCAAGACCGCGCAATTGGCCATCGCGCACCATGGGCAGCACCGCGCCGATATTCTGGATGCCAAGCTGTACACTGCCATTCAGCACATCGGCCATATTCGCGCCGCGATAGGGGATATGTTCCATCCTGATGCCGGCCTGACTGCAGAACATTTCGCCTGCGGCATGCTGCGGCGTGCCGACGCCCGGCGTTCCATAGGATACCTTGCCCGGATTCGCTTTCGCATAGGCAATCAATTCCTGGATGCTGCGCGGTGGAAAATCACGGTTTGAAACGAATAGCGATGGCATGGCGAAGGCAAGGTGGATCGGCGCCAGATCCTTCACGGGATCGAAAGGCAGGCGTTGCAGGTTAGGCAAAAGGGTCAAGGCCGCACTTGCCGCCCACATCAGCGTATGGCCATCAGGCGCGGATTTCGCGACGCGATCAACGCCAATCGCACCCGAATTGCCGGCGACGTTTTCCACGACAACCGGCTGGCCCCAGGCTTCCGAAAATCTCTGCGCAAAAATGCGCCCCGTCACATCCGTGGCGCTGCCCGCGGTGAAGCCCACTACCAGCCGCACCGGGCGGTCCGGCCAATTGGTTTGCGCCAAGGCACTGCCCGAGGCGCTGGCCCCGATCAAACCGGCGCTGCCCAGCAATACCCGACGCCGCGAAAATGCGTCATTCATGGCAATCTCTCCCCGATGTTCTTGGTCACGCCGGGGTAAGCCCCAGCGCTTCAGGGAGAGCCTAACCTTGGAAAACCCGTGCCGTCCATTATCTTGAAGAGGCCCGGTTCAGGTCGCTATTTGCCGCGCCATATCCCGTTGCGCAAGCGCCGCCCCGGCCGCCCAAGCCGGCACGAGCGTGCGCGGCTTTTCGAACCAGAGACAGGTTTCTTCAATCCCGCGTGCCGGGCACCAGATGCGCCCTTCCCCAAGCAGGCCAAAGCCTAACAGGCGCACAACCGCGAGCGAGGCCACATTATCCGGCTGCACCGCCGCGCGTAGACAATCAACATCCATATGCTTGAAGGCCAATTCCACGGCCACGGGCCCCGCTTCGCGCATCAGCCCCTGGCCCTGATACGGCTCCCCGAGCCAATAAGTGGTCAGCGCCACCTTATCGTCGCCCGGCGGACAGACCAGGCTGACCCAGCCGCAAATCGCGCCATCGGATTTTCGTTCCAGCACCAGCGGCAGGGACCGCCTTTCCGCCGCAGCGCCGCGGGCGGAGCTGATTTTCTCCTCCGCCATCGGCGGAGAAAATGGCACGGGCCAGGAGGCAAGGCGCTTGCTGATCGCCTCGGTCATCATCTCCGCAATTGCCGGGGCATCGCGACCTTCGACGCAGCGCATCCGAAGGCGAGGCGTTTCTGCTACGGGAGCAGTTGGGAGAAAAACAACCATAGGATGTATATAGATCGGGAAAATCTATTTGGCTAGCAAATTTTTTAACCTTTCCACAGCTTTTCCGCGAGGTTGATCGAATAAACGAGACAGGGAAAATTTCCCATGACTTACACGGGCTCGGCGTTGGGAAAATTCCAGGAAGCCGGCCAGCCCATTGCGCCGCCCGAACCCAGAATCCCCTGATCCGCCAAAGCCAAGCGCCTGAAAACCGGCAAATTCCACGGTGCGCCCGGCGATGATGGCGCTACCCCGGGCAATTCGCGCTACCTGATTTTCTTCCTCTGCCGATGCACCAAACAGATAAATGGCAAGCGGCGCCGGGCGTGCCACAACCCAGGCGAGCGCTAGCTGAAGTGAGGCTTCTTCGCGCATAAGTAGTGTCGGGCCAAAGATTTCCTCATGACAAATGGCGGCTTCGGGCGGCGCCTCTGCCAAATTCAGTGCCATGCGCCGCCCTGGCCCATGCTCGGCCAATGGGGTCAGGCGGGCGCCGGCCATCAGGCGTTCAAGCCGCGCATATTGGCCGGCATTGATCACGGCCGTTTCGGGCAGGCCAATGCGGGCTGCGCGGCAGGCTTCGATGAAGGCCTGCTTGCTATGCCCGATCAGCAGCACCGTATCGGGCGCCACACAGGTCTGCCCGGCATTGAAGGCCTTGCCCGCCAGAATATCGCGTGCGGCGCGCTTCAAATCCGCCCCCGGCAGCACCAGCACCGGGCATTTGCCGCCCAATTCCAGCGTGAGTGGCGTCAGATTCGGCGCGGCAGCGGCCATGATCTTGCGCCCGGTCGCGGTACTGCCGGTGAAGACCAGATGATCCCAGGGTTGGGCGGCGAAATCCGCGCCAACTTCCGCGCCGCCTTGCACGCAAAGAGCGATATCATCGCCCCAGGCATCGCGCAGGATTTCCGCAATCAGCGCGGCGGTGCGCGGCAGTGCTTCCGATGGTTTAACACATACGCGATTGCCCGCAGCTATGGCGTCAATGGCGGGCAGCAGCGCCAATTGCACCGGATAATTCCACGGCGCCATGATGCCGACCACGCCTTTGGGGACGAATTCTTCCCGCGCGCGCGCCGGCCAGAAGGGATAGGGCACGCTCACGCGGCGCGGGCGCATCCAATGCCACAGATTGCGCCGGACATAGCGCGCCATATCCGCAACCAACAACACATCCGCGAGCAAGGTTTCGATCGGTGCGCGGCCTTCATATTCGGCATCCAGCACCGCCATGATGTCTTCCGCGCGTTTTTTTACCTCTCGCGCCATGGCGAGCAGCATCGCGCGACGTTGCTTCAAGTTCGGCGCACCATCGCGCGCTTCGGCGGCGCGGAGCGCGGTAAGGGCTTCGGCAGGGGTCATCGCGGCAAGGCTTTCACGGCAGCCTCACCAGAAAGCACGGCGGCTTCGATGGTGGCGGGCAGGCGCGGCCAGGTCCAATCCCCGGCGAGTACCAAATTGCGATGCACCTGCCGCGGCGGTTGCGGCGGCATGCCCACCGCATGGCGCGGCGTGGCGCGGCGTTCCTTCACGGCACGCATAGCGGGCGGCGTTTCCGGCCAATCTCCGGGTAGATTGAAAGCATTTGCGGCGGCGCGAATTTCCGCCCAGGCGCGCGGCGCCAAATCCGGCGCCTGTTCTTCGACCTCCGCATCCGCCGCACTCACGGTGATGCTGACACCGCTCGGGCGCAGCAATATCCACTGCGTGAGCCCGCCCAGCACGCCGATGAAGCGCACCGGCCCTGGCGTTTGATGCGCGAAATGCAGATTGAGAATCGGCGCATGGCGTTCCGGTACGCGGAGCTTCGGGATCAGCCGCGCCACTTCCCAAGGCGGTAGTGCCAGCACAATGCCATCACGCGCTTCCAGCGCGATGCTGTCGTCACCGAAATGCAAAGCGATGATGCGCCCTTCCGCTTCTGTCATGGCGCGCAGCCTTGCGCCAAAACGCACCGTCACACCAGCCTGTTCCAATGCGCGCAAGGCCGGGTTGATGAGGTCTGGCCCGAGCCCTTCCCGCGCCACCAGCAAGGCACCCGCCCCCGGCCGCCCCAACCTTCGCAGCACCACGCCAAGCCGGGCAGATGAAGCCTCCTGCCCCGGCGTATTCAGTGCCGCCACGGTCAATGGTTCAATCAGCGCACGATACAGCACCGGATGCGCGGCCATGGCTTCCGCAACAGGCCGATCCCCAATCGGCAAGGCCAGGCGCAGCAGCGCCGCGATGGCGCCCGCACTCAAGCCCGGTGGGCGCTTGGCAGGGTCGCGCCAATCAAGCGGGCTGGCGGCGATGCGCCGCGCGCCGCAATCAGCCAGATCAAAGACCGGCAGGCCTTCAGGTTCGGCTTCCACCCACGCCTCGCGCGCGCCGATATCAGACAGAAAGCGCAAAGCGGCGCGATTGGCGCCCATGAGCGCATGGGTGCCGTTATCCGTGCCATCGGGCAGAGCGCGGCAGCGCCCCCCCGCCATCGGTGTTGCTTCATGCAGCATCACCCGGCGCCCGGATTGCGCCAGGCGCAAGCCAGCCACGAGCCCCGCAACCCCGGCGCCAATCACATGGCAGGTAGCGTTCTGATTCACGCGCGGCTGGCGCTTGCTTGCGGCATGGGCATGATCCCCATGGCATAGGCCGCCATGCGGAACTTCTCACCGCGCGTCAGGCGCGGGCGTGGCCGAGGCAGGCCAAAACCACGCGCCATCAGCCGTTCAAACAGGCGCTGATAACCCCACATCATGATGCGTGCCGGTAACAGCGCGCGTTGATCCAGATGGCGTAGTTCCGCTGCTGCTTGCGCAAAACCAGCCTCTGCCTGCTGCGCCAAATGCGCAGCGGCGCGGGCGAAGCCCGGGCTTGCAATCAGCGTTGCGGCTGGTGCGTCAGCCACACCTTCCGCGGCCAGCAGATCAAGCGGCAGATAAACACGATCGCGCGTTGCATCCTCGTCCAAATCGCGCAGGATATTCACCAATTGCAGCGTGCGCCCAAGACCCAGACCGAAATCGGCGGCTTCCGGTGCGCCGAAAATGCGCACCGCCATGGCGCCGACACTGCCCGCCACGCGGCGGCAATAAAGGTTCAGCGCTTCGGTATCGGCGATGCGTAGGCTGGGTGTGGAATCGGTTTCCATCCCCGCGATCATCGCTTCGCATTCTTCCATGGGCAGCGCAAAGGCGTCACGCGCCAGCGCCAATTCGCGTGACAGAGCGCAATCCGGCGCGCGCAGCTTGCCGCGCCAATCAGCCAGGAAGCGGCGCTTTTCATCTTCAGGCATGGCGCCATCGGCAATGTCATCCACGGCGCGGCAAAAGGCATAAACCGCCCAAAGCGCGCGGCGCCTTTCGCCCTTCAGCGCCGACATGCCACGCGCGAAGGACGACCCCGCCCGCCCGACGCGCGCGCTGACCAAAGCCGCATCGCTTGGGCCTGTGCCAATTGCCGCGCGAAAGCCATGCAAAAAATCAAGCCGCGATAGGGCAACCCGCCCCAGCACCGGGTCCGCCGCGCGCAGCCGCGCCAGCAGCCGTCGCGCAAGCGCGATAGTGACGCTGCTTTCGCGTGCCAGCCGCTTCGCTGCGATCAGTCGCGGCAAAGCAGCAGCGGCATCCAGCCTTTCCTCCACCTGATCAAGCGCGACATCCAAAACGGCGCGGCGTGCTTCGGTATTGGCGGGCTCGAAAAACCGCGTCTCACCGCCGGCCAAATCCATCCAGGCTTCCGGCAGATAGACGCGCCCGATATCACGGCGATCCGGTACCAGATCCTGCAGATGATTGAGGATTTGCAGCGCGGTGCAAAGCGCGTCCGCTGCCGCGATGGCCTCAGCCCTTGTTTCTTCATGCAAGCGCAGCAACATCCGACCAACAGGATTGGCTGACCGTGCGCAATAATCCTCCAAGCCTGCCCAATCCGCATAGCGCGCTTGCACCGCATCCTGCCGAAAGGCCGAGAGCATCAGCCGCGCCTCATCCGTGCCGCTGCCTGCGCGATGCAAGGCCGTGGCGGCGGATTCATCAGTTTTGGGATCATCAAGCGCTGCTTCAAGTACTGCCAAGCGTCGCAGCTTTTCATCCGGGCTCAACGCGGGATCATCGGCGATATCATCGGCGGTGCGCACAAAGCGATAAAAGCCCAGCACCTTCGGGCGGATTTCCGGCGCCAAAAGCCGGGACGCGACAGGGAAATTCTCAGACCCGGAGTCGCGCGTTGGCGCGCGGGAAGCGGCGCTTTCAGCAATCATGCCGCGCCACTGGCGGAATAGGCGCGGCCCTTCCAGCCGGCGGGGCGGCCGATCAGCACGCGCACCAGCGCGGTCCATTGAATGGCAAGGCCCACCAGCACGGCCAAGGGATGCAGCGGCACAGTCCACCAGGCTTCACGCGTTTTGAAGGTAATGACAGCGCGCAACCCAAACACCAGCAGAATGGCAAGCGCCGCCTGCCATTCCGGCAGCAGAAAGAAAGGCCAGATATGCGCGCCGGCCAAAAGCGTGGTCCAGATGGGCAGGCCAACGGGCGTCGCCATGCCTTCATGCGCATTCTTGATGAAGCCGTTCCAACTGGTGCGAAAGCCATCATACATGCGGCATTCCGCGAGCGTCACACCTTCCACCATTTCGGTCCGGAAACCAGCGCCGCGCAGCTTGCGCGCCAGCTGCAAGCCATCATGAAGCGAGCCGCGAATTGCCCCGTGCCCGCCAAGGGCCTCGTAGGCTCCACGCTCGAAAAGGATCAATTGCCCGCAAGC
>JBIKXA010000134.1:0-10480 GCA_044356015.1 Roseomonas sp.
ACCCGGATCAGAACACCACCAATGTGAATAACCGCGCGCAATTGGCGCTGGCGCAATTGCCGCAGGAAGTGCAGCGCCTTGGCCTGACCGTGCGCAAGAAATCATCGGCCATGCTGCAGGTGATCACCATCCGGTCCACCGATGGTTCGCGTGATACGCTGTTCCTCAGCAATTACGCCACGATCAATATACTGGATGCGCTGCGCCGCGTGCCTGGTGTGGGTGACGCGCAAATGTTCGGCACGCGCGATTATTCCATGCGCATCTGGTTCCAGACCGATCGGCTGACGGCGCTTGGCCTGGTGCCTGCCGATGTGATCAGCGCCATCCAGAAGCAGAACCAGGTGGCGCCGCTCGGCCGCGTTGGCGCGCAGCCCATGAGCCAGGATGCCTCCTATCAGCTCAATATCACCACCATGGGGCGGATGGTCACCACGGATGAGTTTGGCGCCATCATCATTCGCGCCAATCCCGATGGCAGCATATTGCGCGTGCGCGATGTGGCGCGGCTGGAACTTGGCGCATGGAATCAGGATGCCGAGACACGGCTGAATGGTGGTGCGGCGCTGCTGATCCAAATCTTTCTCTCGCCCGGCGCCAATGCGGTTGGTGTCGCGGAAGGTGTCGCCGCCACCATGCGCCAATTGGCGACGCGCTTTCCCGCCGGCATGGGCTATGAGGTGACCTACGACACCACCTTATTCGTCAAGCTCACGATTCATGAGGTGATCAAGACGCTGCTGGAAGCCTTTGTGCTGGTGGTGCTTGTGGTCTTCCTGTTCCTTGGGAACATCCGCGCCACCATCATTCCGCTGATCGCCGTGCCGGTCAGCCTGATCAGCACCTTCGCGGTGCTGAGTGCGATGGGCTATTCGGCCAATACGGTATCCTTGCTCGCCATGGTGCTGGCAATCGGCATTGTGGTGGATGATGCGATTGTGGTGGTGGAAAATGTCGAAGCCACCATGGAACATCATCCGGAGCTTTCGGTGCCGGAAGCGACCAAGCTTGCGATGGAGAGCATCACCGCGCCGATTGTCGCGATTACCATGGTGCTGCTTTCGGTCTTTGTGCCGCTGGCCTTCATCCCCGGCATTTCGGGCGAATTGTTCCGCCAATTCGCGGTGACGGTCAGTGTTGGCATGTTGTTTTCCGCGATCAATGCGCTGACACTTTCACCCGCGCTTTGCGCCATATTGCTGAAGGCGCATCACGGACCAAAGAAGGGCATCATGGGCCGGATTTCGGCCTTCATTGACGCGGTGCGCGATGGCTATGGCGCGATTGTCGCCCGCCTTGTCCGGATTTCCGCCTTCAGCCTGGTGCTGCTTGGCGTGATTGCCTTCGGGATTTTCGGCATTGCCAGCCGCACCCCAACGGGCTTCCTGCCGCAGGAAGACCAGGGCGCCTTCCTTGCTGAAATGCAATTGCCCGATGGCGCATCGCTCAATCGCACACGGGAATTGAGCCAGCAGGTGGAAGCGATCATTCAGGCTTTGCCGGGTGTGCAGGCGGTGCAGACTGTCTCGGGCTTTTCCATGCTGAATGGCCTTGCGCAATCCAATAGCGCCTTCTTCATCGTGACGCTGAAGCCTTTTGAGGAACGCACCGCGCCGGAGACAAAGGTGGATGCGCTGATCGCCGCGGTTGCGCGCGGGACGGTGCAGATCCCTGCCCTGGTATTGCCCTTCAACCTGCCGCCGATTGTGGGCCTGGGTACCGGCGGCGGCTTCCAATATCAGCTGCAAAATCTGGAAGGCCGCCCGGTTGCCGAAATGGCCGCCGTCATGCGCGGCCTGGTGTTCGCGGCCAATCAGGACCCTGATCTGACGCGCGTTTTCTCCACCTTCTCAGCGGCTGCGCCTTCAATCTTTCTCGATCTCGATCGAGATCGCGCGCAGGTGCTTGGTGTTTCGATCAGTGATATCTTCGCCGCGCTGCAAGCGACCATGAGCAGTTATTACATCAACGACTTCAACCTGTTTGGCCGCAGTTGGCGCGTGAGCTTGCAGGCCGAAGAAGGGGACCGCGCTTCGGTTGAGGATATTTTCCGAGTGCATGTCCGCAACGGCAATGGCGATATGATCCCCATTCGCGCCTTCGCCGATATTCGCGTGGATTTCGGCCCGCAAAGCGTGGTGCGCTACAATAATGTGCGGAGCCTGTCCGTGAATGGCGAACCGGCGCCAGGGCGGTCCAGCGGCGATGGGCTGGCGGCCATGGAAAGGATCAGCGCCAAGACGCTGCCGCAGGGTTATTCCTTCGAATGGACGGGCACTGCTTATCAAGAAAAGGCGGCTTCCGGGCAAACGGGCATGATCCTGGGGCTTGCGGTGCTTTTTGCCTTCCTGTTCCTGGTCGCACTTTATGAAAGCTGGACAATCCCCGTGCCTGTGCTGCTTTCGGTCGCGGTTGGCGTGCTGGGCGCGATTGCGTCCATCGGGGCTTCGGGGCTTGCGCTTGATCTTTATGCGCAGGTGGGCATCGTGGTGCTGATTGCGCTGGCCGCCAAGAATGGCATTCTGATCATTGAATTCGCCAAGGAACAGCGCGAATTGCACGGCAAATCCATCCAGGAAGCGGCGGTGCTCGGCGCCAAGCTGCGCTTCCGCGCGGTGATGATGACATCCTTCGCGTTTATCTTGGGGCTTTATCCGCTGGTGGTGGCGGAAGGCGCTTCGCAGATCAGCCGCCGCGCGGTGGGCACGCCCGTCTTCTGGGGGATGCTGGCGGCTTCCACCATCGGTATTTTCATGATCCCAATGCTTTATGTGACCTTCCAAAGCCTGCGGGAGAAAGCGAAGGCGATGCTTGGCATGGGGCAGGTGGCGAAGCCCGTGGAACACCCCCCGTCTTGACCCGGGGGCCACGAGACACGATTTCTAGAGGCAAGAAGGGCAGCGCATCCCGCCGCCCGCGATTCGATGGAGACCCCCATGGGTGATCTGACCAAGGCCGTATCGGATGAGAGCTTCAAGAATGATGTTCTCGATTCAAGCGGCCCGGTGCTGGTGGATTTCTGGGCCGAATGGTGCGGCCCCTGCCGCATGGTGGGGCCGATCCTGGATGAGATTGCGGCGGAATATGCCGGCAAGCTCACCATCGCCAAGGTGAATATTGATGAGAACCCGATGACACCGAATGAATATGCGGTGCGCGGCATCCCCACCATGATCCTTTTCAAGGATGGCAAGCCGCTGGATACCAAGGTTGGCGCGCTGCCCAAGGGCGCGCTGAAGAATTGGATTTCGACGACGCTTGGTGAGTGATTTATTTTTGAGAGGCCCGCACCGGGAAACTGGTGCGGGCTTCATTTGTTTTATCTGCCCTTGAACACCGGCTTGCGCTTTTCATTGAAGGACAAAATCCCTTCCTGACGGTCTTCCGTGCCGACCAATTGGTTGTAGCATTCCACCTCAAAACGCAGCGCGCTTCTTAAATCCATCTGCAAGCCGAAATGCATGGAACGCTTGGCTTGCCGGATGGAAAGCGGCGCATTGCCGGCGATGACGCGCGCGGTCTCCAACGCGGCGGGCAAAACCTCATCAGGGGCGCAGACGCGGTTCAGAATGCCCCATTCCAGCGCCTGTTCCGCGGTGAAGGGCTTACCGGTCAGGATGATTTCCTTGGCACGTCGCTCACCCACAATGCGCGGCAGGGTCTGGGTGCCGCCCGCACCGGGCATGATGCCGATGGTTACTTCCGTCAGCGCGAAGCGAGTGCCGGTCACGCCATAGGCGAAGTCTGACGCCAGCACCAATTCCAGCCCGCCCGCATAGGCATGGCCATTCACAGCGGCGATGATCGGGATTTGGCAATCCAGCATGGTCCAGAAGGCGCGCTCAAAGATTTCATGCTGATGGCGCCAGGCGGCATCCGTCATGCCCTTGCGTTCCTTGAGGTCGCCGCCCGCGCAAAAGGCGCGCCCGCCGGTCGCGGTCAGGATCACGCAGCGGATATCGCCGGGTTCGGCAATCAGCGCGGACCAAACCATGTGCAAATCGCGCCCCATTTGCGTGTTGAAGGCGTTGGACACCTCTGGCCGATTGAGGCGGACGATCTGGATATGCGGTTCCGGGTTTTCGAGTTGCAGGGTCTCGGTTTCGGGCAGGGGCATGGCGAATCTCCTTTTTTCGGCGGCGGAGACTGCTTCAGAAGGCGCCGCTTGTCAGCGCCCTATTTTCGCTTGGCCGCCAGCCGTGGCAGAAGCCTTCGCAGAAGGAGTATCCCCATGCCCGAGACCAACCTGCAAATCCTGCTGAAGCGCCGCCCCGTCGGTGCCCCGGTGCCGGAGGATTTCGAGATCGTCGAAACCGCCATCCCCGAACCCGGCGAAGGCCAAATTCTGGTGCGCGCGCAGTATCTTTCGCTCGATCCCTATATGCGCGGGCGCATGGCGGATGTGAAAAGCTACGCCAAGCCTGTCGCCCTTGGCGCGGTGATGGAAGGCCAGACGGCGGGCGTAGTGGTGGCCTCCCGCCACCCGGATTTCAAAGCGGGCGAGACGGTGCTCGGCGGCTTTGGCTGGCAGCGCTTTTCGGTGGTGGGGCCGGAGCGGCTGTTCAAAGTGCCGGAAACCGATCCGCCGCTTTCCTCAAGCCTTGGCGTGCTCGGCATGCCGGGGCTGACGGCCTGGACCGGCTTGGCCGATATCGGCCAGCCCAAGGCGGGGGAGACAGTGGTGATCAGCGCGGCATCCGGCGCCGTTGGGCAGGTGGCCGGGCAGATCGCCAAAATCCGTGGCTGCAAGGTGGTTGGCATCGCGGGTGGCGCCAAGAAATGCGAGTTCGTGGTGAAGGAGCTGGGCTTTGATGCCTGCCTGGACCATCACGGTGACCTCAACGCGCAATTGGATGGGGCGGTGCCGGAAGGCATTGATGTCTATTGGGAAAATGTCGGCGGCGCGGTGCAGGCGGCGGTTTTCCCTCGGCTGCGGGATTTCGGGCGTATGGTGATGTGCGGCATGATCGCGCAATATAACGAAGCACCCGGTGCGGATGCCGCCGGCGCGCCGCCCGGCCCCAATCTGGGGCCCGTCGTGCGCAAGCGCCTCCGCATCCAGGGTTTTATCGTGAGTGACACGGGCTGGCCGCGCTATCCGCAATTCCGCGCGGAGATGCTGGGCTGGATGCGCGAAGGCAAGCTGCGCTGGCGCGAAGATGTGGTGCAGGGCCTGGCCAATGCGCCCAAGGCCTTCATCGGCCTGCTGAAGGGGGAGAATTTCGGCAAGCTGGTGGTCAAGGTGGATTAAGGGCTTGGGGGTGCGGGCAACCCCCGCGCCCTGCTCTCAATACCGGCGGAGCAAACCCACCAGCTTGCCCTGCACCCGCACGCGGTCCGGGCCGAAGATGCGGGTTTCATGCCGCGCATTGGCGGGCTCCAAGGCGATGGAATTGCCGCGCCGGCGCAGCCGCTTCAGCGTCACCTCATTTTCATCCACCAAAGCGACAACGATGGTGCCATTCTCCGCCGTGTCCGTGCGGCAGATGATGACGGTATCGCCATCCATAATGCCGGCTTCTTCCATGGAATCCCCGGCGACTTCCAAAGCGTAATGTTCGCCATTGCCCAGCAGCGCGAGCGGCACTTCCACACTCGCGCCATTATCGCGCAGCGCTTCAATGGGCAGGCCGGCGGCGATCCGCCCATAAAGCGGCAGATGCACCGCAGCGGCTTCGGCGGCGACGCGGGCGGCGCTGGCGGGCAGGTTATTGGCGAAATTGCCGCGAATGACATTGGGCGCGAAGGCCGGGGCCTCGGGCTTGGGTGCCGCTTCCTTGACCTTTGGCGTCAGCGCTTCGGGCAGGCGCATCACTTCCAGCGCGCGGGCGCGATGCGCGCGGCGGCGCAGAAAGCCGCGATCTTCCAAGGCAGTGATCAGGCGATGGATGCCTGATTTGGACCGCAGATTGAGCGCTTCCTTCATTTCCTCAAAGGAAGGCGAAAAGCCTGTCTCGCGCAGGTGCTTGTCAATGAACATCAGCAATTCGTGCTGCTTGCGCGTTAGCATCTAACCCTCCCGGGCCGGGAACCCCCGCGAATCGGGGCGAACAAACCGGCAACTGACCCGATGTTCTAGTTAAGTTCCAAAATCACAGTCAAATGTTTTTTGTGGTGGATAAGTGGTTTAGGCCAAAAATGTTGCATAAAGGCTGATTTATGCACATGGACACGACATGACTGATGTCTCGTTATGCTCGACAGGTTGGCGAAGCGGTCGGCATGTGAGAAAATTCACCTATGCAGCTGTCGTCAGTCTCTTCCGTCCTGTTTCCAGAGAAGCTGAGAGTTGGCGACAAGGTGCGGCTTATCTCTCCTGCCAGCACGCCTGATGAAGCCAGCGTCTTTCGCGTTCGCGATCGGCTGAGAGGCTGGGGGCTTGAGGTAGAGCTTGGTAGGCATGTGTTCGCAAGGCAGGGGTATCTTGCTGGCCCCGATACCGACCGCCTAACGGACTTGAATGATGCCTTGCGCGACACCTCGGTGAGAGCGGTGATCGCCACGCGGGGCGGGAAAGGGTCTTATCGGATAGCTGATCAAATTGATTTCGCGGCTGCGAGGGCCGACCCCAAGTTTCTCGTTGGCTTCAGCGACATCTCGGCGCTCCACCTCAGCCTCTGGGACAAATGCGGGTTGGTGGGCATCCACGGAGCGCCGTTTGATGCTGATGACGGTGCGTCCCTGAGGCGAACACTGATGACCGATGCGCCCATCGAGCTGACCAGCCGTGCCACCGAGCTGACAGCCAAGCTGACCACACAGGGAAAAGTCTCTGGGCCGCTCATTGGCGGCAACCTTGATATGGTGGCGACGGCGTCGGGCTGGTGCTTGCCCAAGCTCCACGGGGCCATCCTTCTCATCGAGGCTGTGAATCAAGCGATTGGTGCTATCGACCGCCAACTCTCGATGCTCCGAAAGGCAGGCCACCTCAACGGCTTGGCGGGCGTTGCAGTCGGCCAATTCACCGATGTGAGCGAAGACACCGTGAACATGGTTGGCGAACATATCGGGGCGCTCAATGTTCCCATTCTTGGGGGGCTCCCGCTCGGGCACGGCAGCAACCCAGAGTGCGTTTTCGTCGGTGCGCCCGCCGTGCTTGATGCCGATGTTCTGCGCCTTACCGTCTCCCGACGCGGTGCATAAATCTTCAAATACGGGGGGCCGCCGCCCGCGCCAGACGGTCATTGATGGCCGCACCCAGCCCGCTTTCCGGGATCGGCATGGCGGCAATCCGGGCAAGGCCGCGCTGGTCGCCCTCGGCATCCAGAAAGCGCAGCCCGGCGAAAAGCCGCGCCGCGGCTTCGCGAAGGTCACGCGTTTCGGAAAGCTGCCAGACCAGCCCAGCGCCGGGCAAAGCCGGGCCAAAGGCCAAAAGCGCCTCATCCGCCGCCACATCCACCGCAGCCAGCCGCACCGGGAGCGATGGCGCGTAATGGGACAGCATCATGCCGGGGCTGCGGAGGGTGCGGGTTTTCTCGGCGGCGCTGATGGGCAAGGGGCGGGAAACCGGGCCGATCACCGCCTCAATCGCTTCCACCGGCACGCCACCGGGGCGGAGCAAAGCGGCACCGCCCATGGCGAGATCGAGCACGGTGCTTTCCACGCCAACATCGGAGGCCCCGCCATCCAAAACGGCGGCGATGCGGCCCGATAGGCCTTCCAGCACGTGATCCGCCGTGGTTGGACTGACGGCGCCGGAGCGATTGGCCGAAGGCCCGGCCACGGGAATCGCCGCTGCCCGCAGCAATGCCAAAGCAAGCGGATGCGCCGGCACGCGCACCGCGAGCGTATCCAGCCCCGCCCCGGCCAGCAGATCAATCCGACATTCCGGGCGGCGCGGCAGCACCAATGTCAGCGGGCTAGGCCAAAAAGCGGTGGCCAAGGCGCGGGCGCGGTCATCGGCAATCACCTCGGTGAATGCGGCCTCGGCATCCGGAAAATGGCAGATCAGCGGGTTGAAATGCGGGCGGCCCTTGGCTTCAAAAACGGCGGCCACCGCGCGGCCATTCCGCGCATCCGCGCCCAGGCCATAGACCGTCTCGGTCGGGAAGGCGACAAGCTCTCCGGCGCGGAGCAGCCTTGCCGCTTCAGCGACCTGATCCGCTGCCAGAAGCCGTGTCATCCCGGCAGGCCTTCACAGACAAAGCCGGGGTTTTCAAAGCCGGGCTTGGCGTAGAGCAAGGGCGCGCGACCTTCCAGCACCAATACGCGCCCGCCCGCGGCTTCCACCACGGCCTGCGGTGCGGCGGTATCCCATTCCATGGTGCGGCCAAAACGCGGATAGAGATCGGCGCTGCCCTCCGCGAGCCGGCAGAATTTCTCCGCCGAGCCGATATTCACGACCCGCGCCACATGCCGGCCTTCCAGGAAGCGGCCCATGCGCGGGTCATCGGCATAGTGATGGCTGCCCATCACGGTAACGCCTTCGGCGGGCGGCGTGCGGGCGCGGATGGCACGCGTGCCGGCGGCGTCGCGCTTCCAGGCACCAAGGCCAACACGGCCCCAAAAGATTTCACCTGAAGCCGGCAGCGCCACGGCGCCCAAAACCGCGCGCCCGGCTTCCACCAGCCCGATATTGACCGCGAAATTATCCCGCCCGGCGGCAAATTCCCGCGTCCCATCCAAGGGGTCCACCAGCCAGAAACGCTCAGCATGGCGGGGCGCCGTGCCGGCGGCGACTTCTTCTTCGGCAATCACGGGAATATCGGGGGTCGCGGCGCGGAGCCCCTCCACAATCAGCGCTTCGGCGATCCGGTCAGCCTCGGTCACCGGGGAATGGTCGGATTTCCGTTCCACCGCGAAGCCCGCGGCCTTGATTGCCATGATGGCGGAAGCCGCCCGGGCCACGAGATCGCCGGCCAGGGCCAGCAGCGCATCATCTTTCATGCCTCTGCTTTGGCCTTGGCGGCGCTGGGCCGCAAGCCCTGTTTTGGTCGCGCTGCCTCGTGTTAAGGTGCCACGACTTTTTCTCGCCCCCAAGGAGCCTCGCCATGCCCGATATCACCTTCGTCAAGCCCAGCCTGCCGCGCGGCGGCGCTTTGGTTCTGCTGCTGGCTGAAGGCGCGGCGCTTGCGGGCCTTGCCAAGGCTGCCGAGGAAGCGACCGGCGGCGCGGTTTCGCGCGGCTTGGAAGCGGCGAAGTTCAAGGGCGCCAAGGGCCAATCCTGCACCTTGTGGGCGCCAGGCGCAGGCTTGGCGAAGATTGTCGCCATCGGCCTTGGCAAACCCGATGCGCTGGATGCGCAGGGGGCCGAGAATGCCGGCGGCGCTGCGTTGGTTGCCGTGCAGCAGGAACGCGAAGCGGTGATTGCCGCGGATGGGCTGGCGCCGGCGCTAGCTGCCAGTGTTGCCATGGGCGCGCGGCTGCGCAGCTATCGCTTTGATCGTTACCGGACCACGGAAAAGGAAGAAGACAAGCCGAAGCTGGAACGTATTGCCATCGCCAGCGCGGAAGCAACAAAAGCCAAGGCTGCCTTCGCGCCGATGCAGGCCATCGCGGATGGCGTTTTCCTGACGCGCGATCTGGTATCCGAACCGCCCAATGTGCTGACGCCCTCTGAAATGGCGGAACGCTGCAAGGCGCTCGAAAAGCTTGGCGTCGAGGTCGAGATCATCGGCCCGCGAGAGATGAAGCGCCTGGGCTTCGGCGCGCTTTTGGGTGTGGCGCAGGGCAGCGCGCAGGAACCGCGCATGGTGACGATGAAATGGATGGGGGCACCCAAGGGCAAGAAGCAAAAGCCCTTGGCTTTCATCGGCAAGGGCGTGACGTTTGATACGGGCGGCATTTCCATCAAGCCGGCGGGCGGGATGGAAGACATGAAATGGGATATGGCCGGTGCCGGCACGGTGATTGGCCTGATGGCCGCACTCGCGGGGCGCAAGGCCAAGGCGGATGTGATTGGCATGGTGGGGCTGGTTGAAAACATGCCCTCCGCCACCGCGCAGCGTCCGGGTGATGTCGTGAAATCCTATTCCGGCCAAACCGTAGAGGTGATCAATACGGATGCGGAAGGACGTTTGGTGCTGGCTGATGTGATGTGGTATTGCCAGGAAAAATACGATCCGCGCTTCATGGTGGATCTGGCGACACTCACGGGCGCTATCATCATCGCGCTTGGCCATGAACGCGCGGGGCTTTTCAGCAATGATGATACGCTCGCGACCCATGTGAAGGAAGCGGGCAGCGCAGTCGGTGAAAAAGCCTGGCGCATGCCCTTGGGTGATGCCTATGACAAGCAAATCAAGTCCGACATTGCCGATATGAAGAATGTCGGTGGGCGGCCAGGCGGTTCCATCACGGCGGCGCAATTCATCCAGCGCTTTGTCAATGGCAAGCCCTGGGCGCATTTGGATATCGCGGGCACCGCCTGGTCTTCCAAGGATGCGCCAACCGTGCCGAAGGGGGCGACCGCTTATGGCGTGCGCATGCTGGATCGCATGGTGGCGGATCATTACGAAGGCTGAAGCCGCGCCGCATTCGC
>JBIKXA010000135.1:0-10424 GCA_044356015.1 Roseomonas sp.
TGAATGCCGGCATTGCCGATTTCGGCAAGCCTTGGGTCAGCCTGATTGATGGCGTTTGCATGGGGGGCGGCATTGGCGTTTCCGTGCATGGCACGCATCGCATCGTCACCAATCATGCGATGTTTGCGATGCCTGAGACCGCGATTGCGCTGTTTCCGGATGTCGGCACTTCCTTCGTGCTGCCGCGCCTGCCTGGCGCGCTTGGCATGTGGCTGGCACTCACCGGCGCACGCTTGAATGGTGCGGATGCGGTGCATGCGGGGTTAGCCACGCATTTCACCACGCGCGAGGCACTGCCGGCGCTCCGCCCTGCGCTGATTGCGGGCGATATGGGTGCCGCATTGCAGCTTTGCGGGCCAGCACCCGAGGCAAGCTTCACGCCACATCGCGCGGCGATTGATCGCTGCTTCGGCGCGGGGTCCATTCCTGCCATTCTGGCTGCGCTGGAAGCGGAAGGCACCGATTGGGCACGCGAACAGCTTGGCATTTTGCATCACGCCTCACCCACATCGCTGTTTGTCACACATGAATTGCTGACCCGTGGTGCCAAGCGTGATCTGGCGGGGTGTCTCGCGATGGAATTGGCGCTGACGCGCGTGGTGGTGAATGACCACCCGGATTTTCGCGAGGGCGTGCGCGCCGTGCTGGTGGATAAGGACCATAAACCACAATGGCAGCCCGCCAGCATTGAAGCGGTGGATCAGGCTGCGATTCAGGCGATGTTCAGGGTTTGATTATCGCCCAATCAGCACCAGCACTACGCCAGCAACCACCGCAAGCGCGCCGATCACATCGCTGCGCTTCATCTTTTCCTTGAGGAAAAACTTGCTGAAGAGCAGCGTGAACAGAATCTCCACCTGACCCACCGCGCGCACCAAGGCAACGGGTGCCAGCGCGAAGCCCGTGAACCAGCAGGCGGAACCGCAAGCCGAAAGCGCGCCCACCTGCGCCGAGGATCGCCATGTGGAGAACACCGCGCGGATGCTTTCACGTTCGCGCAGCACCAGCCAGCCGCCCTGCATGATGGTTTGCATGACATTGATGACCACGAGCGTTTCCAGCGCGCGCAGCACAACATCCGGCCCCTGCAATTCCTGCGTCGCCGCGCGGATGGCGAGTGCGCAAAGCGCAAAGGCAAAGCCGGCCCCCAGACCGCATAGTGCGGCTGGCTGCACCGTTGCGCGCAGCATTTCATTAAGTGAGCCAACGCGGCCAGCGAGTGAAAGATAAAGAGTGCCCGCCACCGAAACCGCAATGCCCGCCCAGGCGAGCGGCGCAAAATTCTCACCCAGCAGCAAAAGCGCCAGAAAGGCCGCCTGCACTGCCTCAGTCTTGGCGTAAGCGGTGCCGACAGCAAAACCGCGATGTGCGAAGGACATGATGAGCAGATTGGTGCCGATGATTTGCCCAAGGCCGCCCAGTGCGGCGTAGAGGAAGAATATCGGTGTCGGCGCAGATAGCGCGCCACCAAAAATCAGCAGATAAAGCCCCACCAGCGCCATGCCGACGGGCACGCCGTAAAGATAGCGCACCACGGCAGCAGCATTGACGGAAAGCTGCCCGCGCAGCTTTTGCTGAAGCGCAGTGCGCCAGGTTTGAAACAGCGCGGCAGTGATGGTGGCAGCAACCCAAAGCGGCATCAGCCGAGCCTCGGGTCCAGCCAGGGCTGCGCCATGGGCTGCCAGGGGGAAAGCCGCGCGCTGGCTTCTTCAAGTTTTACGCCAAGGCCGGGTGTTTGCGAAAGGCTGGCGCAGCCTTGTTCAATGCGCAGATCGTGGCCGGTGATCATGGTGAAGAAACGCTCCGTTTCGCCGAATTGCACTTCCAGCGGCAAAAGATTGGGGAGCGTCGCGCACAGATGCACGGAATGGGCGTGGCAGATCGGCCCCGTTGGATTATGCGGCGCAATCTCAATGCCGGCGGTATGGGCAAGGGCCGCGATGCGTCGAATTTCCGCGTGCCCGCCGGCATACTTGATGTCTGGCATCAGCACATCATAGCAGCCGGCTTCGATGATGCGGCGATAGGCGCCAAGGCCCGAGAGGGTTTCGGCCCCCGCCAAGCGCATGCCGCGATCATTCGCCATGCTGCGTAGCCGCGCGATGGCCGCGTGATTGGCCTCAGCGACCGGGCATTCCAGCCAGAACAGGTTGAAGGGCGCGACATCACGGATCAGCGCCGCTGCGCCACCGGGGGAAAAGCGCCAATGCGCATCCACCATGATATCAATCGCATGCCCCACCGCGTCACGCACCGCGGCGATGCGCGCCAAACCTTCCGCATAGGCCGCGCGTTGTGATGGCTCAGCCGCATCTTCCCAGACCATGGGTTCAAAAGGGGCAAGCTTTACCGCGCGAAAGCCGGCGGCAACGGCTCGCTTCGCGGCCTCGGCAAATCCTGCGGGCGTGCGCGGCGATGCGCCGCGATTGATATTGGCATAAAGCGGCACTGTGTCGCGCAAGGCGCCGCCAAGAATCGCATGGATGGGCCGCCCCGCTTCCTGCCCCGCCACATCCCACAGCGCCTGTTCCAGGCCTGAGATCACCGTATGCGCGATCAAGCCCGCCGGCGCATGCGGCAGCAGCCGTGTCAGGCGATTGCGCGCATCGGCGTCCTGCCCCTTGAGCGCCGTTGAGAGACGGGCAACTTCCACCGCCAATAACGCTTCATGATCCGCGAGCGTGATTTCGCCAATACCTGTGCGGCCATCTTCCAGGCGCAACAACACAAAGCACCAATTGGTCTTGGGCGTGACATTGACGCCAAGGAAATCAAGCGCGGCAATGCGCATCAGCCGCGCGCCTTACGGAGCGCAATCGCCAGCGGCGGATCATCTGTGGCGAAGGCATCCATGCCAAGATCAAGCGCCTTTTCAATCTCCGCGCGGTGATTGGCGGCCCAGACACCGGTGGAGAGGCCCGCCTTGCGCGCCGCCGCAATGAAAGCCGGCGTCACATCGCCCATGGAACACTCACACCCCGTCACACCAAGGCTACGCGCCGCCGCCATGCAGGCATCCGGCCCCAGGCTTGCCAGGATCGGGCTATTCACCAGCCATATTGCTCCGGCAAGGCGCTTTTCCTGCGCCGCCGCCGCCGCCGTGCCGCCATGAAAGGCGATGATGATGCTGCGCGTCAGCATGCCCTCCGCTGCCAGCACGCCCAGCACGCGCGGCAGGAAATCCGGATAGGGCTTGTGGTCACGATCGCCCTTCACTTCGACGCGCAGCAATTTGTCGCTTGGCGCCACCAACCGCGCCAGCGCAGAGAGAGTCAGGATAGTTTCATCAGGCGCACCGCGAAACCGCGCCTTGCCTAATTCCGCAGCGCTGCGCGCGACCAAAGGCCCGGCCAGGTCCGTCATGCGTTCCAGCGTTGCATCATGATGCACCATGGGCACACCATCGGATGAAGGGTGCACATCACATTCCAGAACCTCAACGGGCAGGGTCAGGCTTTGGCGGAAAGCGAGCAGGCTATTCTCCGGCCAAAGATAGGCACCGCCACGATGGGAAATGATTTGCGCTTGTTTCATCATCAGCGCGCCGCGCGTTCCGCATGCTTGCCCATGGTGTTGAAAGGCGCATAGGGCGGGAATGGCCCAATCGCGATCATATCAACCTCCACCAGCGCAGGGCCAGAAACCGCGAGGGCTTTTTGCAGCACCTCGGTCACCTCATCCGCCTTGCTGATGCGGAAATAGGGCATGCCGGCAAGGGAGGCGAGGCCTTCAAGATTGGGGTTCAGAATATCATCGCCGAACAAGCGCCCATCGGCCAGCGCATCCTGGATATGCCGGATCACACCATAGCCGCGATCATTCATCACCATGGTGACCAATTCGGCTTTTTCCTGTGTCGCGGCCCAAAGCTCATTCATGCCAAGCGCGAAACCGCCATCGCCCACCATGGTGATGGTCTTGCGCCCGCCCGCGCCAAGGGCGGCGCCGATACCAAGCGCAAGGCCTGGCCCAATCGCCGCACCTACGGGATGCACGGCGTTGCGCGGATCGTAAATCGGGAAGATGCGATTGCCCCAGGTGGAGTTTGAAATGGTGATGTCACGCACCCAAACGCCATCACGCGGCAGCGCGGCGCGCACCGCATCCGGGAAACCCTGATAGGGGCCAAGGGTTTCGCGATATTCCTGACCCGCACGGGATTTCAGCGCGGCGAAATCAGCCGCGAAACCCGGATCAACCGCCATCTTTCCCGCCAGCCGATCCGCCAGCGCCGCCATGGTCAGTGCCGCATCGCCGTGCAGAAACAGTGAGGAAGCATAGCCGCGCCCATTGGCCGCCGCATCGCCATCCACGCGGATCAGCGTCTCAGGCAGCTCCATGTTGAAATCCATCGTCTCATGCCCGCGGAGCCGCGACCCCACCACCAGCATGGCATCCACCGAGCCATAGAATTCCTGCACACGCGGCGATCCATTGCCATGCAGCGCGCCGAGCGTCATGGGGTGATCTTCCGGGATGATGCCGCGACCATTCCAGGAAGTGACCGCACCAAAGCCAAGCGCCATCAAGCGCGCTGCCTCAACGCCAGCTTGCTTCGCGCCATTGCCAAGCCAAATCATCGGGCGCTTGGCTTTGGACAGAATGGCAACAGCCTCGTCCAATTCCGCCGGGTTGGGCGGCAGGGGTGCCGCGATGGGCAGCACCAGCGCATCCAGCCCCGCCGGGCGCGGGATGGGCGTGCGCTGCAAATCAATCGGGATTTCCACGGAAACCGGGCCGCGCGGCGCGGAGAGCGCTTCCGCCGCCGCGCGCACCAATACGCCAAAGGCTTCCCCCGCGCTCCGCACGCGATAGGCTGCCTTGCACACCGCTGCGAGAGCCTGGGTTTGCCCCGGCACGTCATGCACCGTGCCCACATCTCGATCAATGAAGCGCGTCGCGGTTTGGCCAGTGATATGCAGCACAGGGCTTCCAGCAAAACGCGCTTCCACCAGACCCGGAATGGCATTGGCCATGCCAGGCCCGGTGCTCGTGAAGATCACGCCCAAATGGCCGGTGACGCGCGCATAGGCATCGGCCATATGCGCGCCGCCCATTTCGCCGCGCGCCTTCACATAGCGCAGGCGATTGCGCTGGCCGATTGCATCCAGCATCGGAATATTATGCACGGACACAATGCCGAAAACGGTGGAAACCCCCACCTGCGGCAGGAATTCCGCCACCAGATCGGCGACGGTGTATTTCTCGGCCATGGCAGGGCCTCCCTTATTCTTGATGGTGCTTCAGAAACCGACCAGATCGCCGCCCTTGAGCTTCAACATCTCCCGCGCTTCCGCAGGAGTTGCGATTTCCAGGCTGAGCTCTTCCAGGATGCGGCGGATTTTGGCGACCTGTTCGGCATTGGATTTCGCCTGCACGCCCTTGCCGAGCCAGAGGCTATCTTCCAAGCCAACACGCACATTGCCGCCCAGCATGCCGGCCATGGTGGTGAAGGGCATCTGGTTGCGCCCGGCTGCCAGCACGGACCAGACATAATCCTTGCCGAATAGCCGATCCGCCGTTTCCTTCATGAACATCAGGTTGCGCGGTTCGGCACCAATGCCACCCAGAATGCCAAAAATTGTTTGGGTGAAAAGCGGTGGTTCAACAATCTTGCGGTCCAGCATATGGGCCAGATTATACAAATGGCCGACATCGTAACATTCGAATTCAAAGCGCGTGCCATGCGCCTTGCCGAGCCGTTCCACCACCTGTTCGATATCCTGGAAGGTATTGCGGAAGATGTAATTGGTGGTGCCTTCCAGATAGGGCTTTTCCCAATCATATTTGAACTTCTTCACGCGTGCCGCCGATGGCGCGATGTTGAAATTCATCGAACCCATATTGAGGCTGCACATTTCAGGCCTGGCAAGCAATGGCGCAGCCAGCCTCTCATCCAACGTCATGCCAAGCCCGCCGCCGGTGGTGATATTGATCACCGCATCGGTAGATTGCTTGATGACGGGCAGGAATTGCATGAAGACCTTGGGATCAGGAGTCGGCTGACCATTTTCCGGGTCGCGCGCATGCAAATGGATGATGGAAGCGCCCGCTTCCGCCGCGGCGATGGATTGTTCCGCAATCTCCTGCGGCGTGATCGGCAGGTAATCTGACATGGAAGGTGTGTGGATCGCGCCCGTCACGGCGCAGGTAATGATGACCTTGGTCATGGCTTTCCCCTTGATTGGCTTCTGCCTGATCCTGCCGCGCGCCGCGCCGGAACGGAAGGGGGTTATTCGTGGCGAAGCAATCAGCCATTCCCGGGAACGGCAGGATTTCCCCTGCCCGGCCAGGATGCTAGCCTCTTTTCAAGGATGGGTATGAGGGTCGGATGCGGATTTTGATTTTGGGCGCGGGCGCCTTGGGCGGCTATTTTGGCGGGCGCCTGCACCAGGCAGGGCTTGACCCCTGCTTTCTTGTCCGTCCCGCGCGCGCCGCAACGCTCGCCCGTGATGGTTTGCGCATTTCGAGCGGCCTTGGTGACTATAAGGCAATGGTGACCACCATCACGCCTGATGCGCTGCAACCCGGTTGGGATGTGCTGCTGCTGACCTGCAAAGCCTATGACCTGCCCGAGGCGATGGAGACCATTCGCCCGGCCATGGATGCGCGCACCGCCATCCTGCCAGTGCTGAATGGCATCAGCCATATCGCAGCGCTGCAACGCGCCTTTGGTGCGGAGCGTGTGCTTGGCGGGCTTGCGAAGATTCAAGCGGGCCTGGCACCTGATGGCACGATCCGGCATTTGAATGATTGGCGCTGGCTCACCTTTGGCGAAATCGCAGGCGGCATGAGCAGGCGGGTTGAGGCCATCGCCACGGCTTTCAGCGCCGCGCCAGGCATGGTGGCAAAAGCTGTGCCCGATATCATGGCGCAGATGTGGGAAAAACTGGTACATCTTGGCACCAGCGCCATCTGCACCGTATTGATGCGCGCCAATGTCGGTGAGATCGCGCGCGCGCCAGGCGGCATTGCCTTCATGCATGGTATTCTGGAAGCGAATGCAGCTATCGCAGCGGCTGAAGGCTTCCCGGTAAGTGATGCCTTCATGCAGCAATATCGCGGCGTCTTTGGCGATAGCGCCAGCGCTTACACAGCTTCCATGCTGCGTGACTTGGAAGCCGGCGGGCGGATTGAAGCCGATCATATCCTGGGCTTTCTGTTGCAAGCCGCGCGGCGCCGCGGGCTGCCCAACGCCCTGCATGAGGCAGCCTTTCTGCACGCCAAAGCCTATGAACAGCGGCGCGATGCCAAGCGCTTGCCAAAGTCAACATAAAATTCAAGAGGATCCCATGCGTTTGAAGGACAAGATTGCGGTCATCACCGGCGCCGGTTCCGGCATTGGTCGCGCAACCGCTGTGCTATTTGCGAAAGAAGGTGCCAAGCTTGCGCTGGTGGACCGCGATGCGGCAGCGGTCGAGGAAACCGCGAAGCTGATAGGCAGCGCATTGACGCGTGTTTCCGATGTCGGTGCGCCAGGTGCTGCGGATGAGGATGCGGCGGCCATCCTTCAGCATTATGGGCGCATTGATATCCTGTTCGCGGCGGCGGGATTTTCCGTGGGCGGTACCGTTCTGGACACGAAGCCCGAGGATTGGGATGCGGTATTTCGCGTGCATGTCGGCGGCACCTGGCTTTGGGCACGCGCCGTCATTCCCGCCATGAAGCGCCAGGGTGGCGGGGCGATCATCACCACCGGATCGCAACTCGCCATCGCGGGTGGCGCCGGCAATAGCGCCTATATCGCCGCCAAGGGCGCGATCTTGAGCCTGACGCGCGTGATGGCGCTTGATTTCGTGGCCGACAATATTCGCGTGAATGCGATTGTGCCGGGGGCGATTGACACACCCCTGCTCGCGCGCAGCATGGGCCGACGTGCCGACCCGGAGGCGGCGCGCGCAGCGTCTCGTGCCCGGCATGCCATGGGGCGTTTCGGCAGGCCGGAAGAAGTGGCTGATGGTGTGCTTTATCTGGCGAGTGATGCCGCAAGCTTCACCACTGGCATTGCCTTGCCGGTTGATGGTGGGTGGTTGGCGAAGTGATCCACACTTGAACGTACCGATGCCAGAGCTAACATCGACTTTATGTCGGTAAAACAACGCCTGCCCCCCCATCTTGCGCGCCTGGAAGCGGAATCCATTGGCATTTTGCGCGAAGGTGCGGCGGCCTTCCGCCGACCTGTACTGCTCTACTCCATCGGCAAGGATAGCAGCGTCTTGCTGCATCTTGCCATGAAGGCCTTCTTCCCGGGCAAGCCACCCTTCCCACTGCTGCATATTGATACAACCTGGAAGTTCAGGGAGATGATCCGATTCCGCGACAATATGGCGCAACAGCTTGGGCTGGAATTGCTGGTGCATACCAATCAGGAAGGCCTGGCGCGCGGAATCAACCCCATTGCGTCAGGATCGGCGCTCCATACGCAGGTGATGAAGACTGAGGCCCTGCGGCAGGCTCTCGACAAATATGGTTTTGATGCCGCCTTTGGCGGTGCGCGCCGGGATGAGGAAAAATCCCGTGCGAAAGAGCGCATCTTTTCCTTCCGCGGTCCTGGGCATGTCTGGGATCCGCGTGCGCAACGACCCGAATTATGGTCCTTATTCAATACACGCATCCATCAAGGGGAAAGCATGCGCATTTTTCCCCTTTCCAATTGGACTGAGTATGATGTGTGGGATTACATCGCGGCGGAGGATATTCCGGTTGTGCCGCTTTATTTTGCGACACCCCGCCCTGTGGTGCGCCGCGCTGGTACCTGGATCATGCTGGATGATGAACGGCTGCCGCTAAACCCCGGTGAGGCACCGGAGACGAAAATGGTCCGCTTCCGCACGCTTGGCTGCTACCCGCTTTCCGGAGCGGTTGAAAGCACCGCGACCACCCTGGCCGAAATCATCGCGGAAATGCGCGCGGCGCGCAGCAGCGAACGCGAAGGTCGTTTGATTGACAGCGACACGGAAGCTTCAATGGAACGCAAGAAGCGTGAGGGGTATTTCTGATGTCTGCCCAACGCGATTTGTTGCGTTTCATCACCTGCGGTTCAGTGGATGATGGCAAATCCACCCTGATCGGCCGGCTATTGCATGAATGCGGGTTGATTTTTGACGATACGCTGGCTGCGCTCAGCCGCGATAGCCGTCGCCATGGCACGACAGGCGAGGATATTGATTTCGCCCTGCTGCTGGATGGGCTTGAGGCTGAGCGCCAGCAGGGCATTACCATTGATGTTGCCTATCGCTATTTCGCGACCCCGCGTCGGAGCTTCATTGTCGCCGATACGCCGGGCCATGAACAATATACGCGCAATATGGCGACCGGGGCTTCCACCGCATCGCTTGCCATCATTCTGGTTGACGCTTCCAAGGGCTTGCTGCCGCAAAGCAAGCGCCATTCGCTGATCTGTTCGCTGCTTGGCATTCGTCACATTGTGCTTGCCGTGAACAAGATGGATTTGATCGCCTTTGACGCCAATCGCTACACAGCCATCGTTGAAGCTTACCAGGATTTTGCTGCAAAACTCCGTTTCACTGACATCACGGCCATCCCGCTCAGCGCCCGCATGGGGGATAACGTCACCAGCGCCTCAGCGGATATGCCCTGGTATCAGGGGCCAAGCCTGCTTCAGCATCTCGAAGAAGTGGATGTGGTTTCAGATGAAGTCGGCAAACCCTTTCGCTTTCCGGTACAATGGGTCAATCGGCCTGATGCCCATTTCAGGGGCTTTGCCGGGACCATAGCTTCCGGGCGCATTGCGGCGGGCCAATATGTTCGCTTGGCAGGAAGCGGCCGTCATTCCAAGGTGCAGCGCGTCGTCACCGCTGATGGCGATCTGGCTGAAGCGATGGCCGGCCAGGCGGTGACGCTGACGCTGAGCGATGAGATTGACATCGCCCGCGGGGATATGTTGGTCGCTCCGGAAGCGCCCCCTGAAATTGCCGACCAATGCGCAGCCAATATTCTTTGGATGGGGTCTGAGCCAATGCTGCCGGGCCGCGATTACCTGCTCCGTATTGGACAGGATTGGACACAGGCGCGCATCACGTCTCTCCGGCATAGGACTGACGTAAATACAGGGGATCATGTGGCTGCACGCACGCTTCAGATGAATGATCTGGGGCTTTGCCATCTTGCAACGCTGAAGCCGATGGCCTTCGACAGCTATAACGAAAATCGTTCAACCGGCGCCTTCATTCTGGTTGATCGTTTTACGCATGAAACAGTGGCAGCCGGCATGATCCGCCATGCGCTGCATCGCGCCAGCAATATTCACCGCGCTGACTTCACCATTGATCGTGCCGCGCGGGCCGAACGCAATGGGCAGCGGCCCTTGCTTTTGTGGTTCACGGGGCTTTCCGGTTCGGGCAAATCCACCATTGCCAATCTGGTGGAACAGGCGCTCTTCGCTGCCGGGCGGCATTGCTACA
>JBIKXA010000271.1:0-2901 GCA_044356015.1 Roseomonas sp.
TCGATCTCTCCGAAGACCAGCGGCTGTTGCAGGACAGCCTGACCAAGCTGCTGGCCGATAAATACAAGTTCGAAGACCGCAAGCGCTTCATGAAATCAGCCAATGGCTGGTCGCAGGAAATGTGGGAAGCTTATGCCGAACTCGGCCTGCTCGGCCTGCCTTTCGCGGAAGAAGATGGTGGCTTTGGTGCGGGGCCCGTGGAAGTGATGCTGATGGCGGAAGCCATGGGCAGCGCGATTACGCTCGAACCCTGGCTCGCGACCGTGGTGATGGGCGGCGGCTTCATCCGCCATGGTGCCTCGGCGGCGCAGCGCGCGGCCATGGTGCCGGAAATTGCTGCAGGCAAGCTGAAACTTGCCTTTGGCTATACCGAACCGCAATCGCGCCACGATCTGCATGATGTCGCGACCACGGCCAAGAAGGATGGCGGGGCTTGGGTGCTGGAAGGGCGCAAGGGCGTGGTGCTGCATGGTGATGTGGCTGACCAGATCATCGTCACCGCGCGTATCGGCGGTGCGCGGCGCGACACATCCGGTATTGGCGTTTTCCTGGTGCCCGCCAATGCCAAGGGTGTGACGCGGCGCGGCTACCCCACCACGGATGGCTTGCGCGGTGCGGAAATCACGCTGGATCGCGTGAGCCTGCCCACCGAAGCGCTGCTGGGCGATGCCGGCAATGGCCTGGCGTTGGTGGATCGCGTGGTGGATGAAACCATCGCAGCGCTGGCCGGTGAAGCCGTGGGCGCGATGGATGCGCTGCAAAAGCTGACGCTGGATTATCTGAAGACGCGCAAGCAATTTGGCCGGCCCATTGGGTCCTTCCAGTCGCTACAGCACCGTGCGGCGGAGATGATGGTCTCGCTCGAAGAAGCGCGTTCCATGGCCATGCTGGCGGCGATGATGGCGCAGGAAAGTAATGCGACCGAACGGCGCCGGCAAATGTCGGCGGTGAAGGTGCAGATCGGGCGTTCCGGCAAATTCAACGGCCAAAGCGCCATTCAATTGCATGGCGGCATTGCCATGACGATGGAATATCTGGGCGGGCATTACTTCAAGCGCCTAACCACGATTGATACGATGTTCGGCGATGCCGATCATCACCTGACGCAATTGATGGCGATGGGCGGGTTGAACGAAGCTGCCTGAACGCCGCGCTGTCATGGCCGTTAACGTTTCATGATGCGGCCAAGACACGCCTTTCGCGCGCAAGGCATCCGATGGGTTATCCTTGCGAAGATTAAGGAATGACACCTCATCGCCCCAGGTCGCAACCCGCGCCTGCAGGGGTTGGTCGATCTGGTTGACGGCAGGCGCTCTTGTTCCACGATAGGGGCCGATGACTTCGCCAAGCTCTCGGCAGCTTCCGTGCTTGGCCCTTTCACTACAAGATGGGTCTTGGCGGCTGAGGAAGTCGCTGGCTTTCGTGCTCTGCCGCAGGCGGAAGATGCCTTGTGCCTCAGGCGATTTGATGAAGGGGAGAAGGCGGCTGGGCTGACCGCGCTGCCAGCCCAACATTTCCTGTTGTATGTCGCTGCGTTTTGAAATGATTTCTCGCTTGACCAGGGCCGATGCGCCACGCAGGCTTTGACCCTATGGGCAGCATTCTGGTCATTGGATCCTATAATCGCGACACAGTACTGCGCCTTGCGCGCTTTCCCGCGCCAGGCGAGACACTGACCGCAATTGCCATGGCCGAATTTCATGGTGGAAAGGGCAGCAATCAGGCAGTCGCGGCGGCGCGTGCCGGTGGGCGCGTAGCTATCATCGCGGCCATTGGTGATGACCCCGCGGGCCAGGGTGCCCGGGCGCTTTGGGCGGCGGAAGGGATTGATGCCGCGGCACTGCAAGCCAGCCCAACCTCGACAGGTGCTGCCACGATCCTGCTGGATGCGTTGGGCCAGAACCAGATCATCATCATCCCCGGCGCCAATGCCGAACTCACCCTGTCCCCTGCCTTCACGCCGCCTGCCGATATTGCGGTGGCACTCGCACAGCTTGAAACGCCGCAAGCTGCCACTGCAACGCTGTTTCGCAGCATCGCAGGCGCGCGCCGCATCCTGAATGTCGCCCCCGCGGCACCGATTACGCCGGAGCTTCTTGCCGTCACGGATATGCTGGTGCTGAATGAAACTGAAGCCGCCATTCTCGCTCAGCGAGAGGCCGAGCCCGCAGCCCTGGCGCTTGCCCTTGCTGCCGAGACAATGCGAGAGGTAATCGTGACTGCCGGTGCGGCGGGCGCCTTTTGGGCGCGCCCAGATGGTGTGGTGATTGATGCGGCACCACCGCGCATCACGGTTACGGATAGCACCGGTGCCGGCGACGCCTTTCTGGGTGCCGTCGCAGCTTTCGGCGCAGAAGGCTATACGCCTGAGAAAATATTGCGTCTGGCTGTCACAGCGGGCGCGCTTGCCTGCACGCAGGAAGGCGCCGTCCCTTCCTTACCCTATCGCGCAGCGATTATGGCGCATTTCCGGGAATGAGTGATGGAATGTCTTGATGCGGTCAGGCTGATCGCGATCACGCTTGCGCCACGCAGCTTGGAGCGTACCTGGCAAAGGAACATGCGCCGCGGGCGGTGACGTTATATTCCGAGGTCAAAGCTTCGGAACTCCGCCGCCTGGCGTGGCAGGCCAATGATGCGTCCCAGGCACACCAGCCGCTGGCGCTTGCGGTGACTTATATTGGCGATAAACGCCGGGAGGCAGCGCAGCGCCAAAGGCGGCGTTGATCACGCCAAACGGCTCGCCTCCTCAAAACACCGCCCCAAAGGGCAGGACTGTCACGCGATCCCCAGGGCTCACCGCCGTGATGTCTTCGGGCAATTCAACAAAAGCATCGGATTGCGTCAGCGATGTCAGCAAGCCCGCCCCTTCGCGTGCAAACTTTCGCGCGCGCGGCAGGC
>JBIKXA010000136.1:0-10384 GCA_044356015.1 Roseomonas sp.
CCACGCGCCGCAGCCAGGCTGCATGAAGAACTCGATGAGGTGCTTGGTGGGCGGGCACCAAGCCTAGAAGATGTACCCCGGCTGCAGTATACACGCGCAGTCTTCGAAGAAGCGTTGCGGCTTTATCCACCGGTGCCGATCCTGAGCCGGCAGGCACGGCGCGATGATGTGATGCACGGACGTCAGGTGTCAAAAGACACCATCATTCTTGTTGTGCCTTGGCTTTTGCATCGGCATAAGGCGCATTGGGAAAAGCCGGATCATTTCATTCCGGAACGTTTTTTGCCGGATCAGCCGCGCCCAGACAAATTCATCTACATTCCCTTTAGCGTGGGCAGACGCGTCTGTTTGGGGCTCCGCTTCGGCATGGTTGAGGGAATTCTTTGCCTCGCAACCCTGGCGCAGCGTTTCACTGCTGAAGTGGAGAAGGATCATAAAGTTGAGATCGAATGCCGCCTGACGCTGCGGCCGCATCGGGGCCTGCCCATGCGCCTGAGCCCAAGGAGAGCCGCATAATGGCGGCACGGCCGAAGACAGAGGAGTTATTCGAAGCCTTTATGGTGCAACTTCTGCGCCGCCTGCCAATCACCTGGGCATCCTGGCTTGGTGGTGAGATCGGCGCCAGGCGAGGCAGGGCGGCGCTGAAAGGTACAGGCCTTTGGGTACAACGCCTGCGCAGAAACATTGCACAGTTCTCGGGGATCACCGACCCGGATGAGCTGGACCGTCGCGTCATTGGCTTCACCGGAAGGATTGGCCAACAATATGCCGAATATACCCATCTGCAGCGCCTCTACGCGTCAGGCCGGGTTGAAGTAGTCGGCGGGGAACATCTTGATGTTGCGGGCAGGCCTTTCATCCTTGTGAGCTGCCATGTTGCGAATTGGGAATATGTTTGCGCTCTGGCTTACAAATCGGCTGATTGGACAGCACTCTACCTGCCGCTTGGTAGGGGAATTCGGCAGAAATCGGTACTTGATGCACGTAAAGCCTGGCCCGGTGTGGGATTCATCCCCGCGTCGCCATCAGCTGCAAGACAACTCGACCGTACGCTACAACAAGGCAAAGGCCTTTTGATTTACATTGACGAAGAAAAGAAGGGGTATGTCTGGGGCCCAAGCCTTGGACGCGCCCTGCCCTATGCCGGCAATCGCTGGCTCGCTGCGCGACTCGCAGTGCGGCATGATGTCAATATCATTCCCGTTTTTGTCGAATATCTGGGGCTGGCAAAATATCGCGTGGTAGTTCAGCCAGCCTTGGAACGGCCCGCAGGCATGGCGGGTGAAGCGCTAGCGCGGCACCTGGCGGACCAGATTGATGCGAGGGCGGAGGCATGGATCCGCCCGCGGATCGAGAACTGGTATTGGCTACCCTATTTCGAACCCGATGCGCCCTGCCCAATCGAAAGACCCGCAACGACTTCTGCCAAGCCAGACGCAGTAGGCGCCTGAAGAATCTTCAGGCGCCCGGCTTGTTCAATCCTTCGGCGGTAGATGAAGGGCAACCACTTCGCCCCCCTGCCCCGCCACTTCCGGAAAGCGCCGCCTCACATCCGGGTCATGCCCCGGAATCACGCGGCTATCATCACCCCCCGCCAGCTTCTTTGCCGCACGCCAACCGGCTGCCATCGCCCCCAGATCGAAAATGATCGGGAAGGGATTGCCGCTAAGCGCATTGGCATAGAAATGCATGGCGTCTGAGGCGAGCACCACAGGCCCGCGCGCCGTTTGCACGCGCACCACCTGCAAACCATCCGAATGGCCGCCGACGCGATGGACGGAAACACCCGGCGCCACTTCACCATCGCCATCATGGAATACTACGCGATCCGCATAAAGCGCCTTCACCATGGCGACCACATGCGCGGCCTCAAAAGGCAGGCGAATGGCATGCACGCACATGTGCCGGCCGGTTGCGAATTGCATCTCCCGTTCCTGCAAATGGAACTTGGCACCCGGAAACATGCCAAGGGAGCCCGCGTGATCATAATGCAAATGCGTAATGATCACATCCGATACCTTGGCGGCATCCGTGCCCATGGCTTTCAGGCTATCGCGCACATTACGCGCGATGGTGCGGCCTCGCGCAGCGGCGGTTTCCTCATCAAAGCCGGTATCCACCACAATCTCCCGCCCATCCGACGCACGCAGCAACCAGATGAAATAATCAAGCGGCATGGCTTCATGCGCATCGGGCACGGGCAGCAGAAAATTCGTCTGCGCCGTGCGTTCATGCCGCCCGTAACGGATGGCATAGGCTTCCCAATTCATGATTCCTTGTTCCCCCCAAGCACGGTGCCGGTCATTTGTTCCAGCATTTTCGCAAGTGCCGTGTGATCAACCCCAGGCCCAAGCGATGTGGAAGCCGCCAACCACAGCTCTCGGCACAAGGCAGAGAATGGCGCAGGCGTTGTGGTTTCGCGCCCGACTTCCAAGGCGATGGACAGATCCTTCACCATCAGATCAAGCCCAAACCCCGCATCGAAGCGGCGCGACAGCACATATTCCTTGAACTTCTTCTGCGTGGAATTGTTCATGCCGGAAGATGCGTTCAGCACATCCACCATGGTTGTCGGGTCAAGCCCAAAGCGCTGGCCAATCAGCAGGGCTTCGATGCCGATCAGATAACCACCGGCGGAGACCAGATTATTCAGCGCCTTCATGGCCTGGCCGGCGCCGATATCGCCGCAGCGATAGATGGATGTACCCATCGCCTTCAGCACAGGCTCGGCGCGATCAATCTCAGCCGCCGGCCCGCCCACCATGATCGCAAGCTGGCCGGTCTTGGCGCGCGGCACGCCGCCGGAGACCGGGCAATCAATCATCGCAACACCATGGCCTTCCAGCATCGCCGCGATTTCCCGCGTGCGGCCTGGCTGGCCAGATGTCATATCCATCACCAGCATGCCGGGCTTGAGCGATGGCAGCATGGCTTCCACCGCTTCGCCCACCTGCTTGCTGGTTGGCACAATCATCACCACGCCATCCGCCCCGGCGGCGGCTTCTGCTGGCGTTGCAGCGGCTTTCGCGCCGGTCTCGGTAGCGAAGGATGCGGCGCGCCCCTGCGCCACATCACATACCGTCACGTCAAAGCCCGCCTTCACAAGATTGGCCGCCATGGGCCAACCCATATTGCCGATGCCGGCAAAGGCGATGCGCTTCAGGGGAGCCGACATCATTTTTTCCCCGGAATGGCGCCTTCGGCGATCAACACCTCATGCGCGGCCTTGAAGGCATCAAGCCCGGCGGGGATGCCGCAATAGGCCGTGGCATGCAGCAAAGTCGCCTTGATTTCATCAACCGTGATGCCGTTATTCAAAGCACCCTTCACATGCAGCTTCACTTCCGGGATTTTGCCAAGCGCGGTCAGCATCGCAAGGTTCAGCAGTGACCGTGTCTTGCGGTCCAGCGTCGGGTCGCCCCAGGCCCAGCCCCAGGCCCAGGCGGTGGTGGCGCGCTGGAAGGACATCATGAATTCATCGGCCTTCGCCATGGATGAATCCACATATTCCGGGCCCAGCACCGCGCGGCGGATGGGCAAACCCTTGTCAAACAGCGCCTGATCGTCGGACATTCTCATGCTCCTTGATGAATGTGATGCGGCAGGCTGGCGCGATGGCGCGGGGCGGTCAACCGTGGCGCGTTGCGCGCAAGCTATTCAGCCTTTTCCGGTTCATACCAGGGCCAGCGCTGCTTCACGACCGGGCTATCCGGCGCATAGGCGATGCAGGTGCCGATCAGGGCTGGCCTGACCTTCTTTTCATCCACCACTTCTCCGGAGGCGCGGCGCGCTGCGGCCTGTTCAAGTTCACGCTGGCGCCGCACGGGATAGAGTGTTTGGAAGGCTACCGTGCCCATCTGGCCAATCACCTCGCGCAAATGCGTGCAGCCATGAATACCACCGACGCGTTCATTCACCGCGCGCACAAAACCCGGCCCGATCTTGAGCCCCGCGAGCCGCGCGAAATTCGGCGCCGCCGCCGGGCAGACATCATAGGGCGTGAAATCGGATGCCGCTTCGCAGGACAGCACCTCAAAATCCTCAGTGATGGTCATGCGAATCCACATGCCATGCAAGGCCTCACCGGGTTCAATCCAGCCGCGGCCTTCATTGTTGAAGCCGTAGCTTTTGGTATCCACCAAATGGGCTTCGATATCGAATAGCCCATCCTTGCGCTGATAGCCGCGCAATTGGATGTCACGCAGATGGAGAAGGTTACGCTCGGAGGCTTCGGAAAGAGGCATGGGGTGTGATCCGGTTACGCTGCACTGCAACAAGCTATTGCCACGCGGCGCGCCGCAAGGCCAGATCAGGCGGCGGTGAGGCGGATGGTGCCGCGCAGCGCTTGGCCTGGAGCCAGCACGCGCATGGGCGCGGCAGCGGCCAGCGTAGGGCGATTGGGCGCATCGGGCATGTGGCTGACGGGTTCCACGCAGATCACGGTCTGAGTGGGCGGCGCATAGACCTGAACGCCCGCCGCCAAATCGCCCGTGGCGGTGATCGTGATGGCGCCAGCGGTTGTGACCAGCCGCGCCACGCCATCCCAACCCGCGAAGAAATTATCAAGGCCGATCAGCCCAGCTTCATCTGCCGCAATGCCCGCGCAGGGTGTGAAGCTTGCCGGCAACCCGCGCGCATTGTGATTGGCGCGCTGCGTGGCGTTCAGATGCAGCGATGTCGCAGCGATGCGGGTAAACCAGGGGTGCCAGCCCATGCCGTAGGGGGCGGGTGCTTCGCCTTCATGCCGCAAGGTCATTTCCATGACGAGGCCAGCATCTTCAAGCACAACGGCAAGCCGCGCCGCGTAATCAAACGGTGCAAGCTTCAGGCATTGTTGCAGCACCGCGTGATCCGGCGCGGCTTTTGTCACTTCCCAGGGCAGATCGCGTGCCAAGCCGTGAATGGCAGTGTTTTCCGCGAGCCGATTGATCGGAAGGATATGGCCGGCGATGCGCCCACCATCCAGCCGATTGGCCCAGGGCAGCATCCAGAAAGCGCCAAAGGCACCGGGATGGGGCGCGCCTTCAGGAGTCGGCACCAGAATATCACGCCCGCGCCATTGCAGGCGTGAAAAAGCGGCGCCCTGTTCCGGGCAGATCAGCGCCTGCCAATCCCCATGCTGAAGCTTCATTCCGTTCCGAAGTGATCCCGCGGAGAAGGCGCGCTGCGCGAATATTCAATCGCGGTATAGGCGCCGCCCTGATAGCGTTCTGAAACCGGATCAGCGGTGATGCCTTCAAGCTCCGCCCGCCAGCTTTCGGCGTTATCCTGCGGCGCCCAACCTATGCGCGCGCGATGATCCTCTCCCCAATAGCCGGTCGGGTTATTGGATTGGCCCCAAATCACCGCATGACCGGTCTTCTCCGCGAGCACACAGCGTTCAATCAGGCGCGTGAGATCAGGATAGGACAACCAGGTGGACAACATGCGCCGATCAAGCGGCTTCGGCTGGCAGGAACCGATGCGGAGATTGACGTTCTCAACCCCGTGCTTGTCCCAATACATCCGCCCCATCATTTCGCCATAGACTTTGGAAATGCCGTAATAGCCATCAGGGCGGAAGGCGCAATCCGCATCAAGCTTCGGCTGATTGCCTTGTGGGCGTTCGTGAAAGCCGATGGTGTGATTGGAACTGGCAAAGATCACGCGCGCACCTTCACGCCGTGCGGCTTCATAAACATGATAAAGCCCGCGCAGATTGGGGCCGAGGATTTCCTCAAACGGGCGTTCCACACTCACGCCGCCGAAATGCAGAATGGCGCCGCAGCCTTCCGCCTGACGCAGCAACGCCACGCCATCATTCAAATCCGCCTGCACAAAGCGCGCGGCAGGCGGCAGCGCATCCGGGAAGGGCGCGATATCGGTCAGGCGCAATTGCCAGCCAAGCGCACCAAGGCTTTGCGTCAGGTGACGCCCCAGCGCGCCGGAAGCGCCGGTCAGCAATACAGGTTTCGCGGGCGCATTCATGGCGTCAGCCTCCATAACCAAGCAGCAGGCGCGGCAGTGTCAGCGACATGGCCGGCCAATAGGTGGTGAGCACCAGCGCAAGCAATATGGCGCCGTAAAAAGGCCAGATGGTGCGCATGACCTGTTCCATGGGTATTCGGCCGATGGCGCAACCCACAAACAACACAGCGCCGACCGGCGGTGTGGTGAGCCCGAGGCCGAGATTCATCATCATCACCATGCCGAATTGCACAGGATCAACGCCAATCGCGGTAACCACCGGCAGAAAGATTGGCGTCGTGATAAGGATCAGCGCCGCCATATCCATCACGCAGCCAAGCAACAGCAAACAGACATTGATCATCAACAGGATCACGATGGGGTTGGCGCTGATGGCGAGCATCCCTTCCGTCAGCAATTCCGGCAGGCGATACATCGCGAGCAACCAGGCAAAGGCCGTCGCTGTGCCCACCAGCAAAAATACAACTGATGTCGTGCGCACACTGGCCTTCACCGCAATCAGAAAATCCGGCCAGGACAGGTTGCGATAAACCAGCAATGTCACCACCAGCGCCCAAATCGCGCCGAAGGCCGCACTTTCCGTGACCGTGAAAACACCCGACAGCACACCACCCAGAATGATCACGGCCGTCAGCAGCCCGGGCAGGGCATCAATGAAGGTCCAGAACAAATGCCGGAACCCTGCCCAACCCTCGGAAGGATAACCGCGCCGCACCGCCATGACATAGGCCGCGATCCCTAAGAAAAGGCACATGGCAATGCCAGGCACAATGCCCGCGATGAACAGCGCACTCACGGAAATGCCACCACCCGCCGCCAGCGAATAGAGAATCATGTTGTGGCTTGGCGGAATCAGGATGCCGGCGATGCTGCTGGTGACCGTGAGCGAGACAGCGTAATCCACCCCATAGCCCTTGGCCTTCATCGCCGGGATCAGGATGGTGCCGGTGGCCGAGGTATCCGCCACCGCTGAACCCGAAATGCCACCAAAGAGCATGGAGGTTGAAACATCCACCATCCCCAAGCCGCCGCGCATCCAGCCGACACAGGATGAAGCCAGCGCCACCAGGCGCCGCGCAATGCCGCCATGCAGCATGATCTCGCCAGCAAAGATGAAAAAGGGAATGGCGAGCAGGGAGAAAATACTCATGCCGCTGGCCATTTGCTGGAAGGCAACGGCGGGGTTCAACCCCTCATAGATGAAGCCAACAACGGCTGCGATGCCAAGGCAGAAGGCCACCGGCACCCCGGCCATGACACTTAGCGCGAATACCGCGAAAATCAGGAAGAGCCCGGGTTCCATCTGCCTATTCCAAAAACGCTGCGGCAGGGCCGCGCTTTTCCGGCGCTTCGGGCACAAAAATGTCGCGCAGCACCTGTTCCACCGCAAATAGCGCCATCAACGCCCCACCCAGCACCATCGGCGCATAGGTCCATCCCTGGCTGATGCCGAGCAGGGGGATGCGGAAATTCGCAACCATTTCCACCAATTCCCAGGACCATATCGCCATGCCTAGGCCGAACAGGCCAACCAGCGCATCACAGCCCACTGCAATCCAACGTTGCAAGGCACCCGGCAGGGCTTCGCGCAGGCCAAGCACGGAAAGATGAAAGCGTTCCCGCACACCCACCGCGGCCACAGGCATGGCGATGCACAGAATGGCGAGTGTCGCGCCGCGTTCGATCCAGGTTGGCGTATCATTCAGCACATAACGGCCAAAGACCAGCCAGCCCATCATCACCACCAACGCGACCAAGGCTGTGCCAGCCAGCGCAATGGTCACGGCGGCCAGCATATCCAGAACACGCGAAAAAATCCTAAGCGGCGCGGGCAAAACACCGCGCCGCCGCGTTTCTTGAATGTTCACCGGGTTTCACGAATGCGCTTCAGCAAATCCGCCATTCGCGGGGCCGAGGCATATTTGGCATAGACGGGTTCCATCAGCGCCTGCCAAGGGCCGCGATCCGCAACCTCAATCACTGTGGCACCGCCAGCAATCACGCGATCACGCGATGATTTTTCACGCTCTGCCCAAAGCTGGCGTTGCAGCACAGCACTTTCCCGCGCCGCATCGCGCAGGATGGCGCGCTCCGCCTCATTCAGCCGCTGCCAGCGCTGACGGCTGACCACGAGCACTTCCGGCACATTGGAATGTTCTGTGGTGGTGTAGAATTTCGCCACTTCGAAATGTCGCGTGCTTTCATAGGATGGCCAGTTGTTTTCTGCCCCATCAATCACGCCGGATTGCAGGCTGGTGAACACCTCACCAAAGGGCAGCGGTGTCGGGTTGGCGCCCATGGCGCGCATCAGATCAATCCAAAGATCTGACGTCTGCACACGGATTTTCATACCGCGCACATCGGCGGGGGTGCGCACCGGGCGCACCGTATAAAGGCTGCGCGCCCCCGCATCATACCAGGCAAGGGTGATAAGCCCGATCGCTTCCAAATCGCGCGCGATATCCTCCCCAATCGCGCCATCCACCACGCGGTGACTGTGCCCGACATCGCGGAACAGGAAGGGCAGTGTCAAGATCGCGGTGGAAGGCGCCAGATTGTTCAGCGGCGAAAGATTGAAATTGGCGAAATCAATCGTGCCAAGGCGCATCTGCTGAATGGCCTCATCCTGCTGGCCAAGCTGCGCGGAATGGAAGGTCCGCAGGCGAATGCGGTTATTGGTGCGCTGACCGACCAGCTCCGCAAAGCGATCCATGCCGCGGCCATTCGGATAATCGGCGGCATGGATATTCCAGCCACGCCATTCCTGCGCTGCCACAGGCGCAGGCGCGAAGGCCATGAGCGAAAGCGCAGCCGCGGCGACGGCGCCAAGCAAGCCGCCGCGACGGCGCTTTGAGAGTAAGGACATGATGTTTCCTCCTGCCGGGCGGTCCGGGCCGCCCTGTTCTTGGGTGTGAATGTCTGATCCTGAACGGATGGGCGCGCGCCCGTCAATGCAAAAGGGTTCCGATCGGGTGGGGATTGGCCTTGGCCGCGCTTCCGGTCATGATTTCCGCCACAACCCTTCTCAACACCGGATCCCGCCCCATGCCCAAAACCGTGATCGACTCCGCCGCCGCACTCGCCGCCGGGCGCACCAGCGCCGCCGCTTTGGTCGAAGAAGCCCTGGCGCGCATCACCGATCCCGCTGGTGAGGGCAGCCGCGCCTTCATGATGGTGCATGGGGATGCAGCCCGCGCGACAGCAAATGCCATGGATGCTTTACGCAAGGCAGGCCGCGCGCCAAGCGCTTATGCCGGCATTCCGATCAGCGTGAAGGATTTGTATGATGAAGCGGGCATCACATCCCGTTCCGGTTCGGTGGTGCTTAAGGGAAGCGCGCCGGCGGCGGTGGATGCGCCAACGGTGCAGCGCCTGCGCCGCGCGGGTTTTGTGGTGATTGGGCGCACCAATATGGTGGAATTTGCTTTCTCGGGATTGGGCGTCAATCCACATTACGGCACACCAAAAAGCCCCTGGGATCGCCTGACGGGCCGCTTGCCGGGCGGGTCTTCTTCCGGTGCTGGTGTTGCGGTGGCGGATGGCATGGGCTTTGTCGGGCTTGGCACTGATACGGGCGGTTCCTGCCGCATCCCAGCGGCACTCTGCGGCGTTGTCGGCTGGAAACCCACGGCAAAGCGCGTGCCCATCACTGGCATTTTGCCGCTATCGCCTTCGCTTGATTCCGCCGGGCCCTTGGCGCGCAGCGTTGCGGATTGCGCGCTGATTGATGGCTTCATGGCGGGTGAGGAGAACCCCCTGCCACCCAAGCCCGTCGCGCTGAACACACTGACTTTCGCCCTGCCGCGCAGCACTTACTTGACCGATGGCATGGATGGCCATGTCGCCGCCGCGTTTGAAACCGCCTTGCGCAAATTATCGCTCGCCGGTGCGCGCATCATTGAAATTGACCTGCCGGAATTGGCCGAAATTCCCCAAGTCACCGCTGCCGGCGGCTTCCCGGCCAGTGAGGCTTTGGCCTGGCATCGCCGCCTGATCGCCGAGAAAGCCAATGGCTATGACCCGCGCATCCTGAAGCGCATCCGGCGCGGTGAAGGCATGTCAGCCGCCGATTATATTGACCTGGTCAATGCGCGCGCCCGCATCATCGCAAGCGTCGCGCCGCGCACCGCACCATATGATGCGCTGATCTGCCCGACCTGTCCGCTGGTTCCACCTGCCATCGCAGAAGTGGAGGATGAAAAGGAATATAACCGCATCAATATGCTTCTGCTGCGCAATACCAGTGTTGGCAATTTCCTTGATCGCTGCTCAATCAGCCTGCCTTGCCATGCGCCGGGCGAGGCGCCGGTTGGGCTGATGCTGACCGGCGCGCATGGTGCGGATCAGCATCTATTCGCGGTATCGGCAGCGGTAGAGGCGGTGCTGGCGGCGTGAGGCCGCCGCGCTTCAGCAAGCG
>JBIKXA010000137.1:0-10378 GCA_044356015.1 Roseomonas sp.
GAAGCATCGCTCCCGCGTCGCGCGTGATCCTTCGCAGCCCAATCTGCGCCAGCTTCATTTGTTGCATGCCGAAATCTTCGAGGAACTCGCGCCACATGGCTTCACGCTCAAGCCCGGCGATATCGGGGAAAATGTGACCACGCGCGGGCTTGATCTGCTGGGGCTTGGCACCGGCACAAGGCTTTGCCTGGGGAAAGAGGCGATTGTGGAAATCACGGGGCTGCGCAATGCTTGCGCGCAGCTTGATCATTTCCAAGCGGGGTTGATGGCGGCCATGCTCGGGCGCGATGCCTCGGGCGGGCTGATCCGCAAATCCGGCGTCATGGCGATTGTGCTGCAAGGTGGCGTGCTGCGCTTGGGTGATCCGATCATCGCGATCGCGCCGGAAGGCCCACATAGTCCCTTGCAGCCGGTATAGTAGGGAAAGCCGACCAACCCCAGCGAGCGGACTCATCTGTTACAATATCATCTTTTTGCGATAGCGGTGGAGGCGAGATTATCCTGGACGCTGCCGGAAAACTATTTTCTAAGCGTGCCAAAAAAGGCTTTATTCACTTAAGCGGACGGGTGAAGCGGGCAAGGAAATAACAGCGCTTGCCTTCGGCAAAAAGGCGATAGGTTCGCGTATCCGGCAGGGCTGCAAAATTGCGCATGTAGCTGAGCCCCATGCGTGAACCACGGGCAAGCGCCACCTCTCGCCTTTGCTGATCAACCCGGCAAGCTTCCAGCACGGCGGGCGTTATGTCCTGGCAAGAATGCAGTTCCAGGCCCGAAACTGCGGCATCACGCGCCAGAAGCGGCGCCAATTCCTCACCCGGGCATGGCTGGAAGCCACTGACCGAAACCGCGCCGCCTTTCCGCAACACCCTGGCACATTCCGCTAAAAAGGCATGGCGGCCCAGATTCATCATCGCCTCAACCGAAATGACCATATCGAAGCTTGCCTCGGGAAAGGGAAGCATAGCCCCACTCCCAACCAGAACCGAAGCGCGGGCAGGCGCGACAACTTCGCGGGCGGCCAGCACCGCGTCTGGCTGCGCATCCAGGACGGTCAGCCTGGTCTCAGGAAACAGGGCCTGGGCATATCTTGCGCCACCGCCGCGACCGCAGGCGACTTCAAGTAGGTTTCGCGGGGGCGTAGCCAGCAAGGCAGCGCCTTCGGCCAAGACACGATGATATAGCCCCGCTTGGGCGCTTTCCTCAGCCCAGGCGGGATCATGCAGAAAGCCCCCCGGTAGTGGCCAATGGCCGTAATTCATGAAGCGCACATGCCGCACCGCAGGATGGCCGTAGATCAGTGCGTAAAGATCGTGCTGGACAGATGACTTGAGCAACAAGTTATAGGCAACACGCAGCATGCGTCCAGCATATTCCAACGGCCGAATGCGCGGTGGCCAGCCATTGGGGGGCGAGGCGGGTTCCATGGCGATGAGCTCAGATGGGCGCTGGGAGGGTTAGTAACGTCGAGCACTTTGTGATCACACTCCCGTTAACTCTTGCCGGTCGGATAGGCAAGCTTAGGCGCGGCTGCGCCCGTCTGCAGGCAGTGCCACCCCTGGGCTTGCCTTGGGACGGAATGGCTATGCGCCTGCCGAAGCCATCACCCCCGCCAGCGCCGCACCCTATAGCGTGATCGGCAAAACTGCTTCAGGCCATGCCTTAGCAAAGGGGCGACATGACCCCATGCCGAGGGAGAAATTCATGCCTGATCGTCGCAAGCTTCTTGCGCTTACCGCGCTTTCAGCCCTGGCCGCACCGGCCATTTTGCGCGGCGCCATAAGCCCCGCCGTAGCGCAGGCACCCTGGCCCAACCGACAAATCCGCATGGTGATCCCCTGGCCACCGGGCCAGGCCACCGATGTGGTTGGGCGGCTCGCCGGCCAAAGACTTCAGGAAAGGCTGGGCCAGGTGGTGGTGCCGGAAAACCGCCCCGGTGCGGGTGGGCAGATCGGCACGGATCTGGTCGCTAAGGCGCCGCCTGACGGTAATGTTATCCTCTCCGCCTCCATCGGTCCCATCAGCTTCAGCCCGCTGGTGCAGCGCACCCCCTATGACCCGGAACGCGAATTGGCCCCGGTGGTGATCTTCGGCATCGCGCCCTTCATGCTGCTGGTGAAGCCCGATTTTCCGGCGCAGGATTTGCGGAGCTTCATGGCGCTGGTAAAGGCCAATCCCGGCAGATACAGCTATAATTCCTCAGGCATTGGCGGCGCGCAGCATCTGGTCTGCGCGCTTTTCCTGGCGATATCGGGGAAAATGTGACCACGCGCGGGCTTGATCTGCTGGGGCTTGGCACCGGCACAAGGCTTTGCCTGGGGAAAGAGGCGATTGTGGAAATCACCGGGCTGCGCAATCCTTGCGCGCAGCTTGATCATTTCCAAGCGGGGTTGATGGCGGCCATGCTCGGGCGCGATGCCTCGGGCGGGCTGATCCGCAAATCCGGCGTCATGGCGATTGTGCTGCAAGGTGGCGTGCTGCGCGTGGGTGATCCGATCATCTCGATCGCGCCCGAAGGCCCACATCGTCCCTTGCAGCCGGTCTGACAGGGTGGCCCAAAAAAAAGGCGATGCGCCCCGGCGCATAAGGCCAGGGCGCATCAGCGGAAACAGGGCCGGGTGAGTCTGGGGGCAGGTCAGGCCCTGATCCGATACGCCTGAGGATGGGGCGGAAATATTGCTGGCAAAAGGCATCGGGCATGCCAAAGTGCAACGAAGAGCAACCGGCACCGCCCCCGATACACTTCGCAACATGGGCTGATGAATGGCGCCACAAAACCACTAATGTAACAGGGCATGGAAAACGCACCGCATATCCTGATCGTTGATGATGATCGCGAAATCCGCGATCTTCTGTCCCGCTTCCTGGAAAAGCAGGGCCTGCGCGTGAGTGCCGCACGCGATGCCCGCGAAGGGCGCCGGCTTTGGCCGCTTGGGCGCTATCATCTTGTCGTGCTCGACCTGATGATGCCGGGGGAACCGGGGCTTGATTTCGCACGCTGGCTGCGTACCCAATCCGATGTGCCCATTGTGATCCTGACCGCAATGGGTGAGGAGACAGACCGCATCGTGGGGCTTGAACTCGGCGCTGATGATTATTTGGCAAAGCCCTTCAACCCGCGCGAATTGCTGGCGCGCATCCGCGCCGTGCTCCGCCGCGCCTCTGGCGATGGCGCAGCCGCCAAGGAACCACCCGCCAAGGTGATCCGCTTTTCCGGCTGGACCCTGGAACCCACGCGCCGACGTCTGCTCAACCCCGATGGGGTGGAAGTTCCCTTGACCGGGGGTGAATATGAATTGCTGCTGGTGCTGCTCGATCGGCCCAATCGCGTGCTGACCCGCGACATGCTGATGGATTTGCTGCGCGGGCGGCAAGCCGGGCCTTATGATCGCGCCATTGATGTCGCGGTATCGCGCCTGCGGCGACGCCTGGAAGATGATGGCCGCAACCCCGCTTTGATCAAGACCGTGCGTGGCGGCGGCTATGTGCTGGCCACCACGGTGGATCGTGGCTGAAGTCGCCCCTGTCGCCGCGCCCCCGCGGCGACGCTGGTGGCCTGGCAGCCTTGGTGGCCGCACTGCCGTTGCGCTGATTGTCGCACTCATGCTGGTGCAAGCGGCGGGCCTCACCATCCATGCCCTGGATCGCGTGGATCTGCAGCGTTTTGTGCAGGCGCGTGAAATCGCGGGGCGCAGCCTTGGCGCTTGGCGTGCGGCGGTGCTTTCCACGCCTGATCGGCGCGCACAGATCATCGCTGATCTTGATCTGCCAGAAGGGCTTACGGTGGATTTGGATTTGGCGCCGATTGTGCGCGTGGGCGCACCGCCGGTTTCGCCGCATATCCTTAGGCTGTTTCGCTTGGATTTGCTCGCTTCCGGCCCACCGCGCTTGCGCCCGCGCGAAATCCGCATCGCGGAATTGGGCTCGGCAGGGTTTGCGGCATCGCTCCGCCTGCCGGATGGGCCTTGGCTCAATCTCCGCGCTTCCCTGCCGCCGCCGCGGCCTTGGCATTCGGATACCTTCCTCGCGGCGTTTTTCGGCATGACGCTGGCCGCCGTTTTACTGATCCTTTGGGCGGTGGCGCGGCTGATGCGCCCCGTGCGGCTTTTGGCGGAGGCGGCAAATCGGCTCGGGCGCGATGTGAATGCGCCGCCCTTGCCGGAAGCTGGCCCGACCGAGGTCGCCACCGCCGCGCGCGCCTTCAATGAAATGGCTGCGCGTATCCGGCTTTTTGTGGCGGACCGCACGCAAATGCTGGCCGCGATTGGGCACGATCTCCGCACGCCCATCACGCGGCTGAAACTGCGCGCCGAATTCATGGATGATGATGAACAGCGCCGCAAAATGCTGGCTGATTTGGATGAGATGGAAGCGATGATCGGCGCGACCCTTGCCTTTGCGCGCGATGACGCGGCGACAGAACCGGCGACCCAGATGGATATCGCGGCACTGTGCCGCACCGTGGCCGATGAGGCGAGTGACGCGCATCCTGATCAGGCGGAAAAGATCAGCTATGAGGGGCCGGAAAAATTGGTGATCCGCGCCAAGCCACTCGCGCTGAAACGTGCCATCGCGAATTTGGTGGCCAATGCGCTGAATTATGGTGGCGCGGCGCATTTGGTGCTGTCCCAAAATGGCGCTGGCCTGGTGCGCCTGACCGTCGCCGATGAAGGTCCCGGCATTCCTGAGGCGGAGTTGGAGGCGGTATTCACCCCCTTCCGGCGGCTGGAGGCCAGCCGCAATCGCGAAACCGGCGGCACCGGGCTTGGGCTGACCATCGCGCGCAATATCCTGCGCGGCCATGGCGGCGATGTGGTGCTGAAGAACCTGCCAAAAGGTGGCTTGTTGGCGGAGGCCAGCTTGCCGGTTTAAGTCCTTTACCCGCCCAGCAAACGCTTCAACTTCAACACGGCACTATCCGGCGTGGTCAGCACGGGCTTGCCCGTTGCCTGTTCCACCAAAGGCTTGGCGCGTGCCAGGCTGAATTGGCCAAGCGCGATCGCATCGCAATCCGCCAGATCGCGCGCCGCTTCAGCGGCCAGCCTGTCATGCGTCGCGAAATCACCCGCATCCAAAGCGGCCAGCGCGCCTTCGGCGAGCTTTGGCACCACGGTAATCCCCGGCGGAAATTCCGGGATCATGGATGGGATTGTGCCGGCGAAACTCACCAAAAGCCCGATGCGCTTGCCCTTGGTGATGGCTTCTTCGATCATCGCCTCATTCGGTTTCAGCACGGGCATGGGCGCCAAATCCCGCGCGCAGGCTTCAATGCAGGGGCCGAAGGCGGAGCAAGTGAACAATATGCCATCCGCGCCCGTGCCGGCGGCATAGCGCGCCAAAGTCAAAAACCGTTCCGTCATGCGCGGCGTGAGCTTGCCCTCCCGCGCCAGATCGGCGGAAAGGCTGTCATCCAGCAGGTTCATCAATGTCTGGCCGGGCCAAAGCCGCGCAAAGGCTTCTTCAATCGGCGGCGGCGAATGGCGCAGCGCATGGATCAGGGCAAGGCGCATGACAAAACCTCTCGAATGGAATCAGGCCGTGGCGGGCTGCACACGCGGCCCATCGCGCATCGGCATATGGATCACGGCGGCGAAGACGGCGGCCAAAATGCCAATCACCCACATCAGATCATAAGACCCGGTGCGGTCAAAAATAATGCCGCCCAGGAAGGCGCCGGTGAAACCGCCAATCTGATGGCTGACAAAGACCATGCCGAAAATCGTGGCCAGCCACCTGAGGCCCCAATTTCGCGCGCAAAGCGCAAGGCTTGGCGGCACGGTGGAAAGCCAAAGCAGGCCCATCAGCGCCGAGAAGACCAGCACGGTCGCGGTGGTTTTCTCCGACAGCAAAAATACCGTCATCAGCACGGCGCGCGCGGCGAAAATCCCCACCAGCAATTCGCGCCGCTTCCAGCGTTGCGACAATTCGCCCGCAGCCAAGGAACCGATGATGTTGAACAGGCCAATCATGGAAATGGCGCCGGCGCCGACATAAAGCGGCAGGCCGCAGCTATGCACAAAGCCCGGCAGATGCACGGTCAGGAAGGAAACATGCAGCCCGCAAACAAAATTGCCGGATGACAGATACCAAAAGCTGGGATCACGCAAAGCGCGCCCCATGGCGGAACGCGCGGTTTCATTATCGGCCGCCACACCAGGCGCGGGTGCCGGCTGCTTATCGGCCAGCGGCAGCGCCAGGGGAATCATGAAAAGGGCTGCCATTGCCATGGCGAAAAGCGCGCCCTGCCAGCCAAAGCCCTGAATGGCGAAGCCCGCCAGCGGCACCACCAGGAATTGCCCGGCAGAGGACCCCGCCGTGCCAAGCCCTGTCGCGCGCCCGCGCATTTCAGGCGGCAACATGCGGGTCAGGCTCGCGATAATTGTGGGCATCCCGGCGGCGGAGACCGCCATGCCCATGATGAAGCCGGCGAAGAAGGTGAAGGGCACCACGGATTCCGAAAGCGCCATGCCCAGAATGCCGATGCAGTAAAGCACGGCGCCGCCCATTACCACGCGCCGGCCACCGAAGCGATCCGCAAGCTGGCCCATGAAGGGTTGGCTGATGCCATTGATCAGCACCTGCAACCCGATGGCAAAGGCGAAATCCCGTGCCGCCCAGCCATGTTCCGTCGTCATGGGGGCAAGGAACAGGCCGAAGGATTGGCGCAAGCCCATGGCGAGCATCGCACCGCAAACGGCGCAGGTGATCACGAGCGCGATGGGAAGGGCCAGGGAACGGGCGGGTTCAGCTTGGGACATGGCTTCACCATGTCATTTCCGCCCCTGCCGGCGCAACCCAAGGCTGCGCGGTTGACGGCGCCGGGCGGGCGGGCCTATCTCAGCCTCGTTGGTGGCGGCCATAGCTCAGTTGGTAGAGCGCCAGGTTGTGGTCTTGGATGTCACGGGTTCGAGTCCCGTTGGTCGCCCCAGCTTTCCCCTCCCTTCCGGTTTGCGTCTCGCCCTACTTGCGGCAGGATGGGCGCCTTCATAGGGGGAGTAATCCATGAATATCACCTTGAATGGGCGCGCCGCGCTCATCACCGGCGGGTCCAAGGGTCTTGGGCTGGCTATCGCGAAGATGTTTGCCGAATCCGGCGGGCATGTCGCCATTGTGGCGCGCGGGGCCGAAAGCCTGGCGAAGGCCGAAGCTGAAATCCGCGCTGCTGCCCCTGCCGCCAAGGTGGCAGCCATTTCCGCCGATATCCGCACCGCCGAGGGCTGTGAGGCCGCCTATGCGGCAGCGGTGAAAGGGCTCGGCCAGGTGGATATCCTGATCAATAATGCCGGCACATCGCAGCGCGGCGGCTTCCTGGAAGTATCGGATGCGCTTTGGCAGGATGATCTGGATCTGAAGCTGTTTGCTGCCATTCGGCTTTGCCGGCTCGCGCTGCCTGCCATGCGGGATCGCAAATGGGGGCGTGTCATCAATGTGCTGAATATCGGCGCCAAGGCGCCTTTGGCGGGGTCCACGCCGACTTCCGTTTCGCGTGCCGCCGGCATGGCGCTGACCAAGGCGATTGCGAGCGAATTCGCCCCCCATAATGTGCTGGTGAATGCCATGCTCGTTGGCATTATCGAAAGCGACCAATGGGTGCGCCGCCATGCCGCCGAAAAGCGCAACATCACCTGGGAGGATTGGAAGGCCGAACAGGGCAAGGCGGTGCCGCTCGGGCGCATCGGCAAGGCCGAGGAATTTGCCTCCCTGGCCTTGCTGCTGGCGAGCGAACAGGGCGGCTTCATCAGCGGCACGGCCATCAATGTGGATGGCGGGAAAAGCCCGGTGGTTTGAAAGTCTTTGACTACCCCTGCCAAGCCTGGAAGCGGCTTGGCAGGGTGTATTTGCATAAAATATAATCAAATTGATCCTTAATTCGGCGAGTTGTCTCTCTTATCCCGTCCATTTCGCCCAGAATCGCGGCACAAGCCTTGCTTCCCCCGCTGAGACAGCGCGCCGCGCTGAGAAGATTCGGGAGATGCTTCATGGCCTTTCATCGTCGCCCCCCTGCCCATGCCGCCGGCCCTTGCGGCTGCGGCTCCACCCATGGCGCGGGCTTCACCTGTGATGCGGCGCCCGCGGATGGCACCGGCGCCTTTGGCGAAGTTGCGCAGGAAGCGGTGCTGCGCGCGGCCTTCCCGCAAGCGGCCACGCGCCGCGCTTTGATCAATGCGGTCGGCGCGGGCACGCTGTTCGCCGCGCTGGATAGCGTGTTTCCTTTGGCCCGTGCGCGTGAAGCCATGGCGCAGGGCGGCGGTGCGCCGGAAAAGCGCGATCTGAAGATCGGTTTCATTCCCATCACCTGCGCGACCCCGATCATCATGGCGCATCCGATGGGCTTCTATCAGCGCAATGGCCTGAATGTGGAAGTGATCCGCACCGCAGGTTGGGCGGTGATCCGCGACAAATCCATCGCGCGCGAATATGACGCTTCGCACATGCTCTCGCCCATGCCGGTCGCGATGTCGCTTGGCGTTGGCGTGGCGCAGCCCGTGCCTTGGGCAGTGGCGGCGATTGAAAATACCAATGGCCAGGCGATTACCCTTGCCAACAAACATCGTGAAAAGCGCGATCCAAAGGATTGGAAGGGCTTCCGCTTCGCCGTGCCGTTTGATTTTTCGATGCACAATTATCTGTTGCGCGCCTATGTCGCCGAAGCTGGTCTCGATCCCGACCGCGATATCCAGATCCGCTCGGTGCCACCGCCTGAGATGGTCGCCAATCTGCGCGCCGATAATATTGATGGCTATCTGGGCCCCGATCCCTTCAACCAGCGCGCCGTTTTTGATGGTGTTGGCTTCATTCATGTGCTGACCAAGGAATTCTGGGATGGTCACCCCTGCTGCGCCTTCGCCGTGCCGCGCGGCATGATGACTGAAACGCCCAATACGTTCGCTGCCCTGATGCGTGCGATTGTGGAAGCCACCGCCTATGCCTCCAAGGCGGAAAACCGGCGCGAAGTGGCCCAAGCCATTGCCGGGCAGAATTACCTGAACCAGCCGCCCACCGTTGTCGAACAGGTACTGACAGGCACCTTCGCCGATGGGCTTGGTCGCGTGCAGCGCGTGCCGGATCGGATCAATTTCGATCCCTTCCCCTGGCATTCCATGGCGACATGGATTCTGACGCAGATGAAGCGCTGGGGCCAGATCCGCGGCGATGTGGATTATGCCGGCGTGGCGCAACAGGTGTTTCTCGCGACCGATGCGGCCAAGGCGATGCGCGAACTTGGTATGCAAGTGCCGGCGAGTGCTTCACGTACGCACCGCATTTTCGGGCGGGATTTTGATCCCGCTCAGCCCGAAGCCTATCTCAATAGCTTCGCCATTCGTCGTTCGTAAATGTCTGCCAACGTATCCTTCTGGCGTTCCGCTGGGCTTTCCTTGCTGATCCTGGCGCTATTCCTGGGCGCCTGGGAAATTGCCGTCATGCCCAAGGCAGGTGGCGGTGGTGCCGCGCTTGATCCTGAATATGCGGCACTGCTCGGCCAGGCGGCGGCGCAAGGCGGCACCACGCCCATGCCGGGGCCAAGCGCGATTTTTACGCGCTTGGTCGAATTGCTGGCCGATCCTTTCTATGTGCGCGGGCCGAATGATCAGGGGATTGGCGTGCAAATCGCCTATTCGCTGCTGCGGGTTGGCGCCGGTTTCGGGCTGGCGGCCATTGTCGCCATCCCGCTTGGGTTCGTGATCGGCATGTCGCCCTTGCTGAATGCCGCGCTCAATCCCTTTATTCAAGTGCTGCGCCCGGTCTCGCCCCTCGCCTGGATGCCTTTGGCGCTTTATTCCATCAAGGACAGCAATATTTCGGCTGTTTTCGTCATCTTCATCTGTTCCATCTGGCCCATGCTGCTGAATACGGCCTTTGGTGTGGCATCGGTGCGGCGTGAATGGCTGAATGTGGCGCGCACCTTGGAAGCGGGGCGCTGGCGCACCGCCATTCGCGTGATCCTGCCCGCCGCCGCACCCACCATTGTGACAGGCATGCGCATTTCAATCGGCATCGCATGGCTGGTGATTGTGGCCGCCGAAATGCTGGTTGGCGGCACCGGCATTGGTTATTGGGTGTGGAATCAATGGAACAATCTTTCCATCGCCGATATCGTGATTGCCATTCTCATGATCGGCCTGGTTGGCCTGGCGCTGGACCGCTTGCTCGGCCTTGGCGCGCGTGCCGTGGCCTGGCGGGAATAAGCCCATGACAGCTTATGTTTCCATTGAAGGTGTCGCGCGCCGCTATGGGCCGACCACGATTTTCCAAGATGTCTGGTTCGGCATTGCGCGCGGGGAATTTGTCTGCCTGGTTGGTCATTCCGGCTGCGGCAAGACCACCATTCTGAATATCCTGGCCGGGCTTGAAGCGCCGGATGATGGCGCGGTGATTGTGG